>JAZUJM010000114.1:0-10696 GCA_045642785.1 Acutalibacteraceae bacterium | reverse complement strand
CGCCCCACCTTGCGCCCATATTGCCACCCTGCACCTTAAACGAGCCGAGCAAAAGCATAATTGCGGCAATCGCCTTTTCTGCGCTTTCTTTATCCCCGTTAAGCAGGGCTTTAAACGAAAGCGCCTCGGCAGCCAGCACCTCGGCAAGGTTATAGGTTCCGTATTCGGGGGTTGCGCCCGTGCAGGTTATTTCAAGGCGGCAAAGCTCCTCTGTTATTTCCGCGGCCTGCAAATTCTCCGGCAAAAGCAGATTTTCCCTTATCCTCGGCAAATCCTTTTTGGTGAGCATAAGCCTCGGGTGCTCCGGCGGCGGAGTTATGAACGGTTTTTTGTAAGGTGAAGCAATCATATTATCTTTCCGACATCAGAAATGCCGCTTCCTCCCCTATTTCGTTTTTCAGGCCTTCGGAGCAGTCAATAAATCCGTGCGCCTCACGGATAAGCTCACCGGCTATGGATGCTCTTAAATCAAGGGTCGGGCCGCCCATATGCGGCATCATAATAAGCCCGGGGGCAGAGAAAAGCCCGCAGTCCTTTTTCGGCGGCTCCTGCTCATAAACATCGGTAACTGCGCGGAACCGCCCCTCTTTAAGCGCCGATTCAAGTGCGCTCTGGTCAATAATCTGCCCGCGTGAGGTGTTCACAAACAGCGCACCGGGCTTTATTTTTTCAAACAGCTCACGGCCTATCAAGCGGTGAGTTTCGCTGTTGAGCGGTGTGTGAACGCTTATGATATCCGATTGTTCAAAAAGCTCTTCAAGGCTCACCTGAGTAATGCCGAAGCGCTCCCGAAGTGCCTCCGGTACCCGAACAACATCATATACCAAAAGCTTAACGCCAAAGGGCATAAGCATTGCGGCAAGATTTTTTGCAACCGCGCCGAAGCTGACAAGGCCGACTGTTTTGCCGATAAGCCCCCTGCTTGCGGCGTTTTCGGGCTTCCACCTTTTGTGCTCCTTAAGCTCGGTGCAATAAAACGGAATGTCGCGCTGAGCGGCAAGAATATAGGCAAGCGCACCCTCCGCCGTTGAACGGGCAAAAAACGCATTGCCGGAAATCACTTTTATTCCTCTTTTAAACATTTCACGCGAAACAAAGGGGGCAACCGTGCCGCAAAGGTGAACAAGCAGCTTCATTTCCGGCGCCGCGGCAAGCACCCTTTCGCTGAGCGCGGGCGAACCCCAGCAGGTCATATAAACCTCGCTGTCGCCCACCCCTTTCGCCGCTCCGCTTTCGGAAAAATCACTCCCGATTTCGCGAACCTCGCCAAAGCTTTTAAGCAGCTCCATATTCTCTTTTGTCAGGAATGTTGCCCTTGTTTCATCATTTTCAACAGCAATAAATGTTTTCATATCAAAGCATTATCTCTTTAAATTTATTTAAGGCTTTTTCCATATCCTGCAGCTCCGGGTGCCACTTTTTCTCCCATTCAAGCGAAAAAGCGCCCTTGTAGCCGTCGGCAAGCATACGGGAAACAATATCCCTTATCGGAATTTCACCCTCACCCGGCAAAACAAGCTTTCCGCCGCTTACATCCTTTATGTGCACATGGCGGATGAACGGGCGAAACGCTTCATAAAACACCGGCCACTTTTCGCCGTAGGTTGAGTGGGTGTGGCAGATATCCCATATCAGGCCGAAATTGCTTTTACCCTTAAGCTTTTCGGTAACGGGACTGAGTGCGGAAACGGTGTTGAAATCGCCGTGAACCTCAAGCAGAATATCAACGCCGGAACCGGCACCGCAAGTGCAAAGCTCATTTATACCCTCGATTACCCTCGCTGTGCTTTCGGCGGGATTATCGCCGAGATTGTTGCCGAATACTCTTATTGCACTTGCGCCGAGTGCGGCGGCGGTTAAAACAGCCGCCCTGCCCTCCTTAATTGCACAATCATAATTATTCAAATCGTGAAATGAGCAGGATGTGCCCACAACAAGCGGTGCAACCCCCTCCGTCCTGATTTTAGTTGCCGAAGCAGCAATGTTTTCGGCGGTGAAATCCGGAATCAGGCGGTTGTCAAGCTCGCCGCCTATTCCTCTTATTTCAAGATTCGGTATTTCATACTGCGTGCACAGGGCAAGCACCTCATCAAGGCTTTTTTCGGAACAGCCGAGGGTGGAAAAGCATAAATTCATAATTACTCTTCTTTCTTCTGATTAATTCAATATTATATCAATCATTTTCCTCTGTCAACCGAAACCGTTCAATAAAACAAGTTGAAAATAAGTATTTGATATGATAAGATTGAAACGGAGCATTCTTGCAAAAAAAGATTTAAAAGGATGATTAAATTGAAATTTGCGGTTCTTTCCGATACCCACTACATTTCACGCAGAATGATAGCCGACCCCGACAACAAAGAGCTCAATCTTCAGCCCTCCGTTACCGAGCAGGCGGTTTTGCAGGCGGCTCAGGAAGCCGATGTGCTGCTTATCACGGGCGACCTTACCGACCGCGGCGATAAATACAGCCACGAGGATTTTTCTGCTTTTCTGCGTGAGGTAAAAAAGCAGGGCAAGAAGATTTATGTTATTTTCGCAACTCACGACTTTAACCACCACAAGGCCTACACTCGCAAATTCGGCGAAAAGGTAAAATACATCTCAGAGCCGTGGTCAAAGCCGTGGTTCAACCCCGAGGGCGTTAACTGGCACGATTATGTTACCGATGAGTTTTCGGATTTAAGCGAGGAGGAATGTGCCCCCCAACTGGTTGAATCCGTATGCCCCGAGGATGTGTGGGAAACATACATTGAATTCGGCCCGGATGATGCTTATTCCGTTCACGCCTCAAGCTTTTCCTACTGCATTGACCTTGATGACAAAACGCGCTGCCTTATGCTCAACGACAGCTTCCGCAACGAAGAATGCTTAAAGGATAAAAGCGCAACCTACTCCCCCTCGTGCTTCCGCTGGATTGAAAGGATGATAAATGAAGCAAAGCGTGACGGAAAGTATATTTTCGCCTGCTCACATCATCCGCTTGTGCCCCCCGCTCCGGCTTACAGAATCGGTGCCGGCAAAGAAAACCGCGATATGCGCTCCCCCGTGCCCGGCCACACCCTTGCCGATATGGGCATAAATCTTGCCTTCACCGGCCACACTCATTTTTGCGATGTGGGCTATGTTAAAAGTGAAAAGGGCAATCTGCTTTGCGATATCACGGTGCCGAGCGTTAGGTTCTATCCCCCCGCCTACCGCCTTGTTGAGCTTGACGGGATAAACGGCAGAATCAAATACAACTGCACCTATGTAACCACTCCGCAGGACTTTGAAATTGAAGAAGAATCTCTTCTTGAGCATTATCACAAGGGAATGTACAACGAATATTACCGCTCAATCACCGGCAAAAACGCGGCAGTTAAGAAGTTCCTTGATAAAGCAACCTTAGGCGATTTTTATTTTATTGTTAAAGGCAAGGCAAAGCTCAGCGATGCCGAATACGGCAAAATAAAGGATGAAAAGGTTTTTGATTTGCTGATTGAAAGCGCGTTTAATATGCTCAGGGGCGACGGAAAATTCACCCCGGACACACCCGAGTACAAATATCTGATGTCGCTTTGTGCCGCCCTTGACGGCATAATTGACACACAGCCTTTCGTTGATATCAAAAAGAAGGTGCTCGGCGGATACTCCGTTTCGCAGGTAATCGAACCCCTGCTTTATAACAGCTCCGTTCCTGACCGTGAAGCCGATATTGACTTTACCGTTATGCCGCAAAGTGAGGTTATCGCCCCCGTTTTCACCTCTCACGCGGGCGATGCCGTTATGGGTCTTGTTACGGCGGCGGCACTTCTGCTCTCTTTGGTTTATCCCCTTGCGGCAGCCGCGGGGCTCCCGCTGCTTGTGCTCAAAAAGAAGCTTAAAGAAAAGAAAAATCCCACCTCACCGCTTCAAAAATACATATAATAATCAAACCCGTCAGTCTTAAAAAACAAAGGCTGACGGGTTATATTTTTGTATTAATCAATCTTTACACCAAAGCAGGCAAGCATCGGCATACCGTAGATATCGCGCAGGAAGAATGCGGGTTCCTCACGCTCCCAATAGGCGTGGAACACGGCATTTTCGCCGATTTCACGCTCACCCGTAACCTTTGCGCCGCTTTCACAAACCGAAACGGCGGTGCATTTCATCATTCCGTTTTCATCTTCAATATTCATTCCGCACGCAAGGTCATCCATAGTGCGAAGGGTATGCTCCTGTTCAAATTCAAGCAGAATTGTTTTTTCATCAAGCTTTTTGATTCGCTTTATATCGGGTGCAAAGCAGCCCGGCAGGCCGTATTTGCCTTTAAGCATTGCGCTTGCCATTCTTTCGCCGATTACAATGCAGGCTCCGCTTGCGTTGTGTATTCCGTCACTTGTGTACATATCGAGGGTGGGCACAACAAACACGCCCGGCAGCTCCTTTGCCGCGCGGCGCTGAGCCTCGCGCACTATTCCCCAGTTGCGGTCATTCGGTTCACCCTTCCACGCGTGGCGGTTAAGCTGGCAGGTAACAATCTCGAAAAACCCGAATTTTTCACGCCACAGACTTACGGCACGGCTGAAATCATCAAAGTAAGCCTTTGCCTCGGCCTCATCGCCGGTTTCATTGCAGCCCTGATACCAGACCATACCTGCAAAGCCGCCGACCTCTTCAACCTTTTCCGCCATTAATTTGTACAGCCAGCAGTTTTCCTCGGCAGGGTTCCATGCCTCAAGCGGCGAACCGCCGAGGGCGGCGGAAACAAGGCCGACGGGAACGCCGAGCCGCAGGCTCATCATTCTGCCGAAGGCAAGGCCGGGCGATGTGCCGGAAGCGCCGTCATTATTGCCGTAAACAGGATTTGACACCGTTGCCAGCGGATGGGAGGCAATGCCCCACATTCCCGCATTATCAAAAAGATGAACTCCGAGCTGAGGCGGGTCGTAGGCAGGGTCCTTGCCGTAGCCGCTCATATTGCTCTGCCCTGCCATAACAAAAATATCACCAACACCGAAATGGCGGGCGCAGGCAATCATCTGAGCCCAGTCGTAATTGTTGAGGTGAGCGTTAAATTCGCCCGCTGTAACACGCGCCTCGGCGCGGTAAAGCCCGCCCTCGGGAATAACAAGGGCGATTTCCCAGCCGGTTTCGGTTTTTTCGCACCTCTGCCAGCCGATAACGGTCATATTGTCATCCTCACGCACAACGCGGGCAACGGCAAATTCATCCTGCTTAAAGCTGTATTCGCCGCAGAAATCCGCCCTGCCGAAGCCGTCGGTTCCGCGCTGGATTATCATAAAATCGCAAAGATTTTTCAAAGTCATTCACCTTTTTTCATTATTAACCGACATAATCGGCTCAGTTTGTTTTGCTTTTAACAAGTCTTTTTGAAAGAAAAACCGCATATACAGTAAACACCGCCGCCGCACAAATCACTCCGGCGGGATAGGCAGCGGCAGAGCTTATGCGAAGCCCCTCCTCCGCCATAAGGATATATGTAACGCTGACCGCGACCATAAACGACGCAGGCAAGGCGGTTATCAGCGATGAAAGCGGTTTGGAGTTTTTCTTTAACAGATAAGCCGTTGCAACCCACAGCGAAACCATTGCAAGGGTCTGATTGCTCCATGAGGAATAACGCCACAGCACATTGAAATCAAGCTGAGAAAGAACCGCGCCTATGCCCAACAGCGGCAGGGTTATAATCAGCCTGTTTTTGAGTGACTTCTGATTGAGCTTTGTCGTTTCGGCAATAATAAGCCTTGCGCTGCGGAAAGCGGTATCGCCCGAAGTAATGGGGCAGGCAACAACGCCGATAACCGCAAGTATACCGCCAAATTTGCCCAAAAGCGAAAAAGAGATTTCGTGCACCACACCTGACTGACCCATTTCATTAAGGGCATTGCTCAGCCCCCCGGTGGTTTCGTAAAACGAAACGCCCGCCGCAGCCCATATAAGGGCTATGAAGGCCTCGGTTATCATTGCGGTGTAAAACACTTTTCTTCCGTCCTTTTCGGAGATTATACATTTTGAAATCATCGGTGACTGCGTGGCGTGAAAGCCGGATATTGCGCCGCATGCAACGGTGATAAACATATAGGGCCACACCGGCTGATTTTCCGGGTGAAAATTGCTCAGCTCAATCTCCGGCACGGTATACTTACCCGAAAAAGCAAGGGCGCCGAAAATGCCGAAGGCCATGCCAAGAAGAACCACGCCGAAAAGCGGATAAAGCTTTCCTATAACTTTATCAATGGGAAGAAGAGTTGCAAGTATATAATAAACAATTATTACAACGACCCAAAAATTTGTGTTCAACGCCTTCGGCGTAAGGTTTGCAAGAAGGGCGGCGGGGCTTGTGATAAACACCGTGCCGATAAGGAGAAGAATAAGCAGCGAAAACACCCTCATTATCCACATACCGGCTTTGCCAAGGTAAATGCCGGAAAGCTCGGCTATCGACTTGCCCTCGTGGCGGCATGAAATCATACCGACCATATAATCGTGAACGGCGCCGCCGAGAATTGAGCCGAACACTATCCAAAGAAAAACGCAGGGGCCGAACTGAGCACCCATCAAAGCACCGAAAATCGGGCCCGTGCCCGCAATGTTGAGCAGCTGAATCAAAAACGCCCTCGGCGTTTTCATCGGGATGCAGTCAACTCCGTCATTGATTAAAACAGCGGGGGTTGGCCTGTCATCGGGGGAAAAACACTTTTCTGTAACCCTGCCGTAAAGCGCCGTGCCGATAATCAGCGCCGCAAATGAACAAAGCAAAGATATCAATTTTAACCCCTCTTTTACCCGTTAATATTATCCGGTTGTTTTATTTTCTGAATCACATTTTTATAAACATAAATAAAGCACACCACGGAAACCAGAAGCGAGAAAATTTCCGCTATCGGGTAAGAGAACCACACAAGATTGTCGTTGCCGGTTTTCATACCGTAACGGGCAAGCAGGAAGGCCGCCGGGGTGAGCACCGCAAGCTGGCGGATAATTGACACTATCATTGAGAATATGCTTTTGCCCAGCGCCTGAAATGCCGCACCGAGGGTTATGCACACGCCCGCAAAAACAAAGCTTGTGCCTGCAATTCTGAGCGCCGGAACCCCTATCTGAAGCATTTTTTCCGACGCACTGAAAAAGCCGAGAAGCGTTTTCGGTATTGTGATAAACAGCACCGCGCCGATTATGCTGAACACACCTGCATAAACGGTTGAGAGCTTGACAGCCTTAACCATTCTGTCTTTGTTGCCCGCCCCGTAATTGTAAGCGATTATGGGAATTATGCCGTTGTTAAGGCCGAAAATGGGCATACAGATAAAGCTGTTGAGCTTAAAAAATGCACCGAAAACCGTTACCGCTGTTTCTTTGCCGGTGGTGTAGGCAACAAGGATTTTGTTCATGCAGTAGGTCATAACGGAGCCTATCGCAACCATAATTATTGAAGGAACTCCGATTCTGTAAATGCCGCCTATAATCTTCGCATCCGGGCGGAAGCCCTTTATGTTAAGGCGGATTTCGGGGTTCTTTTTGATGTTGAAAATAATGGCGAGCACGGCGGCAACAATCTGGCCGAGAACGGTTGCCAATGCGGCGCCGCGAACTCCGAGCTTAAACACAAAAATGAAAACGGGGTCAAAAATCAGATTAAGAATCGCACCCACGCCCTGAGTAATCATTGTGTAAAAGGTTCTGCCCGTGGATTGAAGTATTCTTTCAAAAATGATTTCAAGAAAAATACCGAACGAAGCGCCGCAGGCGATTGTCAGATACTCGGTTCCGTATTCTATGATTTCGGGCACTTTGGTTTGTGAAGAGATAAACGCCCTGCTGCCGAAAATGCCGAGAAGCATAAACACGATAAAGCTGATAACGGCAAGGAAGATTCCGTTTTCGGCGGTTTTGTTTGCCTTTTCCGGGTTCTTTTCGCCGAGTGAGCGCGAAACAAGCGCATTGACGCCCACCGCCGTGCCGGAGGCAACGGCTATCATAAGGTTCTGCGCCGGGAACGACACCGAAACTGCAGTTAACGCCTGCTCGTTTATCATCGCAACAAAAATCGAATCCACAATATTGTACAACGCCTGAACAAGCATTGAAATTATCATCGGCATTGACATATTGATTATAAGCTTGTTTACGGGCATAACGCCCATTTTATTTTCCGCCACTTTTTCTTTTCTCCTCTTTCAAAAAGTCGGGAAGTATTATAACACACTCATCCTGATTTGTCACATTGTATTTAAAACAAAAATAAATACTATTTACATATTATTTTCATTATTGTTCCAAAGCGGACACAAAGCGGGAACACAAAGTGATAAAATGGGAAAAGAAAAAACCACGGAGGTAAAATATAATGGAGAAAAAGCTCACCGTTGTAACCGGTGCAAACGGATACCTCGGCTACGCTCTTGTAAGCGAGCTTGCAAAAAAGGATGAAAGAATCAGACTTTCTCTGCTTTTTGACTGCAATGAGCTTGATGAATTCGGCTGTGAAAAAATGATAGGCGATGTGCGCGACCCCAAGCACCTTGAAGAGGCCTTTGAAGGTGCCGACACCGTTTATCACGTTGCCGGAATTGTTGACATAACAGGCGAAAGAGACAAGCTTGTGTGGGATGTTAACTTCGGCGGAACAAAGAATGTTGTTGCCGCCTGCAAAAAATGCGGAGTTAAAACCCTTGTTTATGTTTCCTCGGTTGACTGTATTCCCGTGGGAACCGATAATTCGGTTATCAGAGAGCTTTCCGAATTTGACCCGAAGCCCATTGAGGGCGCCTATGGCAAATCAAAGGCCTCGGCAACCCAGTATGTTATTGATTCGGCGGATGAAAACCTTAAAACCTGCGTTGTTCACCCGAGCTGCTGCATAGGCCCCAACGATATTTACGGCACCAACAGCGTGTGCACGATGATAGGGCTCTACCTTAAGGGCCTGTTCCCCGTTTCGTTAAACTTCGGCGGCTACAATTTTGTTGATGTGCGCGATGTTGCAAAGGGAATGATTGCCGCGGCAGAAAAAGGAAAAGGCGGCGAGTGTTATTTCCTTTGCGGCGACAGATTGACCGTTGATGAATTTATCAAGACCCTTGCAAAAATCAACGGCAAAAAAGCGCCGAAAATAAAGCTCGGCAAAAAAACACTTCTCACCCTTTGCCCGCTTATAGAAAAGGTTTTCAAAGCGGCAAAGCTCCCGCCCGTGCTCACGCCGTTTTCAATAAACAAGCTTTGCGAAAACTGCAATTTCTCCTATGAAAAAGCTGCAAAGGAGCTTGGCTATTCGCCGATGAGCGCCGAGGATTCCCTGCGCGACACGGTAAACTGGCTCAAAGCCAATCCGAAAAAATAAAGCATTTTTGCCAATTAAAAGCCCGTATGGTTATAGGCCATACGGGTTTTTTACTGTTATTCGGTAAATTTACCGCATAACGGCTTCTTTTATTCTATCGGCTTCGTCCGCCCTTAACGGTTCTTCGGTTTTATCAAATGTGTTGCCGCTTATATCAGCGCCGGTTAAAGCTTTTATCCATGTAAGTGCCAGTGCATAACGCCCTGCTCCGAGTGAAGCGTGAAAGGTGTCGCGGTGGCATTTTATCCCCTTTGCCGCCATATTTTCAAAAACCTGACCCGACGGAATCACCCCGTCGGCGGCGCACTCCTCTGCCAGAAGGCGATAGTTTTCTTTAATCTTCGCAAACATTTCTTTTCTTGAAGCAAAGCCGTTTTCCGCAAGCCTCTGAGAGCCCTCCTCATAAGCCCAGGTCTGATGAATAAACAGCTTTGCACCGGGCTGCTTTTCGCGTATATACTCAACAAGCGCACTTGCAAAGGGCTGATAGGTTGAGTAAAACGCGGAAAAATGGCTCGCCTGCTGAACGGTGACAACATCCCATTTTTCTTTTTGAAGAGCCTCGGCAAGGGAAATCATTATATCCGTTTTTTCACCGTTTATTTGCAGCTCATAGGCCTTTTCACCGCTTATCATATTGTTATAGTGGCGCTCCAGCGAACAGCCGCCGATATAAAGATTTTCGGTATAAATATCAATCCCCTGATTCTTTGCCGCACGGCTCAGGCAGCTTGTCGCATCCTCCGAAAAGCTGTTGCCGATACATAATATTTTCATTGCAGTTTCCCCTTTCGTTAAATCCCATTATAGATTGTAAATTTGCCTTTTTTAAACACGGCGATTGTCAATTTTACTGTTTTTTTCGGCAGGAGCAAGCCCCCGGACAGAAAAACAATCGCGGTTTGTCAAGGCAAAAATACTACCGTACAAACATCTGTTTTTTCCGGTGTTACCAGCCGACAAATCCGTTTGCAATCACCCTGAATATATGTTTAAAAAACGCAATGGCTTTTTGCAAAAAATCCTGCCCGGCATTCACGGGTTCGGCATCAAAAGCAATATAAACCGGAGAAGGTCCCGCACTGATTCGCTTCACTCCGCCCTGAACATTATCTTCGATTATATTGCCCTGCATATCATAAACGGTGATTTGTGCATCGGGAAGGGTGATATCCATATCAAATTCCGACTCTGCCCAAACCACATATACGGTTTTGCCGCTTTGCGCATATGTTGCCGCATAGGCAGACTTTTGGTAAAACAGTCCGTATCTTGTTTGCTCGATGTTTGCAAGCTTTTTTCCTGCCGTCAGGGTATTAAATGTATTCACGGCACCTGCTGCAGCCTTTGGTGTAAAGTCATTTTTGT
>JAZUJM010000113.1:0-4206 GCA_045642785.1 Acutalibacteraceae bacterium | reverse complement strand
GGCATACTGTCGTATGTTGCTCGCTTTTGAAGCAGTTATTCGCTGAAATATGCGTTTTCAGACGATTTATCCCTAATTTGCACCGCCTTTTTCACGGAGGGCTCAATTTTTATCTGTTTGTTCTTATTTTAAGGAATTCGGAGGTTTTGGGAACAACAAAGGTTATGCCCTTTTCAACTATCTGGAACGTGCTGTCGGTAACATAGCTGCATTCGCCGTCAACATTAACCGCCGCAGGCTTATCACAGTGAATGGTCATCTTTTTGCCGCGGATAAACTTTGTCATATCCCAGTCAAGGTGTTCGCCGGCCTTGTATTTATTGAGCAGAGTGAGCAGCTTTGCGCGGCTGCACTTCTTTTCAACAATAATAAAATCAAGCAGGCCGTCATCCGGCATAGCCTTGGGCGCCGCCTTAAAGCCGCCGCCGTACCAGCGTGAATTTGCACCAACGCAGAATATGCAATCCTGAGTGAACGGCTCGCCGTCATCAATAGTGACGGTGAATTTGTTCTTTACCTTCCACAAAAGCGAATAAAGAGAGGCAGCGTAGTATGCGCCCTCGCCGCTCATTGCGGGCAGCTTTTTAAAATCAGCCTGCCTTGCACAAACTTCGGCATCAAGGCCCATTGAGCACTGGTTGATTGCAATTTCATCGCCGCATTTGATAACATCAAGCTCAACGGGAACACCGTTGACAACATTATCAAGCTCAAGAAAATCTTCCTTTGTGCCGAAAAGGCGGATAAAATCGTTGCCGGAGCCGAGCGGAACAACCGCAACCTGAGCATTTTTGAAACCATAGGCGCCGTTGACTATCTCATAAAGAGTGCCGTCGCCGCCGCAGGCATAAAAGCGCTGTTCTTCGCCGCTTGCCGCCATTTTTTTAACAGTTTCCATTCCCTCGCGGCAGGCCTTTGTTATAATTATTTCATAGTCAATGCCGTTCTTTTTGGCACACTCTTCGATTTTGGGTTTGAATTCTTCAAGAAATTTTCCTTTGCCGGCAACGGGATTGATAATAAAAACATGCTTCATTTTACTGTCCCTCCTGTAATCTGATTACGGATTATTTAAAATACATATAGAGCTGGCATTTAATCATACCGTTATAAAGCTTGCGGCGCTTGTCGGCCTTTCTGCCGAAGGCGGCCTCAAACTCCTCATCGGGGCTTATTATGCTGTAAGACCAGCCGTGGCGGCGTTCAAACACCTTCCCCATCTCTTTATATAACACTTCACAGTGCTCTATGTCAAGCAATCTTTCACCGTAAGGGGGATTTACTATCAATGTGCCCTTTTCGGATTCGGGCGCAAAATCCTTTATATCGGCGGTTTTGAAGCTTATTTTATCGGCAACCCCCGCCCTTTTGGCATTCTGCTTTGCTATTTCGATAGCTGCCGGGTCAATGTCGGAGCCGAAGGCGGCAAAATCATCAATGGGCACCGTGAGCGAAAGTGCACGCTCCCTTTCCCGCTTCCATATTTCGCGCGGAATGGAATCCCACCTTTCGGCAGAGAATGAGCGGTTAACGCAGGGCGGAGTGTTTGAAGCAAGCAGAGCGCCTTCTATTAGCAGAGTGCCGGAGCCGCACATCGGGTCATAAAGCTTGTGGTAAGGCCTTAAATGCGAAAGCGAACACAGTGCCGCCGCAAGGGTTTCTTTCATCGGGGCGGCATTTGCCTCAGTCCGGTAGCCGCGCTTGTGAAGCCCCGCGCCGGAGGTATCAATGAGCATTGAAACACGGTTTTTCATAATTGAAAACTGAATCTGATGAACGGGGCCGGTTTCATCAAACCATTCAACCCCGTAAACCGATTTAAGCCTTTCAACCACCGCTTTTTTTGTTATCGCCTGACAGTCGCGCACGCTGAAAAGGTCGGAATTAATTGAGTAGCCCTTAACGGGGAAAGCATCAAAGGCACCTATCCATTGCTCCCACGGCAGAGCCTTAACACCCTGAAAAAGCTCTTCAAAGCTGTGAGCCTCAAAGGAGCCCATGTGTATCTGCACTCTTTCGGCAAAGTGGGAGCAGATATTGACCCTTGCAAGGATTGCCTCATCACCGTCAAAAAGCACTCTTCCGTTTTCAGCCCTCACATTTTCGGCTTCGAGCCTTTTAAGCTCATCCGAAATAAGCGATTCAAGCCCGAGAAGGCAGGGAATAACAAATTCAATCTTCATACAGTTCGTTTCCTTAATTATTCTTAAATCAAAAAGATGCTGATGGAAATCAGCAAGTGAATTCCATCAGCTCAAAAGAATCAATATCATTTAAAGCGAATGGGTCATTTAACGGCGCACCGCCGACCCCGCTTTCATTTGCACATTAAACCTCGGGTTCAATAAGGCCGTAACCTCCGTCACTGCGCTTGTAGACCACATTCACGCCGCCGTTTTCAACATTGAGGAAAACATAAAACTGGTGATCGAGCAGATTCATCTGGAGAATTGCCTCTTCAACCGACTGGGGCTTAAGGGTAATCTCTTTGGTGCGGACAACCTCAAAATCCTCCTCGGGTTCGGGCTCGCCGACGGGAAGAAGGCTGTCGATTGCTCCGCTGCGAAGTTTTTTCTCAATTCTGGTTTTGTTTTTCCTTATCTGGCGGATGAGGGAATCAACGCATTTGTCGAGAGCTTCATTCATATTGCCCGCGCGTTCCTGCGCTCTGAAAATCATACCGGAGTTGACTATGGTAATCTCAACGGTCTGTGAAGCCTTTTCAACCGTTGCGGTTATCTTAGCCTCGGCATCGGCTCCGAAAAAGCGCTCAATTTTGGCAAGCTTTTTTTCGGCGTGCTCCTTAAACGAATCTCTGGGAGAACACTTGCGTCCGATAATTGTGATTTTCATTATAGTCCATCCCCTTTTGTTTATTGAAGCTTTAGCTTCGATTAGATAATAGCACAATTAAACAAAAAAATAAAGGGGAAAATGAAGAATTTTTAAAAAAATCACAAAAAATTCATAAATTTTTAAATTGTCGCCTCGGCATGCCTTGTAACATGGCAGCCGACATTGAGCGCAACGGGCAACCCGGCTATATGGGTGGGCGCCGCCTCAACCGCAACCGAAAGCGCGGTGCACCTGCCGCCGAAGCCCTGAGGGCCGATGTCAAGGGCGTTGATTTTTTCAAGCAGCTCATTTTCCATTTCGGCATAAAACGGGTCGGGGTTTTTAATGCTCACGCTGCGGCAGAGTGCCTGCTTTGCAAGCAGGGCGCACTGTTCAAAATCGCCGCCGATTCCGACACCGAGAACCATGGGCGGGCAGGGATTGCTGCCGGCCTTTGAAACGGCAGATACTATATAATCAATAATATCCTCCCTTGTTGCGGAGGGGGTAAACATCTTCATTGAGCTCATATTCTCGCTGCCGAAGCCCTTGGGGGCAACCGTGATTTTAACCTTGTCGCCCTCCACTATTCTTGTGTGAATAACGGCCGGGGTATTGTTGCCGGTGTTGACCCTTCTGAGCGGGTCGGCCACAACGGATTTGCGAAGATAACCCTCGGTGTAGCCCTTTGCAACACCCTCGTGGATTGCCGCCTCAAAACTGCCGCCGGTGAAATGAACATCCTGCCCCACCTCAACAAACACAACTGCCATGCCGGTATCCTGACAAATGGGGATGTTAAGCTGTTTTGCGGCTTCAATGTTGTCGCAAAGGGTTTTCATAACGCCTTTTGCGGGCTCCTGCGTTTCTTCACGGCAGGCGGCGCAAATTGTGTTTTCAAGGTCACAGGGCAAAATGGTGTTTGCCTTTTTGCACAGTTCACTTACTGTTTCGATTACTTTGCTGAGTTCAATTTCTCTCATTTTTCCTCCGAATATAAACAAGGGGCAAAGGCCACATTCCATAATTCATTATGAAATGTGGCCTGATACTCAATGTTTAATTATTGTTTATTTCCTCCGCGTCGGGAATAACCGCCGCGCTTTGATTCATTGGCGTGCTTAAGGTCGGTCATCTTTTCGTCGCTGACCTGCTTAAACCTTGCCATCATATCCTCAAAAGACTGCTTTTCGCCTGCCGGTGCAGCGTTTGAACGCATACCGTTCCACACCGGAGGGGCTGACCTTCTTTCGCTTTTCTGAGGCCTCTGCTGGGGCTTTTTTGCCGCTTCGCCGCCGTTTTCTTCCTTTTCCATAACCTTTTTGCTTGAAAGGCTTATTTTGCCCTCCGGGCTGATGGCAACAACGGCAA
>JAZUJM010000112.1:0-10528 GCA_045642785.1 Acutalibacteraceae bacterium | reverse complement strand
AATCTCTTGCACAGCAGCTCGGCGCGGAATTCGGAGCTTAACTAACATCAGGCGGTGATAACCAATGAAATGCCCCCAATGCAGCTGTGAGCTCAGCAATAATCTTGACCAATGCGAAAATTGCGGCGTAATGTTTAATCCGATAAGAAACGGCGTTGCTCAAAGGCAAGCTGAACCGACAATCAGCGTTAAAAAGCCCGCAGGCGGTTTGCTTAATCTTTCGCAGTTGAAAGACTCTGTAATTCATTCCAAAAAGAATAAGCCTAAAAACGGTACCTCTGCCGTAAAAAAAGGGGAGCAGGCAAAAATTGTTATTAACAATCTGAGAAGCGGCGGCGAAAAGAAGGTTTCAAATGAGATAATCTTTCTTAATCAGATTATTGTAATCCTTTTGTTCCTTCTCATTCTTGTTCTTCAGATTGCGGATATGTTTTCATAATTAAAAGGGAGGTTTAATTAATATGAACGAATCAAAAAAAAGCAATGCAAAAGTAGTCGGCCTTATTTCGGCAATAGCCATTCTCCTTGTTGCGGCTATTGTAATCGGAACGCTTGTTATCGGCGGCAACAAAAGCAGCGATTACTATGTTGATCTTGCCAACAAATATGCAAGCTCATATGAGTATGATAACGCTGTAACAAGCTACTGGAAGGCCATTGACATTGACGAGAAAAATGAAAGAGCTTATGTCGGACTCGGTAATGTTTATGAATTAATGGGTGATTATTCAAACGCTTCCATGGTTTATAATCTCGGCCTTACAAGAATAGGCAACCCCAGATTCAATCAGCTTATTTCCTCTCTTGTCGGCCGTACCTCAGGCTCAAATATGGATATCGGTGAGAAGGAAGGCGTTGAAACCAATGTCGGTGTTGTTTATTTGAACCGTCCATTTACCGCAAATCTTGCCGAATTTACATACGGTGACTATATCGGCAATTTCGGTAAGCCCACTATTGACACCTCTGACCCGGCCCGCTATGTTGTAAGGCACGAAAAGCTTGCCGCAAGCTTTATTTACTATAATACGGCAGAGAATCCCGATGTTATTGATACCGTTAACGGTATTCCGCGTGCTGATAAAAAGCCCACAGAGATTAATCTTGATAATCTTACCGCTGTATTTACCGGCCTTAATTCCTTTAATCTTTCTGCTGATGATTTGTCCAAATTCGGTGCGGATCAAATCAAGAGCCTTGTTGATTCCGTTTCGCATAAAGATGTTATTACCTTTACACTCAGAGGCTGTAATTATGTGATTGAAGTTGATTCAAACAATAAAATAAATCCTCTCGGTTACAACAGAATTTCCCCCATGTATTATGAGAATAACGCTGCTGCAAATAAAGCTGAAAGCTGCATTCTTGAAGGTACAGTTATTAACGCTGTTGACGGCAAGCCCGTTCCCTTTACAGAGATAACATTCAAAGGCGTTGACGAAGATTTTGAAGAAACCGTAACCACTGATTCAAACGGCTGCTACTCCCTTGAAAATGTTCCCATTGGTTATGTTGATGTTGAAATCACCTGCGAAGGTTATATTGATGAATCAACAAGAATTGAGACCGACGGTTGGGAAGATACAAACACAAAGAACTTTACCATTTCTCCCGTTATGGCTGAAGGTGAAATCAGAATAGTACTTACCTGGGGCGAAACCCCGACAGACCTTGATTCTCACCTTGACGGTGTTTCAAGCGACGGCACAGATGTAAGCCTCAGCTTCGGTGATCTCGGTCATCCGTTAACAGATAAGAGCGGAAACGTTATCTGTGAGCTTGATGTTGATGATACGAGCAGCTACGGCCCCGAAACAACTACAATCAGCGATATTAACGGAAAGTATGTTTATTGGGTTCATGATTACACCCGTTCCGGAACAATGGGTGCTGTCAGCGGCGCTGTGGTAAAGATATATCAAAACAACAGTTCTCCCATTGAAGTTGAAATTCCGAACGACATCGAAGGCAATGAATGGCAGGTTTGCTCCATTGAAAAGGGCGTTGTAACACTTCTTTAATCAGAGATTATGAAAGAATATATTATTTACATTGTAATCGGCTATGTTGCCGTGGCCGTGACCGTTTTCGCAATGATTATGGCAAAAATGGTCAAAAAAAACGCTGTGATAAAGCGTAATTCGTCAGCAGAAAGAATAATCAAAGAAAGTATTCTTTCCTATTCAATTCTTAATCCTTATAAGGCGGGGCGTTCTGCCCCGCCTTCCGCAAAAAGGGTGATGGCGGAAATAAAGGTCGGCAAAAAGGCCGCCGTTTATGACCCTTCGGCGGGTATTACATTCGGCAGCGCGGAAAATAACAGAATTCGTATATTTGACAAATCGGTTTCACGCAATCAGGGCATTATTAAGATTGGCAGCAATAAGGTTGTTCTTACAAATATAAGCAAGAAAATCCCTATTGTGCTAAAAACCGGATTGTTTTCCTCAACCAAGGTGATGCCCGGCAGAAGCGCTGCACTTAACCGAAAAAACACGATTAATATAAACGGCAATAAAATTAAGGCAGAGCTTTTTATTTTTGACTGCAATAATAGGTAACGGATGATTTGCTATGATACTGATTGTTTACAGTGAAGAGTACACAAAAACATATTTTGCCGAGGCCGGCGATGTTGCTTCTTTTGTTTTGAAGAAGCAGGAGCTCGGCTTAAGGCACAGTTTAAGGCTTGATGTTTCAAAGTCCGAGAAGGGCCATTTCGTAACTTGTGATATGAATTGGGCTTTCAACTCGAACGGCGAATTTGTCAGGTCTTTATCTATTGATGAAAAAAGGTTTTACGGGCTTAAGAATTCACTCGGCGACAGCATTTCGGTGATTTTTGTTTTTGATGAAACTGTTATGCCTTCAATGGATAAATATGTGCTCGCCACAGGTAAAGATTTCAAAATAGGTTCATCCGCTGACTGTGATATTTCATTTTCTTTTCACAGTTATGTCGGCTCCGTTCATTCATGCCTTAAACTTGTTAACGGTAAATGGAAGCTTTTGTCACTTTCAAAAAACGGCACCTATGTTAACGGAAGAAAAGTCGGCTCAAATATTTATGTTAATTTAAGCTTTGGCGATGAGATTGACATTATCGGCCTGAGAATGATTTATTTCGGTTCGATGATTGCTGTCTGGAGTATTGATTCTTCTCATTCTCCGGCAGAATGGCTTGTTCCCTTTGATGCTTCAAAAAACGGTATGAGCTTTGTCGGAAGTGCCGAGCGTGCTCCGCTTTTCAGCCGTTCCCCGCGCAGTCTGCCTCCGATTATTACAGGCGATGTCAATATTGATCCTCCGCCTGCAAAGCAGGAGGCACCGCAAAAATCAATGATAAGCCTTATAGGCAGACCGCTTACAATGTCAATTCCCATGCTGTTTGGCTGTCTGCTTATGGCGCTCAGTTTTTCGGGCAACGGTTCATTTATGTTCCTCGGCGTTGTTACCGCGGTAACCTCTGCGCTTCTCGGTGCAGGCTGGGCTATGTACAATGTAAGTGAAGAAAAGAAAAATGAAGAGGCAAAGGAAAAAAAGCGCTTTAATACTTACGGCAAGTATCTTATTTCCATTTCCTCTGATTTAGCATCAAAATATGCGCAGAATTACAAGGCGCTCAATCAGATGTATCGCCCGGCTTCCGAGTGCATCACATACAATGAAAGAAGCAGGCACCTCTGGGAACGAAATCCATCACAATCCGATTTCCTTTTTGCAAGGATTGGTTTGGGCAATATCCCGTTTCAGGTGAATGTAAAGATTCCGAAAAGCGGCTTTTCGGATAAAAACGATATTCTTCTTGATTTACCCGAAAAAATCCGTTCCGAATACAGTGAGCTTTCCCGTGTTCCGGTTGGTGTTAATCTTGCGGAGAATCGCCTTGTCGGTATAGTCGGCAAGGGTAACGCACGTGATTCGGTCAATATGGCTCAGGTTATAATAGCCGATATTATTTCGGCAAATTGCTATACAGATGTTAAAATCGTTCTTCTTAATTCCTCCGATAAGCAGGGGGACTGGCAGTTTTTGCGTTGGGTCCCTCATTGCTGGAGCGTAGACAAAAAAATAAGATTCTTTTCTTCATCGGTCGCCGATGTTGAGAATATAAGCTATGACCTTGTTAAAATTCTGCGAAACAGAAGCGAAAGAAAAGATATTGCAGCGGCAGGCCCGTATTATATTCTTGTTGTTACCGAGCCTTCTTTGCTTGAAAATAACCTGCTGCAAAGCTATGTGCTTAATCCGAAGGATGAATATGGCTTAAGTACGATTATTGTTGCGTCATCCTATTCTGAGTTACCAAATGACTGCCGCTTCTGCATTGAAGTTAATAATAAATATTGCGCCGTTAACGATTTGCTTGATGTTAACAGGCCTCTTAACGCCATAAAGAAGGATACGGTCAGCGTTGCTGCATTGAATTCCTTTGCACACACCATTTCCGGTATTATGGTTGAGGAAAAGGATACCGACAAAAATATTCCCTCTATGGTTGATTTCCTTTCAATGTATTCTGTTAAAACCGTCAATGGATTACGGATTGAGGAGCGCTGGCGAACAAAACAGATAAACGAAAGCATAGGCGTTCCCATCGGCGTTAAGGCCGGCGGCGAGCTTTGCGTGCTTGATATCCATGAAAAATACCACGGCCCTCACGGTCTTGTTGCCGGTACCACGGGCTCCGGTAAAAGTGAAACCCTGCAAAGCTATATTCTTTCACTTTGCGTTAACTTCAGTCCGGAAGAAATTAATTTCTTTATCATCGACTACAAGGGCGGCGGAATGGCGAATCTTTTTGAGGAGCTTCCTCACCTTGTCGGCAACATTTCAAACCTTTCCGGCAACGGCATAAGGCGCGCTATGATTTCCATTAAGAGTGAAAGCCAAAGAAGGCAAAGGCTCTTTAATGAATACGGCGTTAACAGCATAAACCAATACACAAAGCTTTATTTTGACGGCGGAACACAGCTGCCCATACCCCATCTTCTTATTATCATTGATGAGTTTGCCGAGCTTAAAAAAGCTGAACCCGAGTTTATGAAAGAGATTATAAGTATTGCTCAGGTTGGCCGAAGCCTCGGTATCCATCTTATTCTTTCCACTCAGAAGCCGAGCGGAACAGTTGATGATAACATTCGTTCCAACTCAAAATTCCGCCTTTGCTTAAGAGTACAAAGCAAGCAGGATTCAATTGATATGATCGGCAAGCCCGACGCCGCTTATATCACACAGGCCGGCGGATGTATTATGCAGGTGGGCAATGATGAAATTTTTGAGCCCTTCCAGTCTGCATACAGCGGTGCCGCATATGATAACACCGGCAAGGGCAGCGAGAGCTCCGGCATGATGATTACTAACACCGGTGCTTCAGCCGTTACAGGCAACAGATTAAAGCTTAAACGCGCTGAAGAAGAAAAGCTTAACTGGTATTGCGGTATAGTTGCTGAAATCCGTGAAAATGCCCGTGAAGCCGCTCTGAATCTTTCAGATTTAAGCATGCGTGATATTAACCGCATAAGCGAAAAAACGACAGAAACCTTTGCCGCTAAGCATCCGGAAAGTAAAGACGACCTTTCTCAGCTTAACAATGTTTTTTCCATTTGGCCTAAAAACAGCGATGACCTCAGCGACAAGCAGATTTCGGAGATTATTATTCGCGAGGCTTCAAAAGCAAATATCAGGATTCCCGCACCCGAGCAGCAAACTCAGCTTGAGGCTGTTGTTGATAAAATAATGAGCGTTTATGACAGCGGCAGCTTTAAAACTCCGTTCAGGCTGTGGCTGCCCGTCCTTCCGCAGTTTATCAGTATTGAATCACTTAAGGGCTGGGAAAATCAGAGCTATGTGAAAAACGGTTGGCGTGAACCCGGAACAGAATGGACTCTTGAAACTCCTGTCGGTCTTATTGATGACCCTGCAAATCAGATTCAGGTTCCGCTTTATGTTGATTTTGTCAAAGGCGGCAACCACGCGGTTATCGGTTCGGTTGTTTCGGGCAAAAGTACATTTATTCAAACGGTACTTTACGGCCTTGTTAACGGCTATTCTCCTGCGGAATTGAACCTTTATATTGTTGATTTCAGCTCAAAAATGCTTTCGCCTTTTAAAGAGCTTCCCCACACGGGCGGAATCGTTTTTGAAAATGAAAATGAAAAGCTTGATAAGCTTTTCCGTCTTCTTGATGAAATACTTGAAGAAAGAAAGCGCATAATTTACGGCGGTTCCTTCGGTGAATATGTCAAGCTTAACCCCGGCAAGCTTCCTTCCATTGTTGTTGTGATTGATAACTATGCCGCGTTTAAGGAGAAAACCGACGGTAAATATGAGCAGCAGATTATGCAGCTTTCGCGTGACGGTTTAGGCTACGGTATTTTCCTGCTTCTTTCGGCCTCCGGCTTCGGTTTAAGTGAAATCAGCGGCAGAATGAGTGAAAATATCAGAACCGTTTTCACTCTTGAATTAACCGATAAATTCAAGTATATGGATACCCTCAGAATGACTGGCATAAACATTCTGCCCGAAACGGGAGTTAAAGGCAGGGGTCTTGTTAAGCTTGAGAACAGATGTCTTGAATATCAAACCGCACTTATCAATGATTCTCCCGATGATTTCAGCCGAAGCAAGCAGGCTGTTGAGCTTTTCACAACGATGAAAAACAACTGGAAGGGTGCTTGCGCGCGCTGTATACCGGAGATTCCCGAAAACCCCGTTCTTTCCGAATTTTCTTTGCTGCCTGAGTATAAATCAGCGGTAACAAACCTTTTACTTCCCGTTGGGTATGATAAGGATGATGCATCGATTTTCTCGGTTGACCTTAAGGATAATTATTGTTACACCGTTGCAGGCCCTGTTCAATCCGGCAAATCCAATTTCCTTCGCCTTGTTGCCAATGCAGCTGCTTCAATAAGTGGTGCACAGGTTGTAATTTTCTCCGAGAACGATGCTTCAATGCAAAAGCTTGCTCAGGATAAGGGCTATGTTTCGGTTAACACCGAAGAGGAAGCCATTGAGTATTTCAAAAAGCTTTCTCCTGTGTTTGTTGAAAGAAACAAGAAAAAGCGCGCTTTGCTTGACAGCGGGCTTATGAAGGATGAAGTTTTTGAAAAAATGCAGGAATTTCCGCCTGTGTTTATTCTCATTGATAATCTTCAGCTCTTCTTCAACAATGTATATACTCCCGGTGCCGGGCTTTCAAAATCGGATGTTTTCATTGAAAATATTCTTAATAAGGGTGCCCTGCACAACATCTACATTTTCGGCGCGGTTAACTCTGCAGATATTCCGAAGCTTTCGGTAAACAAGGGATTTTTGCTGTTTACCCGTGATAAAGCCGGAATACTGTTTGAAACCGCACCGTCGGCGCAAAGAATTTTTGATTTCGGTAAAATGTCACTTTCCGACAGCGGCAAAGTCCCGCCCTTCGGTAACGGATTAACCGCAGTTAACAATTCAGAGGGCAAAGAAAAGAAGCAAATTGTTTTGCCTCTGGCAGTCAGGTGAAAAACTATGATTGATGTTCTTCTTTTTGACAGTAACAAAGCCGAGCTTTCGGCGCTCAGAAACACGGCATATTCCATTGCGGCAAGGGTCAGCGATGAGGATTGGAACTGGAACGCCTTTTCCGATATCTCAAAGGCTTCAGCTCTTGTCAGGGGAGGATATACCGCCGATTTTGCCTGCCTTGATGTTACTGTAAAAAACGGAATTGAGCTTGCTTCAGATGTCAGAACCAACGGCGCAAATTCAAAAATTATGATTCTTGCCGATGCCTCACTTTCGCCGATGCTTTATCTTCGGCCAAGCATCAGCCCGAGCTCGCTTTTGATTAAGCCGTTCAGCGAAAGTCAGGCAACAACCTCAATGCGCGAAATGCTCAATGAGGTTATGAAATCGCGAAACAGCGAGGAGCAAAAGGGCGTTTTTCAGCTTCAGTTGAAGAGCGAAAGAAAAATCATTCCTTATGAAAGCATTTTCTTTTTTGAAGCGCGCGAAAAAAAGGTTTTTGTTAATCTCGGCGGCACGGAATACGGCTTTGCCGATACGATTGACCACCTTGAAGAGATTCTTCCGCCCGGATTTGTAAGGTGCCACCGCAGTTTTATTGCGGCAAAAAGCAGAATCTCGAATATCTTTATTTCCAAAAATTATCTTGAAATGGAAAACGGAGCAATTATTCCGCTTTCACGAAGTTATAAACCAATGCTGAAGGAGTTGAAATAAATGGAGCTTGCGGCAGAATCCGTAAATTACTATCTTAAAAAGAATGAGCTTAAGGTGTTGCTTGCGGGCTTCGGGTTTGAGCGCTTTTTTGGCTTCTTTGATGAAAACGGCGGCGAAGAAGACAACAGATTAACCGTTATTACAGAGCTTGCGGGTCTTATTAATGAAAAAAAGGCAACCTCCGACGGCGAAAAAATAACCGTTGAGCCGGAGCTTGAGAAAACGGTTAAGCTTATCGGTGAAGCCGAAAGAGTTGCTGTTGTTGATTTTTGCTCACTTGATTCTCCTTTTGCGGTTTATATGGGGCAAGAGTGCGTTGTTTGCGAAAGAACCGAGCATTTTAAAGACAAATTCAGATTTTCGGTTTGCTCACAGAATGAGATTATCGAAAGAATCGTTCTTTCCGGCGCTTTGCCTCAGGCCGAGTTTGAAGAAAGTGACGGGGATGCCGACCGCCTTTGGGACAGCCGTTCTCAATGCGTTTTTGAAGCTTCGGTATTTTATAACGGAGAGTGCGAATCGGTTGTAAATGTTGAAATTCCCGCCATCGGCACGCCATATATCAGAGCACGGCTGGGTGGTTCGGATGAATTCAGCCCCTCTTACTCTGCCGAAACACTCGCTTTGCTTCTTAACCGTATGTTTTTCTTTAACGGAGGCTATGAAAGCTGATGAATGTTATTATTGAAGTGCCCGCGGTTTCGGGCGAATTTGAATTTGTAATCGAAAATGAAAAATCAATCTCGACCATAATTGCCGAGATTTCAGAAATAATAGCGCAGAAATGCAAGCTTGACTGTGACGAAAAAAGCAAAAATTCTGTGCTTGTATTTAAAAGCAGAAAAAGAATACTCAGCCCGTATCAGACCCCCGTGCAGGCGGGAATCTCAAACGGTGATGTTTTGATTCTTGTCTGAACCTGAAGGTGAAAAAATGATTGATGTTAACCTTTCTTCTTTAAAAAACGGAACAGAGGCTTTCAGCGCTGCGGAAAAGAAATTCTCCGCCGCTTCGCGTGAGCTTTGTGATATTATCGGTAAGCTGTGCAAAAGTGAAGATGCCGATTTCGCAGAAAACAGAAATGCTCTTGTTGCCTGTGTTGATGAGCTGGAGGCGCTTTTAAAGTGTACCCGCGCTTTTTCGGATGCTTCTAAGCTTGCCTTTGTGCAGTATTCAAACGCCGTAAGGGCGGGGCAGGAGCTTTTGAACGGCAACAGCGCCGCCAACAGAAAAATGCCGGAGCTTAAAACGATAGAGCTCGGAAAAATCAAAAATGAAATGAAAGATATTGTTTTTAACGGGGATGGTTTAAATGCTTGATAAACTGAATATTTCACCCGCTGAACTCAGAGCCGTGTTTGAATCAACACAGTCGGCAGCCGTTTCAATGGCTGAATCGGTGCGCGCCCTGCTTGAAATAATTGAAACATCGCAATCCGTTGTGCCTTCAAAAAAGCAGGAGCTTGTTTCGGCTGCAAATGCGGATATTCTGCCGCTTGCCGATGAAGCGGACGGCTTTGCCAAAAGGTGCGGGGGAGTAATTGAATATTGCAATGTAATAGAAAAGTGCGAGCAGAATGTTCTCAGCTGCGCTGAGGGAATCAAGCTCCCCGGAGGGCCGGCGTATGAGTGATAACATTATTATTTATAACCGTGAATTTACTTCCGCCTCCGCACCCGAAATGCAGGAGAAAATAAGGAATATTATCCAATGCCGCAAGGTGATTGAGGAGAATATGATTTCCGCCGCTTCCTTGTGGAACTGCGATGAAAAGCAGAGCGTTTCTTCGGCGTGTGATGAGCTTTGCCGAGCGGCAGATGAACTTTTAAAACACTTTGACTTTGAATCAGACAATGAAAAAGCGCTTGAAAAGATAATTGAAAATGCGGCGGATTCCTTAAACATTGAAATTCTTGAATAATAACGGAGAATGTTTATGAGTGAGAACGAAAATCAAAACGGAAAACTTGAGCTTCAAAAAAAGCTTGCGGCAGAAAAAGTTGATGAAATAAAAAACACCATCCTGCCGGAGCTTGATGATGCTTTAATCGGCCTTTGCAGCGGTTGGGAAGGCGAGGCAGCCGAATGTTTTAAAAAGAAAGGCGGCACCCTGCTCGGCGAAATTGCACAGCAGCTTGATAAAGTAAATATGCTTCTTATTTAACCGAGTGATGATAATCCGAACCCACCTTGAATCTGGCTATTTTTCCGTCTGACTGCGTCATCGTCATTGCAAGGCGCCAGCCTTGCTGCTTTCTCTTCCTTGTCATACGAAAAAATATCTCAAATTCAAGGCGAGTT
>JAZUJM010000111.1:0-4203 GCA_045642785.1 Acutalibacteraceae bacterium | reverse complement strand
GCCTCCGACTTAGAGATCCGGTTGTTGTTGTTATGGGTCACGTTGACCACGGCAAGACCTCCATTCTTGACGCCGTAAGAAATACCGCCGTCACCTCCACCGAGGCGGGCGGAATCACTCAGCACATCGGTGCTTACAGAGTTGACCTTAACGGTCAGAAGATAACCTTCCTTGACACCCCCGGCCACGCCGCCTTCACCTCAATGAGAGCAAGAGGCGCCCAGGCCACCGATATAGCCATTCTTGTTGTTGCGGCGGATGACGGCATTATGCCCCAGACCGTTGAGGCAATCAACCACGCCAAGGCGGCAGATGTTCCCATTGTTGTTGCCATAAACAAGATGGATAAACCCACCGCTCAGCCCGACAGAATTCTGCAGCAGCTCACCGAATATGAGCTTGTGCCCGAGGAGTGGGGCGGCGACACAATCTGCGTGCCCGTTTCTGCCCTCACCCATATGAACATCGACAAGCTTCTTGAATCCGTGCTTCTTGTTGCCGAGATGAAAGAGCTCAAGGCCAACCCGAACCGTGCCGCAAAGGGCATTGTTATTGAGGCAAGACTTGACAAGGGCAGGGGCGCAGTTGCCACCCTTCTTGTTCAGAACGGCACCCTCAACCCCGGCGATATAGTTGTTGCCGGCACCGCTGTTGGCCGCGTTCGCGTTATGCTTGACGACAAGGGCAGAAAGGTTAAATCCGCAGGCCCCTCCGTTCCCGTTGAGATAACCGGCCTTGCCGAGGTTCCCCAGGCAGGCGATATCTTTGACGCCGTTAAGGATGAGCGCCTTGCAAGGGAGCTTGTTGAGCAGAGAAAGAATAAGGAAAAGGAAGAACAGTTCAAGCAGTTTGAAAAGGTTACTCTTGATAACCTCTTTGCCTCCCTTAAAACCGGCGAGCTCAAAGACCTCAATATCGTTCTTAAAGCCGATGTTCAGGGCTCGGTTGAAGCTGTTAAGCAGAGCCTCTTAAAGCTCTCCAACGAAGAGGTTGTTGTTAAGGTCATCCACTCCGGAGTAGGCGCAATCAACGAAAGTGATGTTATGCTTGCAAACGCCTCCAACGCCATTATCGTGGGCTTCAATGTTCGCCCCGACCCCGTTGCCGCCGATAACGCGGAGCGTGACGGCGTTGATATCCGCACCTACCGCATTATTTATGACTGCATTGAAGAGATTGAAGCCGCTATCAAGGGTATGCTTGCACCCAAGTTCAGGGATGTTGACATTGCCCGCATAGAGGTTCGTCAGATAGTCCGCATATCCTCCGTTGGCAATGTTGCCGGCTGCTATGTGCTCTCCGGCAAGGTTCGCCGCAATGCAAAAATCCGCGTTGTGCGCGACGGTATTGTTATCACCGAGGATGAGATAGGTTCACTCAGAAGATTTAAGGATGATGTCAAGGAGGTCGCCTCCGGCTTTGAGTGCGGTATCGCGCTTGAAAAGTTCAATGATATTAAAGAGGGCGACATCTTCGAGGCATTTGTTACAGAGGAATACAGGGATTAATTATGCCGGGATACAGAATTGACAGAATATCGGAAGATATCAAAAGAGAAATAATCGCAATCATTCGCGAGCTTAAGGACCCGCGCGTTAACGGCAAAATGCTCACGGTTGTAAGGGTTGATGTGAGCTCCGACGCCACAAGCGCAAAGGTTTATGTGAGTGCGCTTGAAGGCATTGAGACCGCCAAAACCGCGGTAAAAGGCCTTGTTGCCGCCACGGGATACATCCGCCGCGAGCTCGGGCAGAGGCTTCGCCTTCGCAAAACCCCTGAGCTTAAATTCGTTGCGGATGATTCCGTTGAGCACGGAATGAGCATCATTAAGAAAATGGAAGAACTCAACTCAGATAAAGACGGTGAAGATTCAAATGATGATTGACCTTAAAGCCTGCGCCGCAAAGCTTAAGGCAAGCGAAAAAATCCTTCTGCTTTGCCACGCTCACCCCGACGGTGACACTCTCGGCAGCGCAACCGCCCTTTCGGCGGCACTCAACGCAATGGGCAAAGAGGTGCTTGTTTCGTGCAGCGACCCGATTCCCGCCTGCTTCGGCTTTATGTTCAACGGGCTTAAGCAGTATGAAAGCGGAGATTTTGACCTGATTGCCGCAATAGATGTTGCCGATACCGTGCTTTTAGGCGATGAAAACAAAGAAAAATATGCCGATAAAATAGCCCTGTGCATTGACCACCACGGTTCAAACAGGCTGTTTGCCGAAAGCGTGTGGCTCTGCCCCGAAAGTGCCTCAACCGCTGAAATGATTTTTCGCCTTATAGGTGAGCTCGGCGTTGAGATAACTCCGCACATTGCCTCCTGCCTTTTTACCGGCGTTTCCACCGACACGGGCTGTTTCCGTTTTTCCAACACCACGCCCGAAACTCACCGCACCGCCGCCGCGCTTATTGAAGCGGGCGCGGATTCAAAGAACATTATTCAGGTGTTTTTTGAAACAAAGTCAAAGGCATATTCCGCCCTTGAAAAGCTTGCACTTGACGGAATGCGCCTTTATCTTGACGACCGCTGTGCGGTTATGCCGGTTTTACAGCAGATGTATGCCGAAAGCGGCGCAAGCGAAAATGATACCGACCGCCTTGCAAATCTCCCCCGCCAGATTGAGGGCGTGCTTGTGGGAATAACCTTAAAAGAGCTTAAAGACGGCAATTTTAAGGCATCTGTTCGCACCCACGGCGATGTTGACGCCTCCGAAATCTGCAAGCGCCTCGGCGGCGGAGGCCACCCCGGCGCGGCAGGCTGTACCCTTAAAATGAGCAAGGATGAAGCGATTTCCGCTCTGCTTGCTGAGGTTGAAAAAGAAATATCCGGCAAATAATATTTACCCGTTACAGGCTGAAAAGCTTATAACGGGTTTTTCCTTTTATTAAACAAATTTATTGTAAATAACAATAATCCGTGTTAGAATTAAATTATATTTAACCGGGAGGGGAAAATATGTGGAATGTAATTCGTGCAATCGTTTCCGTTTTTGTTTCCGTTGAGCTTGCTTTCGGCAGCCTTTTCGGCGGAACAATCGGCAAAAAAATCAAGGTTCCCGAGGTTCAGGCAGGCGAAACCGGCAGCTATGTTGACCCGTTCATAGGCACGGGCGGCACTCCGTGGACCTGCGCCATGGTAAGCCCCGCCGCCACCGTACCTTTCGGTCAGGTAAGGCTCGGGCCCGACACCTGCTTTGCCGGCGGAATCTACCTTTTTAAAACAAACACCTCCGGCTATTATTATGAGCAAAGGCATTTAAGAGGCTTCAGCCACGGCCGCCTTTCCGGCACGGGAGTTGAAGACCAGGGCATTTTCCGCGTTACACCGAGAACGGGCAGCTTCAACGCCGAAAAGGGCGCGGCGCTCCCGTTCAGCCACACCGATGAGGCAGCCGGTGTCGGCTATTACGCGGTTTATCTGCCCACAGTTGCCTGCCTTGCGGAATTGACCGCCACCGAGCACACGGGCGCCCACCGCTACACCTTTTCCACCGCGCGTGACGCTCACCTGGTTATTGACGCGGCAAGCTATATCGGCGACGGATATACAGATGAAGCCGAAATATCGGTTGATGCCGAAAGCGGAATCATCACCGGCAAGGCGGTATGCCGAACCGAATTTGCAAACAGAGGCGGCGGACTGCCCGTATATTTCTATGCCGTCTGCAATGAAAAAATCGAAGCCTTTGATATCTGCGGCGAAAGCGGTGAAATTGCAGACCTCAGCTTCGGCAATATGAACGGCAAAAGCGTTGAAATTAAGTTCGGCATAAGCAACATAAGCCTTGAAAGCGCAAAGAATAATCTGCTCACCGAAGCCGGGGATAAGAGCTTTGACGAAATCAAGAAAGCCGCCGCCGACAGCTGGGAGCAAAGACTTTCCTCAATTAAAATCAGCTCCGAAAGTGATGAAATAAAAACAATCTTTTACACATCCCTTTATCACGCCATGATAATGCCCACCGATTTCACCGATTCAAACGGCGAATATCTCGGCTTTGATAAAGAGGTTCACAAGGCGGAAGGCTTCACCTACCGCACCGATATGTCGCTGTGGGATACCGCGCGAAATGTTCACTCACTTTATACTCTTGTCGCCGGGGATGTTCAGCTTGACTGCCTTAAGAGCCTTGTGCTTATGGCTCAGCAGGGCGGCACCCTGCCCCGCTGGCCTTCGGGTGCGGGCTACACGGGCTCAATGTTCGG
>JAZUJM010000110.1:0-1917 GCA_045642785.1 Acutalibacteraceae bacterium | reverse complement strand
TGGGCGGAGGAAACCGATTCCATACCGGATTCCCTTAAAGGCAAGGCTTCGTTCAACGGCAAAATGTATGAAACCGAGTCTATGCTTGATATAATCCACACCGAGGGCGCAGAGGTGCTCGGCAGGTATGAATCCGATTTTTATAAAGGTGAGCCCGCCGTTACCGTTAACCGCTACGGCAAGGGCAAAGCCTACTATGTGGCATTTTGCAGCACCGGCAGCCTTGCGGATGATTTTTGCGACTATTTAATAAAAGAAATCGGAATCAAACCCGATTGCGGCATTGTTACCTCCGAAAACTGCGTTGTAAGAAAGCGCGGCGAGCTTATATTTGTTATGAATTTCGCCGACGGTGATGCCGCGGCAAAGCTTGACCGCGAATATGTGAACATCGAAAACGGCGAAAAGCTCAGCGGAGAGGTTACCCTGCCCGTTTGCGGTTATCTTATTCTGAAATAATGGGGGATTGTTTATGAGCTGGATATGGGTTCCCCGGGAAAAGTATCCCGATTATCAGGCAAGCTTTGCCAATGTTAACGCCATTCCGCGTGAGGAGCAGGAAAAATACAAATACTGCGTTGCCGAATTTAAAAAGGAATTTACCTTTGAAAAGAATATAAAGAAGCTCACCGCCGTTGTCAGCGGCGACAGCTTCTTTCACCTTTATGTCAACGGCGAATTTGCCGGGCTCGGCCCCGCGGCCTCCGGCGGCGATTTCCTTTGCCGCAGGTGTGCGCCGAAGCATTATTCCAACCGCTATGAGTTTAAGCTTTGCGGCAAAAGCCTTTCACTTTTTGCAAGGGTGCGCCTGCTGCCGCAGGTGCTGACCGATTATTCCCGCCTTTGCGGCGGCTTCTTTGCGGATTATATAATTGAATTTGAAGACGGCAGCGTTCTTGAGGGCTCAACCGATAACTCATGGCTTTGCAGAATAAATTCCGCTTATAAGTCTTATTCCGAGTTTGACGGCAGCCTTGCCGTTGACGGCTTTTGCGCCGCCGAAGAAAAAGAGGATGTGTGGAACGCGGAGCAGGCACCGATTCCGATGCTTGATTTTACACCCGTTTACGAAAAAAACTTTAAGCTTAAAGCGGGTGAAAGGTTAACCGAAAATGCCGTTTTTGATAAAATCTACGGCGTTTATCCCTGCGTCAAAGCGAGCTCGGCGTGCTCGGTAAACATAACAACAAGGGAGCTTGACGGTCAGGTTTCACTTTCGGAAAGCGTTAAATTTGCCGGGGCCGGTGAATGGCTTGCCTTCAGAATGCACAGTGCGGGGCAGAGCGATATTGAGCTTGAAGCCGACAGCGGCGATGTTGAAATTACCGTTAAATTTATTGCCTCATGGTATCCCGTAACGGAGCAGGGCGTTTTTAAGTGCAGCGATAAGGGCTTTGAAAAGGTTATGGAGGTTTGCCTTCACACGCTTAAAATCTGCAGGCAGACCCTTCACCTTGATTCCACAAAACACCAGGAGCTGCTTGCCTGCACGGGTGATTATTACATCGAAAGCCTGATAACCGCCTATGCCTTCGGAGATATGCGCCTTGCCGAATTTGATGTTATGAGAACCGCCGACTGGATAAAGGATAACAACGGCGTCATGTTCCACACAACATATTCTTTAATCTTTGTGCAGATGCTGCGCGATGTTTATTATGTCACGGGCAGAAGGGCTCTTCTTGAATACTGCGAAGATGCCCTTGATATTCTTCTTGCCCGGTTTGAAAGCTATTTGGGCGAAAGCGGAGTGCTTGAAACCCCGCCCGATTATATGTTTGTGGACTGGACCGTGATTGACGGCTACTCAATGCACCATCCGCCCAAAGCTTTGGGGCAAACGGTGCTCAATGCGTTTTATTATGAAGCGCTCGGTGCCGCCGCTTGCGTTTACTCTTTCCTCGGCAAAGAGAGCAA
>JAZUJM010000109.1:0-1850 GCA_045642785.1 Acutalibacteraceae bacterium | reverse complement strand
TTCATCCCCGGATTTATCCTGCCATGTGTAAAGCGGGCTTAAAATATTGCCGGTTTTGTCAAGGTAAACTACGCCGTGCATTTGCCCGGTTATGCCTATGCAGGAAATATCTTTAAATTCATCAATTAATGAATCAAGCCTTGCGGTACACTCTTCAATAATATAATTCGGGTCTTGTATTCTCTCATACTCTTTGCCGTCAATAAAGTTATTGGCAAATGAGAGAACCTTTAAAACCTTTCCGCTTTCGGCATCAACCGCGGCGGCAACAATGCCGGTGGTGCCGATATCAATTCCGATAGCTTTCATCGTTTATTCCTTTCAGATTCTTGTTGATTCAAGGTCAAGGCGAAGGATAATATCCTGCTGAATATCGGGTGAAAGGTCAAGGAAGTTAACAAATGTGCCGTGGATTCTCATAATATACACTCCACTCGGAGCATATTTCTGCGGGTCGGCAAGCACCTTGCGAAGAGTGTCGGGCGTGGTAACATTAACATAAAGATAGAACGGAGAAACACCCTTCATTCCGGGGTTGAAGAAAAGGGGTTTCATAATACGCTCGGCAAAATCCTCACCCTTGCCCTCAAATGTGGGGGCTGAGAAGAATTTGGGGTCAATGCCCATATGTGAGGCATAGCCGCCGCCGAATTTATCAAACGGAAGCTTCATATTTGAAAGAATACGGAAACCGAGGCCGTTGGTGGCTTCACCGTAAAGCGGGTCAACACCGTAGTTTAACTCGGTGCGTGATTTTCTTCCGTCGGGTGTGGCACCTACCCAGTAGCCGTAAAGCAGGTGGGTGGAGGGGGTGCTCCAGTCGGCACGGAACGGATTGCCGAGGTAGTTTTTCTGAGCCGAAACAAGGTCGGAAATTCTGTTTGCTATTTCGGCTGCCTCGTCATCTGCTTCTTTTATGTTATTGCCGAATTTCGGGCAGGCAAGAAGCCATTTCTGAAGCTCTTCATAGCCGACAAAGTCGTTTTTGAGCGCTTCAATAAGCAAATCGGCATCCTCGGGGCGCTCGGCCACAAGGCGGTCAATGGCAATAAATGAATCGGCAACAACCGAAAGGCCGTGAATAAGGCAGCCGGAGCCGTTATATTCGGAGCCCTGCTCCTCTGTGTCGCGGCAGTCGATTCCGCTGTTTCTTCCGCCCATAAAGCAGGAAAGGAAGGGCACGGGAAGATTGCTCAGAGCCTTTGAGGCTCCGTTGCCCGCTTTAGCCATTTTTTCGGCATAGTAGGCAGCGTTTTGATAGAAATATTCGCGGATGTTTTTAAGAATATCAAGGGTGTCATTGCTTTCAACAACGGTTCCTATCTCTTTGCCGGTAATGAGTGATTTGCCGCGGTTAAGTGTTAATTCAAGAACCTTCGGCAGATTGAACCATGAGTTTGTGGTGTTGCCGGTATCCTTGCCCATAATAAGAGGTTCCTGACAGCCTGCAACAGAGCAGTCGGGCAGGTCTTCCTCTTTAACATCCCTTGCGCGAAGAATGGCGAAAAGTGATTCATCGTTAAAGAATGAGGGGGTAAGGGTGCCGGGTGTGAAGAGAAAACGGCCGAGATTTCTGTAAAACTCGGGGGGCGTGTTTTTATGAAGCTTAACGGAAAGAATGGGCTGGGGCAGGTTCATATCATAGTATGCGTCGGAGAGAGCGTATGAGCAAAGATTTGTTAAATCGTTGCCGTCTTTGTCCATTCCGCCGATAAGAAGGCTCTGTGAAATGGCCCAACTTCTGTCGGCAACATTGAAGAAAACAAGAAAATGCTTAAAGAGTGCAGCGGCCTCTTCTCTTGTTTCACCGCTTAAAGCACGGTAAGGCTCAAATATCCTGTCTGCATTGC
>JAZUJM010000108.1:0-4155 GCA_045642785.1 Acutalibacteraceae bacterium | reverse complement strand
TGGGTGTTGCCGATTTCAATGACCCGCTTCTTATCAAAAAGGCAAAGCTTGATGATGTTTGCAGGATGCAGCAGGTTCACGACGGCTGTTTCCCCACCTTTGATGATGTGCCGGAGTATGCCCTTACCCTCACCGTGCCGCAGATGGTTAGCGCGGACTATATGTTCTGCGTTGTGCCGGCAGCCACAAAGAAAAATGCGGTTTACAAAATGATAAACGATGAGATAACCGCCGATTGCCCTGCAACCGCACTCAGAAAGCATAATAACGCCGTGCTTTATTGCGACAGCGACAGCGGAGAGCTTGTGATATAAAATGAAGATTTACACAAACGGAAAAATAATAAGGGAAAATGAAGTGCTCACCGGCCTTGATATCGTTTGCGAGGGCGGCAAAATCGCGGCACTTGTGCCCGAGGGGAGCGTTAAGGGTGAAGAAACGGTTAACCTTAACGGCAATTACATTGCGCCGGGTTTTATTGATATCCATTGCCACGGCGGCGGTGGCGCCGAGTTTATCGACGGCACCGCGGATTCTTACAGAAAAGCCTGCGAAATTCATTCGGCACACGGTACAAGGGTGATTTTTCCCACAATTTCGGCAACTGATTACGAAACGATGAAAAGTGCTCTTGAAGCAGCCGAAGCTGTTAAGGATTCCTGCGCCTGCCGTATAGGCGGCGTTCATCTGGAGGGGCCCTATCTTTCGCTTGCAATGGCGGGCGGTCAGGCGGGCAGCTTTGTTAAAAAGCCCGATAAAAAGGAATACACGGCGCTTTTTGAACGTTTCGGTTCGCTTATCAGCAGGTGGACCTATGCCCCGGAGGAGGATGAAAACGGCGAGTTTTTAAGCTTCCTTACGGCAAACGGAATCATTCCCTCAACCGGCCATTCTGCGGCGGAATACGGCACGCTGATTAACGCCTTTGAGGCCGGCAACCGCCTTGTTACCCACCTTTATTCCTGCACCTCCACCGTGACAAGGCATCAGGGCTTCAGAAGCCTCGGTATAATCGAAACCGCCTTTTTGCTTGACGGAATGGATGTTGAAATAATAGCCGACGGCAAGCATCTGCCCCTTGAGCTGATTAAGCTTATACTCAAAATAAAGGGTGCCGATTCGGTTTGCATGATAACGGATTCATTAAGGCCTGCCGGTGATGCCGAGGAGGGAAGGGTGTATTCCGACACGGCGGTGCCTTTCATAATTGAAGACGGTGTGGCAAAGCTCTGTGACCGAAGCGCCTTTGCCGGCAGCATAGCAACGGCGGATGTGCTGCTGAAAACGGCAGTCGCCGCGGGCTGCACAATTCCCGAAGCGGTGAAAATGCTCACCTCAACACCCGCAAGGGTTATGAGGCTTGACAAGCTCGGAAAAATCAAACCGGGTTATGATGAATTGTTTACCGTATTTGATGAAGATTTGAATATTGTTACCGTATAACAAAACGCGGCAGTCACCGACTGCCGCGTTTTGTTTATCTGTTAACTTCTTTGTAAAGAATGATTGCCGCTTTCGGGGCTTCGGCAAAGCTTACGGTAATGCCGTTTTCGGCAAGCTCTTTGCCGCTTAATGTTATAGGCTGAAATGCGGAATCATAATCCGAGATTTCATAACTGCTTTCGGGGTTAAGACCGTTTAATACAAGCTTATATTCGTTTTCGGCAACCTCTTCGCGGCGGTAAATTACGGCCGCGCCTTCGCTTTCGTCGCCGAACTGCATTGCGTGGAAGGAGCTGCGGTCAAGGCCGCCGTTGGTTAACGGAAAATAGTTTTTGTCGGTGTATTTTCTTATCTCCTCATAGCCGACCCTTTGTGCGCAGGGGATAATCAGAGTTCTGTCGGCGTATTCATTGCCCCAGATGTTTAAACCCGTGCCGTGAAGCGGAAGCCAGAAGGAAAGGCCGTAGGTTGCAAACTGAGTTGATTCAAGTGAATCGCTCTTGTTTATTCCGTCTGCCGCGGTGCAGTTGTAATCGGTTCTCCACAGCGGAATACTGCGGCGCGACATTTCAATATCAAGGCGTTTGCCGCCGGAGGCGCAGTTGTCAATAATAAGACCGGGATTTACTTCAAGCAGGGTGTCAAGGTATCTGTAAAGGTTTGTTACATAGTGATTTTCTTCAAAGCCCTTTCTGCCGCCGAAATATTTTTTGTCGGCATCCTGCCACATTGTAAGGGGAGTGAAGTTGAAATCCTGACGGTAAAGGCCGACATGGTTTTCCTTAAGCGCATTTGCCACAAGATTGCCGAGAAAATCGCAGGCACCGTCAAAGGCGAGGTTTACCATATTTATATTATCGTCATTAATAATCAGCCAGCCGTCGTGCTTGATACATTCGTTATAAACGATTGTATCCTTACAGCACCTTTCGGGCTCAAACCATAAAAGCAGCTTCATTCCCCTTGCTTCGGCGGCATCTGCCACGGGTGCAAGGCCGTTGGGGAAGCGCTCGGGGTCGGCAGCCCAGTTGCCCACGCTGTCAAACCAGTCTGTGTTTATCTTGTACCAGCCTGCATCGCGCCAAAGAAAATCGGTTCTTTGGCAGGTTTCTTCGCTGTATGAGTTTATCTGAGCAATGTATTCATCGGCGTTTCTGCGGTCAAATTCGCCGGCAATAACCGTGCAGGTTACGGGGTAGGCGCTTTCGGTGTAAACGCAGCTGCTCATCCAGTTTCTGAATGAGTTAAAGCCCTTAAGCGCATTGCCGCCGTCATAAAAGCAAAGTGAAACAAGCGGGGAGCGAATCTGCTCACCGGGGGTCAGATAACCGTTCAGAAATTCCTGCTTTGCCTTAAAGCTTACCCCGCGTGAGGTTCTGCTTACGGAAGAATACCATTGCCCCGTCCAGCCCACGGCGGCAACAATGCCGCCCTCGCTGCCGCTGATGTTGAAAAACGGCAAAAATGATTCCGAGCGCCCGCCGTTGGCGTTAAACATCATAGGCGTAGGTGTCACAAGGGTTTTGATAAGCTCAAAATCATCTGCCGCGGGCTCCGAACCCTTGCTTACATAAAGCGTGGGGCTTTTAACGGGCAGGCAGCAGTCTGCGGCGTAAAAATCCTTGATTACGGGCGAATTTTCATTGCCGTTGTTTTTGATGAAAACCGTCCATTCGCAGGCGGCGTTTTGCTCATAAATGGTTGCCTCAACCGTTGCTTCAAGGCCGCTTTTCTTGTGAGTTAAGGTGATATAAGTGGTTTTGCCGCCGCGGAAAACAGCACCCTCCGCGCTTTCTTCGCCGACTGAAATGCTCCAGTCCCCGGTGTTTTTGGCAAAGCTTTTGCCGCCTGCCTTAAAATCATAGGCGGGATTTTCAACAGAAAGAATGTTGTTGTTGTACCATTCGCGGCACTCGGCTTTTTCTTTTTCGGTTATCTCAAGCTCCTTCGCCGTAATGGGGTCAAAGGTGAAATTTTTAACCGATGTAAGGCTGAGAGCGGCACGGTCAACATCAAATTTAAAATTTGAATCATAAACCGAAAAGGATGAAATAATGAACAGAAGTGATTGAATAAGGCAAAACGCCTGCTTTAAATAAAGTAACATATTATCCACCTATTATATATTTATCGTTTTCGGAAAGGTCAAGCAGAGAAACGGCGCGCTCGAAAATTGCCTTTGCGTTTCCGAAAGCTTTGGGGTGGTGGGCATCGCTTCCGCAATAGAACCTGCAGCCTGCGGCCTTTGCGATTTTGTAAAGTCTTAAAACCGTTTCCTGCTCCTCCGGCTTAAAGCTCATATCGCTTGCGTTAAGCTCAATGCCGGCACCCGCCTTTGCGGCGCGGGCAAACAGCTCACCGGCCTCGGTTTCGGGGATAAGGTTCAGCGTTTCAAGGGAAATTCCTCTTTCACGGGCAATCAGCCCGCAGGTGAGGTGGGCAATGCCGATTTTCTTAAAGGGCAAATTCTTTGCCATAAGGGCGTCAAAACGGCGGCACCAGGTTTTTGCCCTTGCGGCGGGGGTCGCGGTTTCCTCTGCCGTTACCGTGTAATCCGACATATGAAAATGCGTGGTGGGCACGATAACAAAATCAAAGGTGTCAAATCTTTCTTTTGAAACGCCGACGGTCTGAAATTTGTTCTGCTCTGTTTCGCAGCCGAAAAGGAATTTTACATTTTCACCTTGCGGCAGGGGGAGGGCGGCGCTGATG
>JAZUJM010000107.1:0-5630 GCA_045642785.1 Acutalibacteraceae bacterium | reverse complement strand
AGTCGGCTGAGTTGTAGGTTTAGTAGTCGGCTGAGTTGTAGGTTTAGTAATCGGCTGTGTTGTGGGTTTTGTAGTCGGCTGTGTTGTGGGCTTTGTAGTCGGCTGTGTTGTGGGCACAGTTGCGGGCTCAGTTGAAATTTCAGTAGTAGGTTCAGTTTCAGGCTCGGTTGCCGGCTCTGTTGAAGGTTCCGTAATTTCACCGGGAACGGTTATGCCGGGCAAAACTTTAACCTCAACAGAATCGGAGATAATATAAGCATTGTCATCGGAATCCCAGACCGTCATCTGAATACTGATTATTGCATCACCCGCCGAAACTGCGGTAACATTGCCGTTTTCATCAACCGCTGCAACACTTTCATCACTTGTGCTCCAGCGTTCAAGGCTCATTGAAAAGCTGCCGAGCTTGGCAAGAATAGCGCCGTTATTTACCGAAAATCTGATTTTTACTTTCTCGCCCTCTGCAAGTGAAAGGTCATTAGTCAGAAGAACAAGACATCCTTCACCGGTAAAAGGACCGTCGGGCTTGTCATATCTGAAATTAACATCCACGTTGCCCTTTATTCCGTCAACCTTGCCTTCGTTGGAATACTGCCACATAAAATACTCGCCGGAATAGTTTGCGGCAGAGCTGTATCTTGCAAGCCAGACAGGGTATTTTGATTCAATATCGGAAGCGTTAAGGCTGTAAAGGAGCATACCCGGGTTGCTGTAATCCATAACATCATAGCCCGCATCGCTCACAGTTTTAAGAAATGCAAGGTGAACCTCGGTCATCTTTTTAATTGAAAGATTGGCGTCATATAATCTGCCGCCGAGTTCACCGCCAGGCTCGGCATATTCGCTGTCAAATGCAACGGGCAAATCAAGGCTTTTGCCCTTAATTAAATCAAGCACAAAGCGTGCCTCTTCCTCTGCCTCCGCCTCACTTATAGCCTGTGAATAGAAGTAAACGCCGACATTCATTCCCGCAGCCTTGGCATCGGCAAAATAAGTTTCAAATTTAGTATCTTTATTAAGCGTGCCGCTGCTGCCGTAACCACGGTAACCGCAGCGCATAATAACATCGTGCACGCCGGAGGCATATACCTTTTCCCAATCAATGTCACCGTTATGGTAAGAAACATCAATAACATCGGTTATTACACAATCGGCAAAGCGAGTGTCGTGAGTATATTCACTTTCAACCAGGCTTTGAACCGAAGAACCGTAGGCAGCCGCCGAGCCCATAAGGCAGGCGACGATTGAAAGAACAGATAAAGTGATGCAAAGCATTCGCTTGGATAAACTTGTCATAATAAGGCTCCCTTTTATTCAGGCATATGTTCAAAGAACAAAATATCTTTCGACCATACTATATCTTATGTATTAAATCTGCAATGGTAATTGTTTATATTTTATACTTTTTTTAGCTGTTCTTCAAGTAGAAACGGTAATTTTTACGAAAAATAATAAATTTTTATAATTATTAACATTAAAAAAGTTGCAATGAAAATATAAAAATGCTATCATTTTGCGGAAGAAAAAAACAGCAAGGAGAAAAGCAAATGGAAAAGAAAAAAATATATGTTGTTTCAACCGCTCACCTTGACACAACATGGCTGTGGACTTTAAAAACGACTATCGAAAGATACCTGCCCGAAACCTTTAACAGAAACTTTTCGCTTTTTGAAAAGTACCCCGAGCACAAATTCAGCTTTGAGGGCAGCTACCGCTATGAAATGATAGAGGAATACTATCCCGAAGCTTTTAACAGAATAAAAGAATATGTAAAAAAAGGCAACTGGGCGCCCACGGGAAGCTGCTATGAAAACGGTGATGTTAATATTCCCTCACCCGAAGCTCTGACCCGCAACATTCTTTACGGTCAGAACTACTTCCTTGACAAGCTCGGCAAAAGAAGCAATGATATTTTTCTGCCCGATTGCTTCGGCTTCGGCGCGGCACTCCCGAGCGTTGCCGCTCACTGCGGATTAAAAGGCTTTTCCACCGCAAAGCTCAGGTGGGGCAGCGCCTACGGCACACCGTTTGATATCGGCAAGTGGTGCGGAAACGACGGCAGCTTTGTTTATGCCTCAATAAGCCCCGGCAGCTACGCCCGTTCCCTTTCCGAAATCCGCACTTTTAAGGAAATACAGGATAAGCTTAAAACAAATATTGAAAAATACTCCCTGCCCGTAACCTTCGCCTACCACGGCACCGGCGACCGAGGCGGCTCAACCGCCGAGCCCTCGGTAAAGAATCTGTTTAATGAAGCTGCAAAGAACGGCAGCAGCGACACCGAGGTTATTGAAACCTCTTCGACTGAGTTTTTTGAAATAATTGATTCCTTGCCCGATGAAGCAAAGAACAAGCTCCCCGTTTACGACGGTGAGCTGCTTATGACCGAGCACGGCACGGGAAGCTACACCTCAAGAGCCGTCGGCAAAAGATTCAACAGAAGAAATGAACAGCTTGCCGACGCTGCCGAACGCTCCGCCGTTGCCGCAGGCTGGTTAAACGGTTACACCTACCCCGCACAGACATTTGAAAAAGCATGGAAAAGAGTTGTTGCCCACCATTTTCACGATGATATAACCGGCACCTCGATTATGGAATGTTACAGAAGGAACTGGAACGATTACATTCAGTCACTTAATGTTTTTGCAGGTGAATATACAGCCGCCGAGCGTTCCATAGCTTCTTCGATAGACACATCAAAATGCAAGGGTGTCCCCGTAACAGTTTCCAATCCCCTGCAATGGGAAAGAACCGAAACAGTTACCGCAACGATAAATTGGGATAACAAAAAGCCGAGCGCAAAGGTATATAATTCAAAAGGAAAAGAAGTGCTTTCAAAAGTTACTGCCATTGGCGGCGGAAAGCTCAGCATTTCATTTTCCGCCTCTGTAATGCCCTTCGGTGTTTCGGTTTTCGATATTCGCCCTGCCGACAAGCCCTGTGCATTAAAAACGGACTTAACAGCTTCAAACAGAGAATTTGAGAACAAATATATAAAAGCCGTTCTTGACGAAAACGGCGACATCTGCTCACTTATTGACAAGCAGGCAAACCGTGAGCTGATTTCAAAGCCCGTTTCTCTTCAGCTTATCGACAACCTTTCAAGCAAATACTGGCCCGCTTGGGAGGTTAAATATGAGGATGTTATGCGCCCGGTGCGCGAAATTCCCGGCAAAGCGGAAATAAAGCTTGTTGAAGACGGCCCCGCAAGAATCGTTTATTCCGTAACTAAAAAGGCGGGCGGTTCACACTTTACCCAGCTCATTTCACTTGACAGCGGTTCAAAATTCATAAGGATTTTTAATGAAGTGGATTGGAGAAGCTCAACCACCTTGCTGAAAGCCGCATTCACTTTAAACGGCAAAAACGAAATTGCCGATTATGACATCGGTGCGGGCTGCATAGGCAGAAAAACGAATACAAAAAAGATATATGAGGTACCCGCGCAGAATTTTGCCGATATATCCGACGAAAGCGGAGAGTTCGGCCTTTCTGTTTTCAGCGATTCCAGAACCGGCTGGGATAAGCCCGATGAAAGTACCATTCGCTTAACCTGCATCCACACCCCTGTTTCATCATTCCGATGGGAGTGCTCACAGCACCTTATGGATTTAGGCCTTAACCGTTTCTCATTCGGCCTTTATCCTCACGGCAAAACCAATCTCGCTTCCTCGGCAGAATATGCCGCCGCATTCAATCAGCCCATGGCTGTTTTTGCAACCGATAAGCATGAGGGTATAATTAAAGAAAACTTCTCATTCGGTTCGGTAAGCAATAACGCAGTTGCGGTAAAAGCAATTAAAAAGGCAGAAAAGAGCGATAAAATAATAATCAGATTCAACGAAACCGTCGGTGCCGAACATACAGCAGTTAAGCTCACCCTCGGCAGCGGTATATCCGAGGCACAGGAAGTTAACGGAATAGAAGAGCAGCCGAAAAAAGCCGAAGTTAAAAACGGCGAGCTGATTTTCGATATCGGTGCAAACGAATTTAAAACATTCGCCCTTACTCTTAACCCGTTTGAAAACGTCAAAAATGCCGATACAATTCCCCTTGAGCTTCCCCTTGACCGCATAATAATAACCTCAAATGATAACAGGGATTCCTCGACCGTCGCCGGCAGATTCTCAATACCTGCCGAGATAATTCCGGAAGAAATAATCTGCGGCGGTGCCAAATTTAACATAAACAAAACAGACAGCAGCGCAATGGCCTGCAGCGGGCAGGAAATCAGGCTCCCCGCCAATGCAAACAAGGTTATCATTCTTGCAGCAGCCATAAGCGAAGCAAGGCTGACTTATAAATGCGGTGATGAAACCGTTATTAAAACAATTCCCTCAAGCCGGGAAAGAATAGGCGCATGGGATATGGTCGGATTAAAAGAAACCGGATTTATAAAGAAAGACAGCCTTGCCTTTACAGCAACTCACACCCATACACCTGCAAAAGACCTTGTTGCCGAGCAGTTTTATGTTTTCAGGTATGAATTTAACATCCCCTCAGGCGCAAAATCGTTCAGCCTGAACGGAAAGGAAATTTATGTTCTTGCGGCCTCAGCAATAAAAGGCGGAATTGATTTTGAAAATGCAAACGAGCTTTACGATTCTCTTGAAAAACGCCCGTTTGACTATTATATAACCGATTATCAGCGCAAATACGCCACACCGCTTAAGATTGAAAAGCTCACATATAAATTCATAAGCCCCGAATACACCCGCTTTATCTATTCCAAAAAGCGCGGCAGAGCGATTCAATTAACCGATTTCTTCTGCGACAAGAGAAATGATTTAAACGGAAGAAAATAAGCATTCATAAAAGAACTCCGATACCGAACACGGAATTATTCCGAAACGGTACCGGAGTTTACTTTTATCTGTTATATACTCTGCCTGCAACATCGGGGCAATCGGTAATTACCGCGTCACAGCTCCAGTCGCGAAGCCTGATTAAATCGGCGGGCTCATCAACTGTCCACGGATTCACGGCCATACCCGCCGCATGAAATGCTTTTATGTACTCTTCACTTACAAGCGAAAAATGCGGATGAACCGCAGAGCAGCCGAGCTTTTGGCAATAAGTTACGGGGTCATTTTTCAATTCTTCAATATCAGCCGAGCCGCCGTCATAAAGAAGAGCGGTTTTTATTTCGGGGTAATCATCCCTGCACTCACGCAGAATATCAAGCGAAAAAGAAGAAATAAGCAGGGATTTTTCAAGAGAAAATCTTTTTGCCTCTTCTATTGTTTTTTTAACAACATCATTGCGATTCTCGGGCGATTTTATTTCAACATTTACTATATCAAGCCCGCCGCAAAGCTCATAAAATTCAGATAAAAGCGGAATTTTTGTTCCCCTGAATTTATCATCAAAATATGAACCGAAATCAAGGCTTCTGAGTTCCTCAAGCGTTTTTTGCGATATTCTGCCGCTGCCGTCGGATGTTTCATCAACGGTGTGATTGTGGCACACAACAAGATATCCGTCGGCGGTTAGCCACGAGATACCCGAACCAAATATGGTTTTGGCGACATCTTTTTGCCAATATATCGTTAAAAATGCTCGGAATACACAAAGTATTCCTGCGCTTTTCGCCTCATCTTGGCAGAAAATCTGCCTGCCAAAACTGCAAG
>JAZUJM010000106.1:0-5277 GCA_045642785.1 Acutalibacteraceae bacterium | reverse complement strand
GGTAGGCCTTTTTTATTTCATCATCCGAAGCGCCCTTCTCCACTCCGAGCACTTCATAGTAATCTCTTTTATTATCTGCCATATTAAGCTCCTGAAGCAGCAGCCGCTTTGTCGGCGGCTGCTGCTGAAGAATTAGTTATTTATAAATCAGCCTTCGGGGGGAATGTCGGTGAAGTCGGCCTCGGTGTAACCCTGAGCACCGGGATCAAAGCCTGCGGCTGCGTTGGGGTCAAAGCCCTCGGGAGCGCCCTGAGGAGCATTTGCCTTGTAGAGCTTTTCGGAAATCTCATAGAACTTTGCGGTAAGCTCTTCCTTGCGAGACTTGATGAGGTTGATATCCTCACCCTTGAGAGCTTCCTTAAGAGCGTCAACCTTTTCGTTAACCTGGCTCTTGTCTGCCTCGTCAAACTTGTCGCCGTTTTCGCTCATGAGCTTTTCGCACTGGTAAACCATCTGGTCGGCCTCGTTGCGGGTGTCAACCTCTTCGCGGCGCTGTTTATCCTCCTGAGCAAAGCGCTCTGCGTCGGCAACAGCCTTGTCAATATCCTCTTTGGACATATTGCTGGAGGCGGTGATGGAGATTGACTGCTCCTTGTTGGTGCCGAGGTCTTTGGCGGAAACGTGAACAATGCCGTTGGCATCAATATCAAATGTAACCTCTATCTGAGGAACACCCCTGCGGGCGGGAAGGATTCCGTCAAGGTGGAAAACGCCGAGGGTTTTGTTATCCTTGGCAAATTCTCTTTCGCCCTGAAGAACATGAACCTCAACTGAGGGCTGATTGTCGGCAGCGGTGGAGAAAATCTGGCTCTTCTTTACGGGGATGGTGGTGTTGCGGTCGATAATCTTGGTGTTGATGCCGCCCATGGTTTCAATGCCGAGTGAAAGAGGAGTTACATCAAGCAGAAGAAGTCCCTGAACCTCGCCGCCGAGAACGCCGGCCTGAAGAGCAGCGCCGATTGCAACGCACTCATCGGGATTGATTCCCTTGAAGGGCTCGGAGCCGGTGAACTTTTTAACAGCCTCCTGAACAGCGGGGATTCTTGAAGAACCGCCGACCATAAGAACCTTGTCAAGCTCGGAAACTTTAAGGCCGGAGTCGCTCATTGCCTGGCGAACGGGGCCCATGGTTGCTTCAACAAGGTCAGCGGTGAGCTCGTTGAACTTTGCTCTTGTAAGTGTCATTTCAAGGTGCTTGGGGCCGGTTGCATCAGCGGTGATGAAGGGAAGGTTGATGTTTGCGGTTGTAACGCCGGAAAGCTCAATCTTTGCCTTTTCGGCCTCTTCCTTAAGGCGCTGCATTGCCATTTTGTCGCCGCGAAGGTCGATTCCCTGCTCTGCCTTGAAGGTGTTTGCCATCCAGTCGATAATTCTCTGGTCAAAGTCGTCGCCGCCGAGGCGGTTGTTGCCGGCGGTTGCAAGAACCTCCTGAACGCCGTCGCCCATTTCGATAATGGAAACATCGAAGGTGCCGCCGCCGAGGTCATAAACCATAACCTTCTGGTCGTTTTCTTTGTCAATGCCGTAGGCAAGAGCGGCAGCTGTGGGCTCGTTGATGATTCTCTTAACATCAAGGCCGGCAATTCTGCCCGCATCCTTGGTTGCCTGGCGCTGTGAATCGGTGAAATAAGCGGGAACGGTGATAACAGCCTCGCTCACCTTTTCGCCGAGATATGCTTCCGCGTCGGTCTTAAGCTTCTGAAGAACCATGGCGGAGATTTCCTGAGGGGTATACTTTTTGTCGTCAATCGTTACCTTGTATTCGGTGCCCATCTGTCTTTTGATGGAAGTGATGGTTTTATCGGGGTTGGTGATAGCCTGGCGCTTTGCAACCTGACCGACCATTCTTTCGCCTGTTTTGCCGAATGCAACAACAGAGGGAGTTGTTCTTGCGCCCTCGGCGTTGGCGATAACGACAGGCTCGCCGCCCTCAATAACTGCAACGCAGGAATTTGTGGTTCCGAGATCGATTCCTATAACCTTTGACATGATTTTATCCTCCTGTATTTAAAGAATTATTATTTACCAAATCAGTTTGCTACCTGAACAACCGCGAATCTTATCACGGTTTCGCCGAGCTTGTAGCCCTTCTGGAAAACCTGAGCAATAACATTTTCGCCAAGCTCGTCGCTTTCTATGTGCATAACGGCGTTGTGCATATTGGGGTCAAACTCTTCGCCAACCTCGCCGAAGGCCTCAACACCGGTTTTTTTGAGCACATCAAGCAGCTGTGTGTTTATGAGCTCAACGCCCTTGCGGTAATCCTCAAAGGAAGCCTCCGCGTTGCCCGCCGCACGCTCAAAGTTATCAATAACGGGCACAATCGCCTTTATTACCTCTGCCCTTGCGGTGGTGTGAACATCTTCCTTTTCCTTTTGGGAGCGTTTGCGGAAATTATCGTATTCCGCTCTGAGCCTTAAGTATAAATCCTTCTGCTCGTCAAGCTGCTTCTGAAGCTCCTGCTCCTTTGAAGCGCCCTTGTCTTTTTTCTGTTTCTTTTCGGCCTTTTTCTCCTCTTTTGTGAGCTTTTCTTCCTTCACGGCCTCTTCGTTTTCCTGAGTTACTTCCTTTTTTTCGTTATCCATTGGGAGTTCCTTTCTATTCCTCCAAAGCCTGTTCAATCAGCCGGCCTACAAGGTCGGTAAGAAAACGGACATTCGGAATAATTGTTTCGTAATCCATTCTTGTGGGGCCTATAAGGCCAATGGAGCCTGCATCCTGCCCTCTTACATTATACTTTGCAAGAATGACGCTTGAATGTTCAAGCTGACGGTAGATGTTTTCACGCCCGATTGTAACATTCATTTCGCCCTTTGAGCTGTTTATCACCCTGCTCAGCGGCTCTTCGCGGTGCAGAAAGTTCATAAGCTCCAAGGCAGAATCGCCGTATTCGCCGCTTGCAAGAAGATTGGACTGCCCTTCAAGCATAATCTGTGTTTGCGCCGTGCTCTGTGCAAGCTCGCAAACCGCCGCAAGCATCGGGAACATTGAAAGCACATCGGAGCCGAGGGAAGCGGCAACGGTCTGCATGGCGGCAACGCTTATTTCACTTGCCTGCCTGCCCACAAGGGTTGATTCGGCAATGTTGTAAAACGATTCAAGGATTCTGCTGTCAAGCGGAGTTTCAAGCCTGCAAAGGCGGCTTTTTAATATTCCGTTTGAGGTGAGCAGCACCATCATTGCCGAGCGTGTACCTATCGGCACAAGCTCTATCCGGCGGATTACCGTACATTCGCCGCCCGGGGTTGTGGAAATGCTCGCACATTTTGTAAGCTCCGCCAGAACGGCGCTTGCGTGCTCAATAAGCCTTTCGGGGTCGCCCGCGGCGGAGGCTATGCCCGCCTCCATCATTCTGCGGCTCACATCGTCAACCTCTCGCGGTTTCATAAGGTGGTCAACATAGTAGCGGTAACCCTTGTGTGAAGGGATTCTGCCGGCCGAGGTGTGCGGCTGGTCAAGGTAACCGAGAGCGGAAAGCTCGCTCATCTCATTGCGGACGGTTGCAGAGGAAACATTCATCCCCGTTTTTGCAATGAGCTCCTTCGAGCCTATCGGCTCGCCCGTTTTGATATAATGCTCAACTACCGAAGCTAAAATAAGCTTTTTTCTTTCGCTGAGTTCAGACAAGCCTCCACCTTCTTTCGCCCGGTTAACTCTCAAGTGCTAATGTTAGCACTCTTTGGCATTGAGTGCTAACCTCGGTACATAATATACCCCCGTTGCCTCAATTTGTCAATAGGTTCAAATATTAAATGTTTGTGAAATTTTCAGAAATTACATTCTTGACCTCAACAGTCATATTTGGTATTATATAATATAATTTATTTTGCAGAGGTGATTACCTGTGGCAAACGGATTCGGAAATAAATTAAAGGACATTCTCGGAATAGAGGGCAGCACAAAAGAGGTACTGCGCCCGATGATAGGTTACGACTGTGCCAACATCACCCTCGGCGGCGCAGGTTACCCCATAAACCTTTATCATCAGCAGTTTCTTGTTTTTGTTGAAAAGCTCGATGTCGGCATAGCCGGGCTTATCGGAATGATTAACGGCCTTATTGATGCCTTCACCGATGTTGCAATGGGCATAATAACCGACCGCACCCGTTCAAAATACGGCAAGCACCGCCGCTATCTTTTGTGGGGCGTTATCCCGTTTATTATATCCTATGTTATGAAATGGTCGTCATTCGGCATTTCATCACTCGGCAGCTCGTGGCTCACCTTTGCATATTACCTTTTTGCCTCATTCCTTTACAGCAGCGGCTACACCATGATGAGCATTCCCCACACCGCAATGCTGCCCACCGTTGCGCCGAGGTATTTTGAAAGAACGCAGTACAAAATAGTTGAATATGCCTGCAACTCCATTGGACAGATGTCCTCATTCCTGTTTATGGGCATGATGCTCGGCGGCGTTAATATGGATAACCCCTCACCCAATGACCGAAGCAAATATCTGCTTTGCGGCGTTGTGCTTGCGCTGTGGTTCTGCTGGTCGCCGATAGCCTGCTTCTTCTCCACAAAGGAAGAAAGCTCGCTTGATATGGAGAATGAAAAGCTTGATTTAAAATATCTTTTTAATGAGTATGTGCAGGTTTTCCGCAACAAATCCTTCCGCGAATATTTCTTCATCAACCTTTTTTACGGCCTTGCGAAAAACTTCTACTCCTACTCCGACCAGTATTTCCTTATAAGCATTGCCGAAAGGTACAGAATATTCAATGTGCTCAACATTATCAGCGGCGTTGCCGAATTCTCCGGTTCACCGCTTAACTACCTTCTTGTTCGCTACAAGGGCAAGCGCATAAGCGGGCTGCTGCTCGGGCCGTTTATGTTTGCCGGGCTTATATTAAACGCCTTTGTAACCCCCAACACACCCACAATTATTATTTATCTTGCCGCCATTCTTTATAATTTCGGTTTCTCCGGCCCCGGCTTTGTGGTTGAAAACATTCAGCCGGATGTTACCGATGTTGACGAGCTGATAACCGGCAGGCGGCGTGAAGGCGTTATTTCCACCTTTAATTCATTTGTAAAGAAAACCATAAGCAGCTTTGTTTCGGGCATAATGGGCTTCTCGCTCAGATTCTTCGGCTACAACACCGAAAAGCAGAATTTTGCCGACCAGACCGCGCGCTCCATTTTCGGTCTGCGCCTTAATTTCTGCTTTATCCCCGCAATCTTCGCCGCGCTCTCGGTCTTCTTTACCATTCGCTACACCATGACCAAGCGCGACCATGAGGATATTAAACGCATTATTGAAGAAAAACGGGA
>JAZUJM010000105.1:0-7106 GCA_045642785.1 Acutalibacteraceae bacterium | reverse complement strand
GCGGGCGTGAAAAAGGGATTTATTTCATTTCACATTGCGAAGCAATATTTCACAATCGCTATGCGATTATTTCACATTTGCCGTAGGCAAATATTTCACTATTCGGAAATTATATATAATTTCCCTGCTTGCTATGGCATGGGACAAAGATACCCGCTGAAAAAGAAAAACTTTTCAGCGGGTTGTTTCTTTTAGCTCGACAAATCGAGATTTGGCGTGCTCGGCACGAATGAATAATGGACTCGTAGGGGCGAACTGTGTTCGCCCGGTTAATATATTGATATTTTGAAAAAGTCATTTTTGGGCGAACACAGTTCGCCCCTACGGATTATCGGATTCAGCTTCCGTGTTTCGGCTTTTCAAATTCTGATTTGTCAGTAAGTCAATATTCATACAACATCTTGCGGCTTAGGTTCATGCAGACTGCACTTAAATCTGTCGCAATAACCGCTACCGTCATCAAAATCATTTTCATTATATTTGCACTTAATCGGTTCTCCATACTCTCCGTGAATGCAATACCAACAAAAATCGCAACATGGATCGCACACATTATCATTGCAGATATACATAATTATCACCGCCAAATTCTGATTTGTCAATATCTCTTATATCTGATTTTACTGTACAAAACCAAAAAAACATCCTTATCCACCCGTAGCATTTTCGTTACAGTCTGTTTTTTGCGTTATAAATCAATAATCAATACGATAAATGCTTTAAAATCTTTATTCTTTTTCGCCGGAGCTGTTCCTTACACGGTACATATCAAAGCTTCCGTTTTCCTTAAGCTCAAATGCGGTGTAGCCCTGAAGCCAGTCCTTTTCCTCATAATTGAGCTTGCTCAGCGCGGTGTAGGAGCCGTAGCCGGACGGCTGAAGATAACCCAGAAGGATTCCCTTGTATTTTAAACCGAAGCAGTTTAAATGGTCGTGGCCGAAGAAGGCCGCCTTGGTGGTGCCGCCGGTTCTCATTGCCTCAAAAAGGCCGGAATCAAAGCCGGAGGAGCAAACACCCTCAAGCTTTTCGCCGTAGATGAATTTTTCGTTCTCTGCGGCGGATTTCATCTGATAAAGCGGAATGTGAACGAAAAGGGTTGATTTGAAGCTGCCGTATTTTGCCTTCAATGCGTTATTCTTATCGGTGTACCATTTGACCTGGTCGGGCTTTGTGCCGTCATATGGGTCATCATCAACCGGAATACCGTATTCGGATTTAAGCTCTGTGCTCATTTCATCACCGGTATCCATAAAGTAATAAACCTGCTTTACGGTGTTATCCTTGTTGAGAATGGTGAGCGCATAGTTTGCAACGCCGAAAACATCATCGGCGCCCTTTCTCATAAGGCAATGCTCATAGGAGGAGAAGATTTCAACCATTTCTTCACGGGTAACGGAAAAACCGTTGTCGCCCTCATGATTGCCGAGGCCTCCCGCCCAGTAAACGCCGAGCTTTTCAAATATTTCGGCAAGCTGATTGCAGCGCTTTTTGTTAAAAGCCGAGGTTACGGTGTCACCGTTGAAAACAACAAGGTCGGGCTTTTCCTTTACAATGTTATTAACAAGGTTTGAAACAGTCATTCCGGAGGTGTCGTTGCTGCCGTCAAGGTGGGTGTCGGTAAAGGCAAGCACCTTGAATTCACCGCTGTTTTTCTTTATTGTAACCTCATCTTTTTCGGAGGCGACAATCTGAACCTCGCTGCCCACAAAGGGAACGGAATCAATATCGTAGCTCAGCGGGTGCGGAAGCTGAGAATAGGCTATCGCACCGCCTGCGGCAAGAACGGCAAACACCGCTGCGCAAACGATTATGATAATCTTTTTCTTCTTGCTCATTTTTTATCCTCCGTTACGGTCTTTTGCTGCGTGGGGCCCATATTGGCGGCACCCGTGTATACAACATCCTCGGGAGTGGGGTAGTATTTGGGCACCTCGCTGTTTCGCTGGTAGAGCCTTACATGGTCGCCGCGCGGGGTGATATCAACCACATCACAGCCGCGCCAGTAAACCGTAAATTCCGTGCCGCGAACGGTTTCTTTCTTTGCGGTTGTTTCAATCTTAAAGCTGAGAGTGAGCACATCGCCCGCCTTAAGTGAGGCGCAGGCCGTGCCGTTTTCGGCTTTTATGTTTTGCTTTTCGCCGTTAACGGTGAAGGTGAGTGCCTCGCCCATCCAGTCATATATCCTGAATCCGGCAAGGCAATCCGCTTTGGCGGTAACTGTTATTTTGCCATCATTCGGAATAAAGGATTTAAGTGAAATTTTGTCGGTTTCCTTGTTGCAGGGAATGTTGACAACATAAGCGCCGTTAAATTCGGTGATTACATTATCCCACAGAGTTCTGAGAGCAACGGGGGCGGTGCCCACACAGCAGCCGGCTATTGAGCGGAAGCGGGTGAGCGAAATTGAGTTCGGCTCGCTGCCGCCGGTAAAGCCGCCTATCATTCTTTCGTTTATGCGGTTGTAGGTTATTCCGTTGCCGTCGGGCAGGGAGTTGTCGCAAACCACATAATCGGTGTAGGTAACCTGATTTTCCACAAGCTGGTTGCGGGCAAAAAGGTTCATATCATTGTAATATTCGGTGTAGCCGCACTTTATAAGCTCATCGGCGCACACTATCATATCGCGGATGCAGCAGGTTTCGCAATGCTCCTCTTCAACGGGGTGCCATTGTGCATATTCGGGTACCCAGCCGAAATCAGAGGAAATGGAGCGAACATAATCATATATCGCCTTGCCCTTTTCGATATATTCGCTGTTATCGGTGAGTCTGCCGAGCTTAACAAGGCCGCCCGCAAACCACACGGCGGAGTGCACATGGCCGAAGAACTCCATTTTGTAGTTAAAATAGCGCGAAACGCCGAGCACATAGTTTGCAATTCCCTGCGCAAGGTCAAGGGCAACCTCGTCACCTTTTAACTCATAGCGGGTTACAAGGGCGTGCAGCATAACGGCGTTGCGTATGGGCTGCTCGCCGCGCCCGGTGTGGCGGGTTAAATCAAAGCCGCCGTCTTTTAAATAAACATCATTGGGAAATTCGTAAATCGGCTCTTCCTCCTCATAGTCTCCCGACCAGAAGGTGCGCACCTTTCTTTCAATAACCAATGAGCGCATGCCGCGGATAAGCTCGCTTGTGCGCTTTTCCGCCTCTTCATCCTCGGGGTATTCGGCGGTTATCATATTGAGGGCGGGCAGAATATAGCCCATTTCGTGGAATGAGGAATGAACCGTGTGGGTCCACAGATATTTTTCACAGAAGCGAAGGCCGTGCTCACCCCAGGATTTCATAAGGTGGCGGCGAAGTGACTGCTTTACATCATCGCCGTTTTCGGTGCCGAGCATTATCATGGCGTTTGCAAGACCTTCATACCACGAGCCCACAAGCTCGGCGTCATCCACCCTGCAATGAGCCGCCTCGGCGGGCTTTTTGTTGGGCAGAAGCAGCCAATAGGGCAGGTTGTCATAGGCTTTATCGACCATATTCGTTATATAGTGGTGAACAAGCTCAGCGCTTTTCATCGGGGAAAATTCATCATACATAATATATCCGCTCCTTTTTATTTACTTGTTACCCAAACCCTCATATCGCTTTCGCCGCGGTTGGCAAAGGCGAAATAGGGAATAAATCTGATGTCTGTTTTCTTTTCGCAAAGCTCTTTTTCAGTGCGGTAAAGGCTTTCGTCCGCCTGCGGAGCATAGCCTGACGCTGTGAGCACGGGAACGCCGAAATAGTCATCCGGCGTTGAGAGAACCTTTGCTCCGGTGTCAACTTTCAGGGCGAAAAGGTCAGAATCGTTATCCTTTTTTTCCACACAGTAAACGACCGGGCCCGCGGAAAGTGCAGTTTTGCCGATGTTGGCGCGAACACGGGGTGAGCAGAAATTGAACACGGGAGTAATATCAAAGCTGACTTCAACTTCAAAGCAATCCTCTGCAATATCAAAGCACATATAGCCGTTTTTAAGAGAATAAGCCTTTGAAGTGGCGTGCTTCCGGCACCAGCCGGGCAGGCGCACATAAAGCTTTTTGCCAGTGGCACCGCAAACGGATATTTTAACATCGCCGCTTGAAGGATAATCGGTTTTAACGGTTACTTTTGCCCCGTCAGCCGTGGCTTCAAGGGGCATATACTGGTGAAGAATAATTGAATCATCGGTTTTTGAAAGGGCAAAATTGCCTATTGAGGCAATATAACGGTTAACATTCGGCGGGCAGCAGGAGCAGCCGAAATACTCCTTGCGCTCGGTAATCGGCAGGCGCTCGCTGTCGTTGACCGAAATGTGGCGGGTGCGGTCGGCAAGGTTTATTTCAAGCGGATTCTCATAGAAAAATGATTTTCCGTCAAGCGAAAGGCCGGCAAGGGAGCCGTTATACATTTCTCGCTCAACAATATCGGCATATTTGGAATCGAAATCTATATCCTTCATTCTGTCGGCAAAAAGGGCAAGGGCGATTGAAGCGCAGGTTTCGTTATAAGCCGTGTCGTTGGGCAAATCGTAGGCAACCGTGAACGCTTCGCCGTGGTGGGAGGAACCTATTCCGCCGGTGATGTACATTTTTTTGCTGACGATATCGTTAAAAATGTCACGGCAGGCATCAAGAAGAGTTTCATCATCGGTTTCGCGGGCAACATCCGCCATGCCGCTGTAAAGGTAGCAGGCGCGCACGGCGTGACCCTCGGCCTCTCTTTGCTCCCTTACGGGGCGGTCACTTTGAAGATACCGCTGATTGCACCAATCCATAATATCCTCTTTTGAGCTTCCGCGGCTGTCAACAAAGAATTTGGCAAGGTCAAGATATTTTCTGACACCTGTTGCCCTGTAAAGCTTAACAAGGGCAAGCTCGATTTCCTCATGGCCGGGGGTGACAAAGCTTGCGGTTTTTTCGGTGACGAAGCACTTTATTACAAGGTCAACATAACGGTCAAGAATATCGATGAACCTTTTGCTGCCCGTTGTTTCAAAGCAGGCAACCGCCGCTTCGATAAGGTGGCCGAGGCAGTAAAGCTCATGGTGGTCGCGGTTCTTAAAGCGAAGCTCGGGTTCAACCACGGTGTGATAGATGTTGAAATAACCGTCTTCACATTGATTCTTTTCTATAAGGTCAATAACCTCATTCGCCTTTTTAAGCAAAGTGTCATCCTTGTTTTTTGCGGTGATATAAAAAACGCTTTCAAGCCATTTTGCAACATCGGAATCCCAGAAAAAGTGGGGTTTCGGGATATCAGAGCCCTCTTTCCAGTTGAGTTTGAATGCCTCAAATCTGCCTGTTTCTTCAAATCGGTCACGAACTGAATAAACAGTCACTTCACGGTTGAGCTTTTGCTTCTGAGCCCAGAAACCGCCGGTGATATCAACATCCTTAAATGAAACGGGAGTGTTTTTTTTCATCTCGTTTTCCTCCGACTATTTATTATCTTGATTTTAACTTTATATAAACGATTTGTCAACAAAATAACCCGATTGACACGGGGGAATATGTTAATTATAATAAAGAGCGGGAGGGGATAAAATGGAAAAGCTTTATGTTTCCTTTGCGGGCTTTCGCCACAGCCACGCATTCGCACTTTATGATAAATTAAATAACGACCCGCGAATAGTGATTCTCGGCGCATTTGAAGAGGATGAGCAGGCAAGAATTGAGGCGGAAAGCCGCGGCGTTAAGTTCAGCTATTCCTCACTTGATGAGTTGATAAATGATAAAAGAACCGATGCGGTTATTATCGGTGATTGCTACGGCAAAAGGGGAAATATTGCGGTAAGAGCTCTCGCGGCAGGCAAGCATATTTTTGCCGACAAGCCTCTTTGCACCCGCAAGGGTGAAATTGAAGAAATAAAAAAACTTTGCGAAAACGGCGGCCCGGCGGTCGGGGTTATGTTTGACATGAGGAACAACCCCAATATTATCGCGGCGGGGGAGATAATCGAAAGCGGCAGGCTCGGCATAATAAACAATATCGTTTTTGAAGCACAGCACCCGCTCAATTACGGCTCACGCCCGGCCTGGTATTTTGAAGAAGGGCTTCACGGCGGCACAATAAACGATATTGCCGTTCACGCCGTTGACCTTATCCGCGAATTTACAAAAAGCGATGTTAAAAAAGTTGTGGGCGCAAGGGTGTGGAATTTCTATGCCGACAAGTGCCCGGATTTTAAAGACAGCGCCCAGCTTATGCTCAAAATGGGCAGCGGAGCGGGAGTCATAGGCGATGTTTCCTACGCTTCACCCAAGCTGCACGGTTATTCTCACCCGTGCTACTGGCATTTCAGAATCTGGGGCAGCGAGGGGCTTGCCGATTTCAGCTTAAGCTCCGACGGCGTGACGCTTTACCTGAAAAACAGCGAAGAACCCGAAAAAGTCAGCGGCAGCGAAAAACAATACGATTACTTTGAGGATTATCTTCACGCCGTTAACGATGAGGAGTACCGAAAAGTGTATAATGAAAAAACAATAAAAACTTCACAGCAGGCAATTATGATTCAAAGCTGTGCGGAGGGAGAATAAATATGAGCGAAATAAAAACATTTTCAAAGGAAAAGCTTGCGGTCAGAATTTTTGACACAAGGGCTGAAATGGGCAAGGCGGCGGCAGAGGATATAGAAAATTGCATTAACGCTCTGCTTGCAAAAAAAGAAAAAATCAATATGGTTTTTGCGGCTGCACCCTCACAGAATGATATGCTTCTTGAGCTTGCAAAGACGAAGGTTGACTGGAGCAGAATCAACGCTTTTCATATGGATGAATACTGCGGGCTTTCAAAGGAGCACCCGTGCAGCTTCGGCAAGTATCTTTATGACCACATTTTCTCACTTGTTCCGTTTGCAAATGTATATTATATCTCCGATTACGGCGAGGATTACGCCGCACTTTTAAAGGAAAACCATATTGATATAGTATGCCTCGGGATAGGCGAAAACGGCCACATAGCGTTTAATGACCCGGGTGTTGCCGATTTCAATGACCCGCTTCTTATCAAAAAGGCAAAGCTTGATGATGTTTGCAGGATGCAGCAGGTTCACGACGGCTGTTTCCCCACTTTTGATGATGTGCCGGAGTATGCCCTTACCCTCACCGTGCCGCAGATGGTCAGCGCGGACTATATGTTCTG
>JAZUJM010000104.1:0-6168 GCA_045642785.1 Acutalibacteraceae bacterium | reverse complement strand
CTTATGATGAAAACGGCAAGCGCAAGGCTGCCTATGAATATGACAGCGAAAGCAAGTTTACCGGCGGCACTGCCTATGAGTATGACGGCGACACCCTTATGAAGATTTATTATTACGACGAAAACGGTGACCTTGAATATTACGAATCACGCGAATATGATGAAAACGGCGAGCTTCTCAGGGCACCCCTCATCTCTGCTGACGGCAAAGTTCTTGCCGCCGGCGAAAGAACAACTGCTGCGGAGGAAACAAAATAATGAAAACACTTAATGTTGTTTATCACATCAAGCCCGGTATGGCCGAGCAGTTTATTGAGGCAATTTATTCCGAAAATATCGGCGGCATAACCAGAAATGAAGACGGCTGCCTGGGTTATGATTTCTTTACCTCCCTTGAGGATGACGACACGGTTCTGCTTGTTGAGCATTGGCGTGATGATGCCGCACTTGAGGCTCATTCAAAGGCCCCGCACTTTGCGGTTTTGCAGCAGATAAAGGCGGAACTTGTTGATAATACAGAAATCTACAAATATGATGAATAATAAAAACGGACTGCGAAATTCGAATCGCAGTCCGTTTTTTATGCCGTTTTATTCTGTTGCTTCACCTGTGCAGTAATCATCTTTAACCCCGGTAATCAGCACCTTTGTCGGTTCACCGAAGGTGAAATTTCCGCTTTCTATCAGCACGGGAGTATAGTTAGCCGTGAAGCCCTTTGCACCCGCTTTGCCGGAGTGCTCCTCGGGGATAACGGTAACGGTTTTGCCCTTTTGCATAAGCAGATAATCGGCTCTGATTTTGTTTGCCTGCTCTGCCATAAGTGCGGCACGGCGTTCTTTTTCAGCGTTCGGAACCTGGTCGCTTCTTTTTGCCGCCGGGGTGCCGGGGCGGCGGGAGTAGGGGAAAATATGCACCTTCTGAAAGCCCGTCTTTTTAACAAATTCAAGGGATTCATTAAAATCTTCCTCTGTTTCGCCCGCAAAGCCGACCATAACATCGGTGGTTATTGAGGCGTCGGGGAAGGTGCGGCGCAGCTTTTCGCAAAGCGCGGAGTATTCCGCAGTGTTGTAGTGGCGGTTCATCGCCTTAAGCGTTTTGTCGCAGCCGGATTGCAGGGAAATGTGAAACTGCGGGCAAAATTCGGGCACGGTTTTAAGCTCCTCAATAACCTCATCTGTTATGTGGTCGGGCTCAAGGGAGCCGAGCCGAACCCTCAGCACGCCCTCCGGGCTTGCGGCGGCACGAACCGCGTCAACCATCGTTTTGCCGTTATCCTTGCCGTAGGCGGAAAGATTAATGCCCACAAGCACTATTTCACGGTAGCCGTTTTTGCTCAGGGCTTCGGCTTCCTCTTTTATAGCCTCCACGGGCTTTGAACGAACTCTGCCCCTTGCGTAGGGAATGATGCAGTAGGAACAAAAGCGGTCACACCCGTCTTCTATCTTAAGCTCGGCGCGTGTTCTGTCGCGGAAGGAGGTAACCTTTGTAACGCAGAACGGCTCTCCGCTTTTATGCTCTTCAATTTCGGTGATTCGCCCGCTCACGGCAAAGCGGTCAAGAAATTCGGGTATTCTGTAATTGAACTTGTTGCCGGTAACTATATCGGCGGCGGTGAGCTCCTTTGCCGAATCGGGGAACGCCTGGGGCATACAGCCGGTGAGCACAACCGCGGCGGCAGGGTGCAGCCTTTTGAGCCTGCGAACCGTCTGCCTTGTTTTTCGGTCGCTTTCGGCGGTTACCGAGCAGGAGTTTACAACATATACATCTGCCTCACATTCGGCAGAAACGATTTCATAGCCCCTTTCCGCCAAAGAAGAGGCTATCGCTTCCGATTCATACTGATTCACTTTACAACCGAGCGTTACAAATGCAGCTTTCATCTTTTCTCCCGACTTACTGAATATTCTGATAAGATTATACCTTATTAATCCGGGATAATCAACGGAAAAACGGCATATATTTTCTTAAGAAGGGGTGAACGAGATGAAAAAAACAATAAAAACAGCGCTTTCGCTTGCCTTGTGCGCCGCAATGATTATTGCCGCTGCTCTGCCGGGCTTTTGTACCGGGAAAGAGGAACTGCCCGTTGAAATAAGCGCCGCAGCGGCTGTGCTAATGGATGCCTCAACAGGTGAGGTGCTTATGGAATACGAAAGCGAAAAGAAGCTTTATCCCGCATCGGTAACAAAGGTGATGTCGCTGCTGCTTGTTATGGAGGCGATTGATTCGGGCAAGATAAACTTAAGCGATACCGTTACCGCCTCCGCAGCGGCGGCGGGCAAGGGCGGCAGCCAGATATGGCTTAAAGAGGGCGAAACGATGACTGTTGACGAGCTGCTTAGAGCAACGGCCATTTACAGCGCCAACGACGCCTGCACGGCTCTTGGTGAATATGTGGCGGGCAGCGATGAGGCCTTTGTTGAAATGATGAACAAAAGAGCCGCCGCGCTCGGTATGAAGAACACTCATTTTGATAACTGCACCGGGCTTGATGATGAAACGGATACCCACTTAACCACCGCCATGGATGTTGCGATAATGTCACGCGAGCTGTTAAAGCACGAAAAAATATGCAATTATTCCACCGTGTGGATGGATTCCCTGCGCGGGGGCAAAACCGAGCTTGTCAACACAAATAAGCTTGTGCGGTTTTATGACGGCACAACCGGGCTTAAAACCGGCACCACATCAAAGGCGGGGTGCTGTGTTTCCGCCTCTGCCGAAAGGGGAGGCACTCACCTTATAGCGGTTGTCATGGGTTCGCCCACAAGCAACGAGCGGTTCAATTCCGCCAAGGCAATGCTCAACTGGGGCTTTGCAAACTACACCACCATTGTGCCCGAAACGGATAAAAAGCTTATTCCGGATGTTAATGTTTTAAACGGAGTAACCGAGCGGATTACCCCGGAAATCGGCTCCGCTTCACCGCTTCTGATAAAAAAAGGCTGCGAGGGTGAGCTTAAGCAGACCATTGACCTTGCCGTGGATGTTGAAGCCCCCGTTACCGAGGGCCAGGTGCTCGGAACCGTTACATTTACCCTTAACGGCAAGGCGATAGGCAAAAGTGAGCTGACCGCGCCCGACCCGGTTGCAAGGCTCACCTTTTCAATAGTGCTCAAAAGGCTGATAAATGCGCTTGCCGGGGCATAAAAACGGTGTTCAAAAAATATTTACATAAAATTTTCTCCCAATAAGGTTGCAATACTACCGCTTATAGGTTAAAATATATAGAACCGACAGTATATTTGCAGTCGGCAAACAGTTTTTCCTATGAATGGTGGGTGTACAATGTCTTTTAAAGTCAATTTCTCTTATGCGGGCGAAAGCGCCTGCGACGAAAGCCTCGCATCTCTTATCGGGGAGGTTTCCGAAGCACACGACAAAATTCACAACGGAACGGGTCTCGGCAGCGCGTTCCTCGGTTGGGTTAACCTCCCTGTTGATTACGATAAAGCCGAATTCGCGAGAATCAAAAAAGCGGCTGAAAAAATCAAAAAGGATTCCGATGTTCTGCTTGTGCTCGGAATCGGCGGCTCCTATCTCGGCGCAAGGGCTGTAATTGAGTTTATCGGCTCCAATAACTACAATCTGCTTAAAAAGGATACCCCGAATATCTATTTCGGCGGCAATACCATAAGCTCCTCGGCAGTTTCCGAACTCATTTCACTTATTGACGGCAAGGATTTTTCAATAAATGTTATTTCAAAATCCGGCACAACAACCGAAACCGCGGTTGCCTTCCGCATTTTCCGCGAGCTTGCCGAGAAAAAATACGGTAAGGAGGGAGCAAGGGAAAGAATCTATGTAACAACCGACCGCTGCCGCGGCGCGCTTAAAACCGTTGCCGATTCAGAAGGCTACGAAACCTTCGTTGTTCCCGATGATGTGGGCGGCAGATACTCCGTTCTTACCGCCGTCGGCCTTCTTCCCATTGCGGCGGCAGGCATTGATATTGATGCCCTTATGCACGGCGCGGCTGATGCCATGGCAAAATACGCCGAGCCCGACCTTATGAAGAACGATTGCTACAAATATGCAGCTCTTCGCAACCTGCTTTACAGAAACGGCAAAAAGGTTGAAATGCTCACCGCCTATGAGCCCTCAATGACCCTTATGTGTGAGTGGTTCAAGCAGCTTTTCGGCGAAAGCGAGGGCAAAGACGGCAAGGGCCTTTTCCCGTCATCCGCAGTTTTCTCAACCGACCTTCATTCGCTCGGCCAGTATATTCAGCAGGGCGAAAGGCATCTGTTTGAAACCGTGGTGTGGATAAACGAGCCCAAGGCCGATGTTACCGTTAACTCCGACTCCGGCAACGAAGACGGCCTCAACTTCCTTGCAGGCAAAAACATAAGCTTTGTTAACCGCAAGGCGTTTGAGGGCACTCTTCTTGCACACACCGACGGCGATGTACCCAATGTTGTTGTTGAAATGGACAAGGCCGACGAATATCACCTCGGCTATATGATTTATTTCTTCGAAAAAGCGTGCGGAATCTCCGGCTATCTGCTTGGCGTTAATCCCTTTGACCAGCCCGGAGTTGAAAGCTATAAAAAGAATATGTTTGCTCTTCTCGGCAAGCCCGGCTATGAGGATGCCAAGGCAGAGCTCGAAAAAAGACTTAATATCTGATATAACTGAAAGGATGATTTGAAATGATAAATCTTATTATCGGCCGCAAGGGTTCCGGCAAAACAAAAAGACTGATTGAGGCCGTTAACGCCGCGGTTGAATCAACCAACGGAAATGTTGTTTGCGTTGAAAAAGAAAGACTGCTCACCTATGATGTCAATTACAGGGCCCGCCTTGTTGAAACCGACCATTTTAAAATCAGCGGTTACTCCGAGTTTTACGGCTTTATTTCCGGAATTATTGCCGGCGACCATGACATAACCGATATTTTCATTGATGCCACACTCAAAATCGGCGGCAAAGATTTTAACGAGCTTCTTGCTTTCCTTAAAAGAGTTGACACCCTCAGCTCCATCACTGAGCTTGATATAACCTTCACCGTTTCGGCTGATGAGGCGGAGCTTCCCGAAGAAATATTCAGTTTTTGCAAGAAAATCTGAGAAAAACCGATTTTTTATGTTGACAAATCCGTATGGTAAAGATATAATGTTTCGTGCGTGATTTGGGGAGAGTTATGATTATTGATCTTGAATCCGTTTTTAATGTCGAGGGTATGAGCGTTGACATCAGCCACGAGGCGGATTATTCCGCTGAGGAGCTTGACGGCGTTTTTCCGTTTACCGCGCCTGTGTGCATAAGCGGCAGGGTCGCAAACGAAACGGGAATAGTCACCATTGATGCCGATGTTTCACTTGAACTTAAAATTCCCTGCAGCCGCTGTGCAAGGGAGTTCACAATGCCGCTTGACATCCCGGTTTTTCACACCCTTGTGCGCGAGGTTGCCAATGAGGATAATGACGAATTAATCTGCGTTTCCGATTCTCAGTTTGATGTTGACCCGCTCATAAAAGAAGATGTATTTCTGTCACTTCCGTTCAAATTTCTTTGCAGCGAAGATTGCAAAGGTCTTTGCCCGAAATGCGGCAGAAACCTTAATGACGGCCCATGCAGCTGCGAGCCCGAGACCGACCCGAGGCTTGATGTGCTCAGGCAGCTTTTGGATAATTAGTTAAATAACCGGACAGGGATTTTTAAATCCCGGTAAGGAGGTGCTTTAAGATGGCAGTACCCAAGAGAAGAGTTTCCAAGGCAAGGAAGAATAAGAGACGCTCAAATGTCTGGAAGATGGACGCCCCCGCACTTGAAAAGTGCTCAAACTGCGGCGAACTCAAAAGATCTCACAGACTTTGCCCCGAATGTGGCTACTACAACGGCAGGCAGATAGTGGTTAAGGAAGAAGACTGATTTTCCTTAATGAAAGGCTCTTATAGGCAGAAGGCTTTACGCCCTCTGCCTTTTTTCCTTTTTAGGGCAAGTGCTGTTTTATCCGCTTATTTTTCGCCTCGTCGGCTGCTTTTCTCCATAGCTATAGTTGCTCGGGCTCGGCATGCCGTCGTCCTCGCGCCTTATTCTTCACAAAATCATCTCAAAATAAAACCGCAAACGGGGTCGAAATCCATTTACTTTATTTTGAGATTGCTTTATATGATTAATAAAATATTTAAAAATAATATATCTTTTTTTAAAAAGTTATGGTATA
>JAZUJM010000103.1:0-16629 GCA_045642785.1 Acutalibacteraceae bacterium | reverse complement strand
CCTTTTATATACCGCGCTCAATTAAGAACACCTCTTTCTTTATATATAATATAAGTTATTACATATAATACTTTATTTTTTCGCCCGTGTAAAGAGATTTTTTTAAATTATACGGTAAAATCAAAATCAGGCATAATATTTCTCAGGTGAGAAACATCGTTGCAGAAGGAAAGCCTCTGCCGCCCGTCGGGGGTGAATTTCATTTTGGAAACGGAGGTGTTGTTGAGGCTCAGTACAAAATCGCCCTGAAGCATATCCACCGCCGCCGGAATAAAGTGATTGCCGAATGAGCCGTGGCAGAAAACAAGAATTTTTTGCCCATAAGTGTATTTGCTTTTGAAATAATCGGTTAAAAGCTTTGCCCTGGCGTCATTCTGCTCATCATTCTGATTGGGCACAAGGCCGTAAACCTCATCCTCACAAAGCCTTATATTTTCCCAATATCTTTTAAGATAGTCAATATCCGCTCCGGGGTAGCCGGGCACCGTGCCGTTTTCGATAAGCTCCGGCATAATAATAAGCTGAGTGCTGCCGCCGAGCCTTTTAAGCGTTGCCGCCGCCGTGCGCACACAGCGCACAAGCGGGCTTGAATAAACGGCATCAAATTGAGCGCCCGCAAACCGTTCACCGAGCAGCTCCGCCTGCTTTAAGCCCAGCTCGGTCAAATCAACATCACATTTGCTTCTGTCGCCGCAGCCCGCGCCGGAGGTGTCACCGTGGCGCACATAAAAAATCTCAAATCTTTCATCTTTTTCCATTTATATCCCACCTCTCACACACTACTATACACCGTTTTTTCAAAAAATGATTAACTTTTTGTAAAAACGCAAAATAAAAAAATAGTGATTTTCGCCGAGAGATATGATATAATGATTTTATTACTCACCGATTCGCGGCAGAAAGGCTGATTTTATGATTGAACTTATCAGAAGAAACACTCCGTCTATCGCTTCCTGCTTTATTCTTGAAACCATAGAAAAAGAAAACGGCAAATCCGTTTACACCGTGAGCGAAAGAAAGGGAAGAATCGTTCTCGGCGGCGACTGCAAAATAAGCCAGGCAATGGCGTATTACCGCTATCTTAAGGAGTATTGCGGGGTCAGCCTTTCACATTGCGGCAACACGAAAATCCCCGATATCACCGAGGCTCCCGCTCCGAAAGAGAGCATAAAAAAGGTTATTGAGCAGGACAAGCGCTTTTATATGAATTACTCCACCTTCGGCTACTCCTGTGCGTGGTGGGGCTGGGACGAATGGGAGCGCGAAATTGATTTTATGGCGATGAACGGAATCAATATGCCCCTTTGCCTTGTGGGCACCGAGGCTGTCTGGTTTTATGCCCTTCGTGAGCTCAAATACAGCGAAAACGGCGCTCTGCGCTATCTTTCCGGCCCGGCATTCTGGCCGTGGCAGTTAACGGGCAACCTTACCGAATATTTTCCGCTTGCCGACAAGCAGTATATTGATGAAAGATTAAAGCTCGGCAGGCAGATTATCAACCGCGTAACCGAGCTCGGAATGACTCCGGTTCTGCCCGGCTTCAACGGCACCGTGCCCCGCTCGATTTCACGCCTTTTCAAGCAGATTCGCCTGCACATAGTTAAATCGTGGATGAACTTCCCCGTTACCTACATTGTTGACCCGACCGATGTTCTTTTCAAAAAGCTCGGCCGTGCCTACCTTGAAAAGCAGAAGGAACTGCTCGGCGCTTTTCACTATTACGCCTGCGACCCCCTGCGCGAAAGCAAGCCCACCTCCAAGGCAAAAAACTACCTTTGGAATTACGGCAGAAGCATAGACAACCTGCTTAAGGATTTTGATTCCGAATCCGTGTGGGTGATTCAGTCGTGGACTTTTTATGAGCAGATGATAAACGCCGTGCCAAAGGGCAGGCTGCTTGTGCTTGATGTTACGGGCGAAAAATACAAAGCCACCGGCGGCTTCGGCGGCCACAATTTCATCCTCGGCGGAATATATAATTACGGCGACAAAAACACCCTTCACGGCAGCATTGACGCCCTTGCAAAAAACAGCTACATTTCCGCAAGTGAGGAATACCCCAACCTTTGCGGCACCGGCCTTTTCCCCGAGGGCATTAATCAGAACCCCCTGTTCTTTGAACTTGCATTTCAGATGCTCACCGAAAGCGGCGAGGTTGATTTGAATGACTGGCTTGCGGATTACGCCCGCCGCCGCTACGGCAGCGACGAAAAGTGCCTTGTTGAGGCAATGGAGGCCCTGCACGAAAGCTGCTACTCCGAAAACTGCACCGGGCGCGAAACGGGCTCGATGATATGTGCGCGCCCCTCAACAAATCTTCGCCACGCCTCAATCGGCGACACCCTCACCCTTAAGTACGATAACAAAAAGCTGCTGCAGGCTGCCGAGCTGCTTTTAAGCGCCGAAAATGCCTCAACCGACGGCTACGCCTACGATGTCTGCGACATAACCCGTCAGGTGCTTTCAAATCTTGTCAACTCACTTTATTTTGAAGTGAGCAAGGCATACGAAAGCAAAAACTCCGACCTTTTTGAGCGCAATTCCAACCTGTTTTTAAAGATACTTGAAGAGTTGGATTCCCTTTTGCAGACACGCCCGGAGCTCACCCTTTGCGAAAGCCTCAAAAAAGCGGGTTCAAGAGCATTCACCGATAAGGAGAAGCAGAATTTTGAATTGAATCTTCTTTGCCAGATTACTCTTTGGGGCCCCGCCAACAAGCCTCTGAATTACGATTATGCGTGGAGAGAGTGGGGCGGTCTTGTGGGCACCTATTATGCCGCCCGCTGGCACTCATATTTTGAGCAGCTTGCTGTTTTCTTTAAGAAAAAGAAATTCTCAACCGAAACAAAGAAGCAGCCCTATGAGCGCAACCTTTATAACGGCAGCAAGATTTACAAGAATTACGAAAAATTTGAGAAAAACTGGCTTTCAACCGTAGCCCCCGAAGAGCCGAGCGGTGAAGATACCGTTGAAGTTGCAAGGGAGCTTATTGAAAAATACAAAAGATATATTTCAGGCACCCCCGAAATGCAGCTGTAAGTAAAAAAAGCGCTTTGATTTGATTTCAAATCGGAGCGCTTTAATTTTTTATCCCTTTTTCTGTTTTCTGAAAATCATTGCGGAAAGGCGTTTGCCGTCAAACGGCACAAGGGGGTAAAAATAGCAGGTGCCCGTTACGGTTTTTGTGCTTGCGGCAAGAATGATTATTATTATTACTCCGGCAGGCAGGCCCCACACGCCGAAAAAACGGATAAGGCAGAGCAGAAGCAGGCGGCTGAGCTTCATGGTGTAGCCGAATTCAACATTCGGCTGGCAAAAATCGGTTATCGCCACAAACGCCATATAAAGCACCACCTCCGAAACAAACCACCCTGAGCGCACGGCAAATTCACCGAGCACAAGGGCTCCGAGCACGCTGAATGAATTATTCAGCGCCGAGGGAGTGTTGATTGAAGCAAGCTTAAGCGCATCTATTACAGCCTCCACAATAAGAAGCTGGGCAAAGACCGGCACCGTGTTCTGCTCCTCTATTCTTATAAAATCAAGCCACGGCGGAATTGAATCCGGGTTATTAATCAGCAAAAACCAGCATGGAGTCAAAAACACCGTGAGCAGAATAATAATGAACCTTATCATCCTTATATAGCCGCCTACGCAGGGTGAAAGATAAAAGTCATTTGTATCCTGCAAAAAGTCAAAAATCCCCGTGGGCAAAAGCATTACCACCGGCGTATTCTCCATCATCAGCACCATTCCGCCCTCCAGCACACAGGCGCAGGTGCAGTCCGGCCGCTCGGTAAATCTTACCCTCGGGAAGGGATTTACCCTGTGCCCCGGCGCAAGACATTCAAGCAGACTCTGCTGATTCATCGTTAAGGATTTGACTTTTATATTATCCAGTTTTTTCCGTAAAACTCCAAGCTGTTTTTCGCTCACCTTGCCCGTCATATAGCAGATTACAACATCGCTCCTGGACTCGGAGCCCACGCAATGCAGCTCCATTGTAAGCTCCGGGTCGCGTATTCGCCGCCTTATCAGCGAAGCGTTTGTTGAAAGCGATTCCACAAACCCGTCGTGCGGGCCGCGAAGCACGCGGTCGCTTTGCGGTTCATCCATTGAGCGAAGCGGAGCCTGCCTGATATCAACAAGCACAGCCTCACAAAATCCCCCGGCGATTATCGCGGCGGAACCGCAAAAAACCGAAGCGGCAGCGCTCTGTATATCATCCGTCACCCTTGCCTCGCCGAAGGTGACAAAAGCCGCGGCAAGCTCCCCCGCCCCTTTCATCTGCTTTACTCCCGTTTCATCTGCCGAGTGAAGCACGGATATTATTTTTTCCACCGTTTCCTCTCTGCAAAGCCCGTCAACATAAAAAAGCTCCGCCTCCCCCGAGGCAAAGTTTATTTTTCTTGCAATCAAATCAAAGCTTTCCTCCGTGCGAAGAACGGAGGAAAAAGTGCGGACATTCTTATTAAAATCAAAAGAAAACCTATCCCGTTCCATAAAAGCTCCTTCAACTTTTTGATTCGGGAATAGGTTTTCCGTTTTTTTTAAGCGTATTCGTTATAAGCGCGAACAATGGCATCCCATGTTACCGGCCCCACCGCGCCGGTTACGGTTAATGAGTTCCTGCGCTGAAAGGCCGAAACAGCCGCCTCGGTGTTGGCGCCGTAAACTCCGTCAACGGTAACAACGGGAATAACCCCGGTGTTTTGTGCTATTGTTCTGAGCATAAGCTGCAGCTGGCGCACGGGGGTTCCGCTTGCGCCCGTTGTGAGAAAATAGCCGGGGAAAATAAGCTGTGAGTAAGCCTTATATATATCCGGCAGGCTGTTGAGTGTGCTTTCATAAACATCGTTTATCCTGTTCCAAGTGAGCCTGCCTATCACCCCGTCGGCATCAAGACCGTATTCCCGCTGAAAGGCCAGAACGCTCGCTTTAGTTTTCGGGCCGAAGATTCCGTCGGGGTCAAGATTCGGGATTGAATCATCGAAATAAGCAATGAACGCAAGCAGATACTGCACTATCTGAACCTCGGTTCCACGGTCACCCTCACGGATAACCTTGCTGAACTGCCGTTCCACTTCGGAGTAGGTTATCCCCTCGGAATACAGCTCCGCCACACGCTTGACGGAGTTATAAATCTGCTTTATTTTGTACCAGGTTGCCTTGCCCACAATGCCGTCCGGGGCAAGGTTGAATATCTGCTGAAATTTAATGACCGCGCTGCGTGTTTTTGCGTCAAAAATACCGTTGACATTGGTAATTTTTGGGATTGACGGGAAGTTAACCGAAATACGGTTCAGCTCCCGCTGAATGGTTCTTACCTCCTCCCCTGCGCTGCCTAAAGAGTAGTTATCTCCCTTAAAAGAGGCGGCAACATTTTTAACCGGGGCATTGCGTACAAGGTTGATATCATTGCCGTAATAATACCTCAGAATTTCATAGGGAGTAAGCCCGTCATTGGCAAGGTAAACCGTGCCCCACTGCGACAAACCGGCGCAGGTTACGCCCTGCCCGCTGCAATATTCGGTGTAATAGGGCTGAATCTGATTGCCCTTTGTTACATAGTCATTAAACAGCTCATCAACCAGCTCGCTGATGTTCTGAAATATTGTTCTGCCGTCAAAAAATGCCTGGTCATATTGGGTGGAATTGGTAATATCAAAATCAAATCCGCGGGCTCGGTAATACTCTGTATAAACTCTGTTAAGGGCAAGCGAAACCTGAGCATAGATGTTTGCCCTTAGCGAATTTTCAGGCCAGGTGGGGTATATTTCACTTGAAGCCACATTCTTTATATATTCGGGAAAAGGCAGGGTAACATTGCGCGCGTTTGAATTTGGTGTTCCCAGGTGAACCGTTATATATTCGGGTATTACGGGTGTTGGCATAATTTGTTCTCCTTTCTTAATTACAGCTCCGGCTCCGGTATTTCGGTGCCGCCGGCATCTGTTTCAGCCGAATACAGGCTCACCGGCTGAACCGATTGAACGCCCTCGAAAACCGGCACATTGGTGAACATTGCCCGCTGATAATCCGGGTGCTCCACAATAACCGTGTAGCCGGCATACGCTGCTGCCGAGGTGTCACCATCTGTTAAACTCACCTTTTTAGGCGGCGCGGGCAGCCTGAATTCCTCGGTTTTTCCGTTGGAATCGGTAATTCCGTTATACACTATCGCATTGCCGCTTTTCAAAGGCACAAGCACCATCACCCTTGCGCTGCTGACACCGAAAGGAGTATTCCACGCATAAACATCAACACTCATAGAACCCTTTTCGCAGTTCTTGTTTAAAAATTCATTCAAATCGGCACAGTTGGCGGATTCCTCGCCGTCGCCGCCGCAGCTCCCCGCCATTGCCGACAGCATTTCATCCCCGGATGTTACAACCTGAGCTTTTTCATCATTTCGGTTTTCCTCTTCCTCGTTCCCTCTTTCATCAAAAACTTCTTCATTCTCCTGCTCATCATATTCCTCAAAGTTTTCCTCTGCTGCTTCTTTTTTCGCGCACACATTCTGCACGGGGCGGCAGCACCTTTGGCGGCAGTTCATCATCTCCCGTTTATACCGCTCAATCATTTCATCAATATTTCTGTTAGCCATAATCTTCCTCCCTTTTATGTTCTGTTTCCATTATATTAAGGAGGATTTGATTTGGTTACTGATTATAAAATAAAAATCGGCGCATCACAAAAGGCGAATACCAATAAGTCGGTTTATTGGTATGTGCCTAAGGCGATGCGCCGAAGTTAATTATTCAGTTATCAGTCTTCGTCGTCTTTCTTTTTGCTGACGATAACATATGCTGTTGCAGCTGCAACGGAGATTGCCGCGAAGGCTGCGATTCCGCCGCCGACTGAACCGGTGTCGGGGATATCGCTGCTCTCGGTGCCGGGCTCATCATCGCTTCCGGTGGGATTCTCGGGGTCAACATCGGGGTTGGTGGGCTCGGTAGGATCGGTGCCGGGTTTGTTATTGATTAAAGCATCAATAATTCCGATAACGGCAGGTGTTGCTGCTATTGCTGCGGCAGCGGGGATGATAGCTGCGATTGAGGGGATGACGATAAGGGGAGCAATGGGAACACGAATGAATTCCGCCTGAGCTTCAACATTGCCCTCGGGCATTGTTGCGGGCTTCTCTATCTCGTTGCCGTCTTTGTCAAGCCACTTCCAGCCCTTGAAGATGTAGCCGAGCTTAACGGGCTTCTTCTCGGGGTCGGGCAGCTCTGCACCAACGGGAAGGGTATAGGCATCATAGGTTTCGCCGTCTACTGTGTAGGAAAGCTCAAACTCATCGGGGCCGGGCTCTTTCCACTGTGCCTTGGCGGTAAGGTCATCATCAATCATTGAAGCGGGCTTGGAGATTTCGTTACCCTTGCTGTCAAACCATTTCCAGCCGGCGAAAACAAGCTCATCGTTAACGGGGTCGGTCTGAGCGGGAAGTGCTTCGCCAAAGTTGATATCAACAATGATATCGTTTGTGTTGCCGCCGATGTTGCCGCCCTCAAGCTTATAGGTTATCTTGTGGGGGTTAACGGTCCACTGAGCAATGGCAACAACATTCTGTGCAGGCATTGTGTCGGGCTTTGCAATTTCTGCGCCGTCCTTATCATACCATTTCCAGCCGTTGAAGGTGAAGCCGGTGCGGGTGGGATCTGAGGGAGCGGTGACTGTGTCGCCAACCTTGAGGCTGTCAGTCTTGGCAGGAGTGGTTTCGCTGTCGGTGTAGTAGCTGACTGTGTACTCATCAGCCTTGAAGGTTCCCTTTGCGGTTATGGGATAATCGGGCATTGTTGAGGGCTTCTCAATCTCGTTGCCGTCTTCATCATACCATTTCCAGCCGCTGAAGGTGTAGTTTTCTTTGGTGGGCTCTTCGGGAGCGGTAACATCATCGCCGTATTCGACCTCAACGGGGTCGCCGTAGGGAGCGTCGTCAACAAAATAGCTGATGGTGTTCTTGTTTATTTCGTATTTGCCGTAAACATCAACATCGGTTTCGGGCATCTTGCCGAAGGTATAATCGGCGGTCATTTCAGGATCGCTGAACCAGCCCTTGAAGGTGTAGCCGGTCTTTGCGGGAGCTTCCCACGGAGTGATGTCTGCGCCGACTGAAACATAATCTGAATGGTCGGGATCCTCTGTTGTACCGTCGATGTGGTACTTAACCTGCTTCTTGTAGCTTGAAGCGGAACCGGTAACGGTGAGGTCGGAGGCGGGCATTGTGGTGGGAGCAGCGGAAAGAGTGCCGTCCTTATCAGCCCATGTCCAGTCTATCTCGGGTCTGTAGGAGGGAATGGGATCGCCGTAGGTTACATTTTCTTCATTAACGGTTTCATCATCAAGAACATAGGTTACCTTGAACTGCTTCTTGTTATACTTACCGTAAACATCAATGTCGTTGCCGGGCATCTTTGCGGGAGCGGTCCACTTTGTGCCTTCGCAGTCGGAGCTCTCGTACCAACCGTCAAACTCGTAGCCCTCTTTATCCTCGGGCTTCCACTCGGTAACAGCGGCTTCATAGCCGTAGGTGTTCTTGTGAGCGGGATCGGTTTCATCCTTGATGTGGTAGGTTATATCGTAGCTGAGGCCTTCAAATACGGCAACTGCTTTGATTTCGCTGTCGGGCATTGTTTCGGGGAACTTGTCGGCATCGGTAATAACGCCGTCGCCGTTGAGATCCCAGCCCTTGAAAGTTCTGCCGGCTGTATCTTCGGGATCATCGGGGAGGTAATCCTCGGGATCTGCGCCGTAGGGAACGGGAACAACGTCGTCTTCGCCGTCAACGGTGAAGGTGATATTGTAGCTCTTCTTTTCCCATGTTGCGGTAAAGGTCTTGCCATCCTTGGAATCCATTGTGCCGACTGTGGGATTCCAGCCTTTGAACTCGTAGCCTGTCTTTTCGGGATCGTCAGGAGCGGTGATATCAGCACCGAATGAATAGGTATCGGTTATATCATCGGTTTTGCCGCCGATGTTGCCGCCGTCAAGCTTGAAGGTCGCGGGAATCTTTGTCTTGGCATAAAGGGTGATTCCGCCTGCGGGGGTAAGGGCTCCGTCGGGGAGCTTTTCGGTGCAGGCTTCGTTGGTGTACCAGCCGTCAAAGGTATCATCGCCGTAAGCGGGGCTTCCCTCGGGGAAGAAGGAAGGATCGGTAACGGGGATGCTGCTGTCGGTATCAAGTGAGAAGTCACCGACAATCTTGCCGTCAACATAGTACTTTACGCTGTTGGAATCGGGTGTGCAGTAAGCGTAAACCTTAAGGTCACCTGCGGGCATCTTTTCGGGAGCGTCGGTGTAGGTTTTTGAATCTTCATCATAAACCTTCCAGCTGTCGAAGGAGTAACCCCTGGGAAGGAAATTCTTTGCAGGTGCCGAAGCATAGGTAATATCGGAATCGCAAGCATGATTCTCCGGGTTGCCGTATGCTGCAAATTCAGCATTGGGAACATCGGTGGGAATGTAGTAGCTGAGTGAATATTCGTTGGGAGTCCAGACAGCATAGTAGGTTGTGCTGCTGTCGGGGATTGTTGCGGGAAGGTCGGAGCCGGTGGTGGCATCGGGGTCGGTGCTCCAGCCGTTCTGAGTGTAGCCGTCCTTAGTGGGAACGGAGTTACCGATATCAAGCTCGTCGCCGGGCTCGCCGCTGAATTCGGCAGTTTCGGAGCCTGAGGGGAACTTGCCGCCGTTGGCGTTGATGGTAACGGTGGGAGCAGCCTCGCCCCAAACTGCGGCGTAGTTGTTGACGGTGTAATCAACATCAACCTTTTCAACAAGAACGGGGGTGCCTTCTATTTCGCCGTCTTCATTGCACTCTGCCCAACCCTTGAAGCTGCAGTTGTCCTTGGTGGGAGCATCAAAGCCGAAGTAGCTGCAGGCCTCTGCAGCGGCAACGCTGTCGCCGATGTAGCCGCACTCAACAAGCTTGCTTTCGGAATCTGAGAACTCACCGCCGTTAGCGAAGAATACCACATCGTTAACAACCTTCTGAGGATCACTCTGAAGAAGAGGAGTCTGCTCATGCCAAAGGTTTGAAACAAGACCGTTGTTGCAGGTGGTGGTTGAGGACATGCAGGCCTGAATGCCTACATAACCGTCTTCGTTGCCAATCCGGCAAACGGTTTTGTCAATAACAAAAACATCACCGGTTTCACCCTTCATATCGGGGTCGGCGTTTGCTTTTACCTTTGCGGGGATTTCAAAGATGTAGCTGTCTTCCCAGCCGCTCTTTGAAAAGTCAAGGTCGCCGAGCTTCTTGGTGGGCGCCGCGGAGGGGCCTGCAAGAAGAACCGTGATAAATGAGTAATCACCCACATCGTCAGAAGTAACAACCTCATAATCAACAAGGTCGCCTATAACAGCTGCACCGGAGGCAGCGTTCGTCTTTGCCGAGGTGAAAAGGTCGGCACCGGGATTTGAAGCTGTGTTGTTAAAGGGGAATTCCTTTGAATCGGGATACTGAATCTCAAAGAAATCACCGTCATATGCAAAAAGGAGCTCGCCCTTTCCTGCATAGAAGTTTGTTTCAATGTAAACTCTGATTACAACATCTTCGCCCCTCTTGACAATGCCGTCGGTGGGAACCCAATTACCGTCGACCTTGTGGAAGAACTTTGTTGTAATACCGTAGTTGTAATCCTTGGTAGCATCGGGTGTTTCGGAAAAATCATCCCCTGTTGAGGAAGCGGTATCGACCTTGAAGTCGTAGGCGCTTGCCATAACAGACACACTGCTGAACGCAAGGATCACCGACAGTAAAACTGCAAGTGCGCGTTTCATCTTTCTCATAATGAGAACCTCCTTGAAAAAATAATGCTTGCGTTTAATTCGCTATTAGCGGATTTTACGGTTTATTTTATCACATATATTCCGCTATTTCAAGAGGCTGTTATATATTATTTATATTAATTTTTATTTAAATAAGTGATTTTATTATTATTTTCGCGATTTGTTATATTTATTTGTCTTTTGATTAATCTGTAAAGTCGTTCAGCTTTGCATGGCATATTTACCATTTAATGGCATTTTATTTTTCTGATTTGAGCGAATAAATCCTCCTTTCGCAGTCAAAAATCATAGCGAAACCGAAAGGAGGTTTTTATAATATGGCAAATCTTACCGCGAAAGAGCTCACGGCTATTGAAGACCAGCTCAACTACGAACAGATGCTTGTGAAAAAGTTCAGAAGCTATCAGCAGTCAGCCTCGGACCCTGAGGTTTCCGCTTGCTGCGGCAAGCTTGCGGATGCACACAAGCGCCACTTTGACACCCTTATGGGCTATCTTTATTGAAAGGAGAGCGAATAAAATGAATTCTAAAATTACCGACAGAGAGATTCTGGGCGATATGCTCGTAAGCCAGAAGCACGCCACCGGGGTATATAACACCTGCGCCTATGAATGTGCCAACCCCACGCTTAAGGGGCAGTTTATGAGCATTTTAAGTGAGGAACAGGACCTTGCCTTTGATGTTTTTAAGGATATGCAGAATAGAGGCTGGTACTCCCCCGCCGCAGCAGAGAGCTCAAAAATCAATCAGGTGCGTTCAAAATTCGAATCGGTTGCAGGAGAAATCAGCGGCTGGAATTGACCGCCCGCCGCTGATTTGAAATAAACGCCGAAACGCCCGGGAGGTTTCCCTCCCGGGCGTTTGCTTGTTTATAAGGTCTTATGCTGCTGCGAAGTCGGCATTAATAATGGGTAATTGTGCCGGTCTTCTGATCGATCTTGGCAAGAACAAAGGCTATATCGCTGTCTTCATCCATATCCTGGGTGCTGATAACGAAGTTCCTCTGAAGGTCGCCGGCCATAAACTTGGCGCTGTCGAACTCATCTTCGTTCTTAACCTTTGACCAGTGTGAAAGACGCATTACTTCGTCTTCAAGTCCGGAAACATCAATCGCCTTGATTTCGCCGTCGCCGTTAATATCGCCGAATACTACAATCTTGAAGGTTTCAACAACATCGCCTGTAACCCTATCGTAAACGGTAATGGTTGAGGATGTGCCGATGGGAGTTGTAACCGTTGCAATATCGGGAGTGAATTCGGGAGTAACGGTGTAATAACCGTCGCCTGCTACATCACAGTACTTGCTGCGAAGCATATCCTCTGTGATGCGGGTACGAAGTCCGTAAACATACCAAACATTCTCGGAATCAGCTTCCCAGGGAGTGTAGGCTGTGTCGGAGATTTCGTTTATTGTGCCGCTGCGGGTAATGCCGGTGTAGCTGCTGCCATCGCCGTAGAATCCGTCGCCGCGGTCAATCTGAGTGGTTGAACCCTCAACAGGGATAAGGTATACGGGAAGTCTCTTGAATACCGCATAATACTTTGCGCCGTTAAGAGGCATTGTTTCGGGAAGCTCCTCGATTACACCCGCGGGGTCGTTATCGGGGGTAAGTGACCAGCCGAGGAACTCATAATAGAGAATTTCGGGATCATCAGCGGGAGTGGGAAGAGCTGCACCGAAATCAGCGGAATCGCTGAAGTATTCGGTATCAACAGCTGAAAGCTTGCCGTAGTTTGCGCTTGCTTCATCAGCATCGCGAACGGGGATGTAATAAACTACATCAAAGGTGTTCTGAGTCCAGATGGGAACATAGGTAACATCATCGGAACCGATTGCTACCGGGAACTCAACCTTGGTCTGAGTGTCGTCGCCTTCAACTGCCCAACCTGCAAATTCATAGCCGTCACGGACGGGTTCATCTGCGGGAGCGGCGATGTCATCACCGAAGTCAACATCCTGTGTTCTCTTGTCGGGATCGCCGGTCTCGAAAGCGCCGTCGCCTGCGGAGAAGGTTGCGGTGTAGGTGTGAACATCAAATACTGCATAAACGACAACATCGTTTGCGGGCATGGTGATGGGGAAGGAAACTATCTTGGTTTCGTCATCCTCAGCCGTGCTCCAACCGAGGAAGTCATAGCCGGCCTTCTCAGCATCTGCGGGGGCTGCAACAGCGTTGCCGAAGTAGTAATCCTTGTTTACCTTTTCTGCGCCTTCGCTGATTGCCTTGAAGTTGAACTGCTTACGGGCAACATATGCCTTGAGGATAAGAGTGCCTTCCTCGGGGATAGTGCCTGTAAGAACGCTGGCGGGTGTGCCGTCGGTGGTGGTGGTATCAAGCTCAAAGCCTGCCTTCGGAGTGTAGGTAAGGCTTCTTATTTCATTGGTGATACCGTCATCATACTTAATGGTGTCGCTGGGCTCATCGGGATAATTGCCTTCTGCATCCATCTCATAGATGTAAAGGAAATATCCAACGCCTGAATCAGCGCTCCAAACTGCGTAATAAGTCTTTTCCTTTGCATCGGCCTTAAGGTCGTTGTCGGGAACAAGAGCCTCGGGGTCGGTTGACCAGCCGCGGAACTTGTAGCCGTCTCTGCCGGGATCCTTTTCGGGGCCGGTAAGAGCTGAATCAAATTCAACATTCTCATCAACTTCCTGCGTTACGCCGCCGGTGAAGGAACCGCCGTTGGCATCCCAGATAACCTTGTTATCGGTTGTGGGAGCCCACTTTGCAGTGTAGGTAACATCATCAAGGCCTGCTGTTGCGGGGAATTCGGCATCGCTGCCGTCGGGAGTTGCCCAACCGTCGAATTCGTAACCCTCACGAACGGGGTTGGAGGAGGGAGCGGTATACTCTTCGTCGGTATCAACGGGAAGTGTTCTTTCGGTGTCAGCGGGGTCGTCTTCAGTGAATGTACCCTCGCCTGCATCGAATGTAATGGTGTGCTCTTCGGGCTCGAATACAGCCTTAGCGGTTATATCCTCATCGCCGATTGTTTCGGGAAGAACATCATCTTCATCAACATCGCCGTCGCCGTCGGTATCCCAGCCGATGAACTTATAGCCGGGCTTTTCGGGGTCTGCGGGAACCTCAAGAGGATTGCCGTATTCGCCGGTTGTTTCTGCAACCTTGGATTCATCAACATCGGGGGTTGCGGGGTCATCGGTAACGCCGGGGAAGCTGCCTTCGCCTGCGTCGAAGGAAACGGTAATCTCGTGAGCAATCCACTGTGCAACATAAGTTACATCATCTGCGGGAACGGTTTCATCAACTGCGGGGGCCCAAAGCGGGTCGGCGGGGTCGCTGCCGTTCTTTGCAACTGTGGGAGCGGTAATGGTTGCACCGTAGTACATTTCGGTCGTTACGGGGGCAGTTGCGGTTTCATCGCCGTTAACATAGCCGCCGTTGGGATCGAAGGTTACGGCATACTTATTGCGGGAGTAGTAAACCTTGAGAACAAGGCTGCCGTCAGCCGCAATAACGCCGGAAAGAACGTTATCCTGAGCATTGTCGAAGGTGAAGCCTTCGCGCTCGTCGGGAACTATTACATCATCAACAAGGCTTGCGAAATCGGAGGCCTTGAGAGGAGCGGGAACAACCGCTACCTTGGTAAGAGTTGTGCCGGTGTGGGTGGTATCCTTTTCGGTTGCTTCATCGGGATAAGTGCCGGTTGTGTCCATGATATAGTATTCAATGGTGAATGCAGTATCATCAGCGGGAGCCCATACAGCCTCTGCAATAACATCCTCAGCGGGCATTGTTTCATCTGCAGCAAGGGTGTCGGCTTCGCCGTCGCCGTCAATATCCCAGCCTGCGAAGGTGTAGCCGTCCCTTTCGGGTTCTTCTTCAATAAACTTGAAGGGCTCATCGCAGAGAATGGTGTCAACATAGGGATCGTCGCTTGTGTAATCATCACCGTCAACGGTGAGTGTGCCCTCGCCGGGGTTGTAGACTACATCAAAGGGAACGGCTTCCCAGATTGCCTCAAAGGTCATGCCGTCATCGTCGCCGTCGGCGGGGAGCATCTTGGTCTTGTCGGCAATGTAGTTTGCGTAACCGGTGCAAGTATAACCGGGCTTCTGGGGAAGAGCATCGGGAGCGGGGATAAGCTCATTGTAAGCAACCTCAATCTCAACAGTTGTTTCTTCATCCCATGCGCCGCCGTTTGCATCGAAGGTGGCAATATAGGTCTTGGGAGCGTACTCGGCAACAGCCTTAAGGTCATATGCCGGCATCTCAGCGGGAACATCGGCATCATCAATGGCTACGAAATCATCTGCTTCGTCATCGAATTTGAACCAGTTCCACTTTACGAAGTCATAGAATTCTGCGGGTGTTGCATCGTCTGCGGAAGCAACAGCATCGCCGAACTTAGCTTCGACAACATAGGGATTTGTTACATCATAGGTGGTGGATTCTACGGTAAGAGTGCCCTCTGCGGGGTCAAAGGTGATGGTGTAGGTGTCAGCCTCAAATACAGCGTAGTAAACAACATCCTTATCGGGCATTGTAGCCGGGAGGTCGATTACATCAGTTGAATTCTCAACATCTGACCAGCCCTTGAAGGTGTAGCCTTCCTTGTAGGCATCGGCGGGAACCTCAAAGGGATCGCCGAAATACATCTCTTCGAAATAAGCAACCTGCTCACCGTCTGCCATAAAGGTTTCGGTGTAAGGAGTCTGCTCCCATGTGGCCTTGAAGGTCATTCCGTTCGGGTCAATCATATCGCCGACAACGGGAGACCAGCCTAAGAAGGTGTAGCCTGTTCTTTCGGGAGCTTCGGGGGCTGTGATGGCGCCCATATAAGGAGCCTCAACTGTCTTTTCGGTTGTGCCGTCGCTGAATGTACCTTCGTTTGCAAGGAATTTTGCATCAAGGTTGTCGTAGCTGAGCCATGCATAAAGGTCAACAGACTCTGCGGGCATGGTGTCATCTTCCGCAACAGCTTCCTTGCGGGTAACATCATAGTACCAGTCGCTTACCACATAACCTGCGGGGGCGGTGTAAGCATCGGTGGGGATAACATCGGTGTATTCAACGTTGAATTCAAGAACCTTCTTGGCGGTTCCTTCTGTGTCAAATACGAAATACCTTGCCGTGTAAACATTTCTGGTATAAACGGCATAATAGGTTGCGCTGAGTTCCGGGAAATCGGTGGGAAGACCGACTATGGGCTCAAGGCCTGTTTCGCTGTCTGCTCCGTTTTCACCGGGAGTTAATGACCAGCCGACGAAGGTGTAGCCTTCCTTTTCGGGGTCGGCTATTTCGGCAGTAAAGGGAGTAAGGGCTGCGCCCGTAACATCCTCAATTTCGGTGCCGCCGTAGGTTTCAAAGCTTACGGTAACTTCGTCATTCCACTTTGCGGTGAATACTGCATCATCATAGGGGTAAGCCGAAGGAACGGAAACGATTTCATCGTTTTCATCTGCCCAGCCCATGAATACATGGCCTGCCCAAACGGGATCGGCTATTTCGCTTGTGTTGATAACATCGCCGATATCGCCGTTCATAACATAGGGTTCATCGGTGGTGTAATCCTCGCCGCCGACGGTGAGAGTACCGCCGTTGGGATCAAAGGTAAGAGCTGTTTCAAGTGAAACAGGTGTGCTGTAAAGGGAAACATCAGCCCACCAGAGCCACATACCGAAGTTCCTTGTGGAATCCTCAACACCCTGAGGGATGTTGATTGCGGCATAGTAGTGCTCTTCGGGGTCAATGATGGTGTCTTCCATGGCGATGAGGTCGCCCTCACCTGTTGCGGAATCGGCAACGGTGAACTCGAATTCGCAGAACCAGAGGTCATCGTCAACAACGCCGTCAACATTGCCTTCGGCAT
>JAZUJM010000102.1:0-7462 GCA_045642785.1 Acutalibacteraceae bacterium | reverse complement strand
ATACTACGAACAGATTGTTGTTCTCGCCAAGATCTACGTTCTGGATCATCTTAAGACCGCTGACGGCGATGAAGCCGTAAAGGGTGATGCAGACACCGCCCATAACAAAGCCGGGGATGGTTGAAAGGAAGGTTACAAAGGGAGCGCAGAAGGAAGCAACGATTGCCATGATTGCGGTTGCAAGAATGGTAATAACCGAAGCATTGCCTGTGATAGCTACGCAGCCGATTGATTCGCCGTAGGTGGTGTTGGGGCAGCCGCCGAAGAAAGCACCGACCATGGAACCGACACCGTCACCGAGAAGGGTTCTGTGAAGGCCGGGGTCTTCAAGAAGCTCGCTGCCGATGATGGAGGAAAGGTTCTTGTGGTCTGCGATGTGCTCTGCGAAAACAACGAATGCAACGGGAACATAGGCAACGGCAATGGTGCCGACATAAGCGGGAGTCAGGCCGCTGAAGCCGCCGTTGAATGCCTTGAGGAATGTGAAGTCCGGAACCCAGCTCATGTTCTGGAATGCTGACCAATCAACAACAGCAAGGTTTTCGTTGCCTGTGCCGTTGCCGATAAGTGTGAAGACCGTTGCAACTGCATAGCCTGCAAGGATACCGATAACGAAGGGGATAAGCTTGGCCATTTTCTTGCCGAAAACAGAGCAGAGCATAACGGTGAAAAGAGTGATGAGAGCGCATGCAAGGCCTATCCAGCCCTTAACGCCCATAAGGTGACCCTCTTTTGCAAACTTAAGAGCATCGCCTACTGCGTTGCCTGCAAGTGAAAGGCCGATGATTGCAACTGTGGGGCCGATAACAACTGCGGGCATAAGCTTGTTAATCCAGTTTACGCCTGCAAACTTAACGGCGATTGCAAGAACAACATAAACAAGGCCTGCGAAAACAGCACCGAGAATAAGACCTGCATAACCTGCCGCAACTGTGACAGCACCTGTGAAAGCAACTGTCATTGAGCCGAGGAATGCGAATGACGAACCAAGGAAAACGGGGCTCTTGAACTTTGTGAAGAGAAGATAAACAATTGTGCCGACACCAGCTCCGAAAAGAGCTGCCGACTGGCTCATTGCATCCGCTCCCTCAAGGCCTGCGTTGCCGTTGATGATAACGGGAACAACGATTGTTGCCGCAAGGATAGCAAGCAGCTGCTGGAAAGCGAAAACTACAAGCTGACCTGCTTTGGGTTTGTCTTTGACATTAAAAGCGAGTTTCATATTATACCTCCTAAAAATAATTACCTATTTTACGCCGAAGCGATTCAGCCGTCCTTTTGCCAGATGGCAACCGAAACATCCTCCTCATCAAAGGGGGGAAGCTTGACAACGATAACCTCACTTCTTGAGGTCGGAACATTTTTGCCCACATAATCGGCAACTATCGGCAGCTCCCTGTGGCCGCGGTCAACAAGCACGGCAAACTGGATTTTTGAGGGTCTGCCCTTGGCGATTATAGCCTCCATTGCCGCGCGTGCCGTTCTGCCGGTGAATAAAACATCATCCACCATAACAACGGTTTTGTCGGTAACGGAAAACGGCATATCCGTTTTGTTGACCCGGGGCAAATCCGCCGCGGGTGAAAGGTCATCACGGTAAAGAGTGATGTCAAGATAGCCGACATTCACCTTAACGCCGAGGGATGAAAGCTTTGCGCCGAGGATATCCGCAAGGGTGGCGCCGCGCCTCATAATGCCCACAAGGCAGATTTCGGCTTCGTTGGGGTTGCGCTCCGCAATCTCGTGCGAAATGCGGGTAAGTGAGCGGTTCACCGCCGCTTTATCCATAATAAAGGATTTAAAAATCATACCGTTTCTCCAAAAAAAATGACCCTGCCCCGAGGGCAAGATCTCTTTGCGGGCGCACATAGCACACCCCTTCACGATATCATAAACCTTTTCGGTATCGCCGTACCGCCATTAAAGATTTCTTACCTTTTGTATCTTATCACTTCCTGTCGAATTTGTAAAGGCTTTTACGAACAACAAAAAAGAATTTATTAATTTAAAAAAAGCACTTGACAATATCTGCCGCTTGATGTATTATATCAAGGCATTAAAAAAACCGCATATGATCCATTAGCTCAGTTGGCAGAGCACTTGACTTTTAATCAAGGTGTCCGGAGTTCGAATCTCCGATGGATCACCAAAGCTCACCTTTGTCTTTACGGCAAAGGTGAGTTTTTTATTTTCCGTGAATAAAAGAAAGCGACAGGCAACAAAGTCTGTCGCGGTTTTGCTTGTCAGCAGTATATTACCGTTTTATTAATATTTATTCTTCCTTTTTATATTTGCCGCCGCTATTCCTCCTAATGCCGCCGAGGCAATCATAACGCCCCCGGGCACAAGGCACACGGGGAAGCTGAAATTATCGGCGGTGCAAAACAGAACAAGCGTTGAGGGCACAGCGGCAAAAAGCCCGGTGAGCACCCCGGTGGCAAAGCCGTTTTTTCTTACCGGAATAACCGCGCCGAAGCCCGCAATCAGCCCCGCCGCCCCGGCACAGGCGGCACCTGCAAAGCGATATTTTGCAGCGGGCATTCCCGTTTTCAGCAGCACCGCCGCCGCAGCGCACAAAAGCACAAAAAACAAAATGATTCCCGCCGCCGAGCCCAAAGCCGTTCTTTTGATTCTGCCGTTTTTTCCCGTTTCGTTTTTCTGTTCCCTTGCCATATAAAAACTCCCCTTCAATCATTTATAAATCAGTAAATGATATGAAAGGGAGTTTATTTTTATACTTTATTATTTATCGAAGTTTTTGAGGAAATACTTATAGAATTTTACGCCCTCCGATATGGCGTCGGTGTTAATGCTCTCGTTGGCGGCGTGCATTGCTTTCTCCTGCTCATTTGTCATTCTGACGGGAGTAAAGCGCAGGCAGTTGTCGCTGACTATCTGATAATTTCTGCAATCGGTGCCGCCGGTGATGTAATAGGGCACAAAGCAAACGCCGGGGAAGCACTCGTGAACGCATTTTTCAAGATATTTGAATTCGCCGCTGTTGATATCAACAATATCCGAAACGGGAGCGTTTCTGATTATTTCATATTCGAGCCCGTATTTCTTTGCGATTTCGGTAATCACCTTTATGCTTTCGTCGGAATCCTGCGAGATTGTGGGGCGCAGGTTTGCGATAACATAGGCTTCATCCGGAATAACATTGGGGGTTCTTGAACCGCCGCACATTGTAAAAACGCAGGTGGTGGAAATAAATGCCTCCGCCGCAGAGGACACAAGCGGCAGAACCTTTGTAAGCAGCGGCCTGAACAGCCAGAGATTGCACAGCACAAGCCTGAACGGGAAGTTGAGATAGGGTGCACAATGAACAAACATTGTTTCGGCAACCGGGGTGATTTTCTTTTTGAACGGGCGCTTTTTCTCCACCTCGTTCATAAAGGCCGCAAGCCTTGCAAGCGGGTTATCCCTGGGCGGTGTTGAGGAGTGGCCGCCGTTGCTTTTTGCCTTGAATTTAATATCAACATAGCCCTTTTCAACAATGCCCACAGCGGCGCAGTCTGCGCTCATTCCGGGCACAACATTCTGAACAATGGCGCCGCCCTCATCCATAACAAGCGCAAGGTGAACGCCCTTATCCTTAAGGTACTGCGCGGTCATCGGTGCGCCGGTGCCGCCGATTTCCTCATTGACTGAGCAGGCAAGGTAAATATCCCTTTCGGGCTCGAAGCCTTCTTTAAGCAGCTCTTCAACAGCCGCCCATTCCGCCATAACGGTGCATTTGCAGTCCATTGCTCCCCTGCCGTGAACAACGCCGTTTTCAACATCGCCCGAAAACGGGTCATGAACCCAGCCGGGTTCATCGGCGGTAACAACATCCTGGTGGCCCATAAGCAGCACGCCGTCAAGCGAGCTGTTTTTGCCCTTCCAGCGGTAAAGCAGATTGCCTTCAAGCTCGGTTTTTTCAAGCTTTGAATCAATGTTCGGGAAAAGCTCCGCCATAACCTTTTGCAGCTTTTTAAATTCGGTCAGATCGGTGTTGCCGCGCAGGGAAACGGTGGGGCATTTTATCATTTCGGAAAGGAAGCGGGCATACATTGCCTCTTCCTCTTTGGTGTAGGAGATTGCGGGGGCGCTGCCGGAGGGCTTTGCCTTTGCCCTTGCCGCCCTTACGGCGCAAACGGCAAAAACAACAACTATAACTGCGAGAACGGCAAGAAAAATTTTCATTATTTAAACAATCCTTTCTTGTAGAGGAAGAAGGTTGCCACGATTGAAATGGCAGCTATAACGAAAACCATAATCGAAACCTGAGTGGTAAGCTGAGGAGCGATAAGGAAAATGATAATGCCGAGGGCAACGGGAAGAATCGCCGCCTTGGGGTTATCGCTTGCATACTTGTAGCCGAGGGCGCCGAACATTGCGGGGATAACGGTTTTGAACGCGGGGCGCAGGGTCGGATTTTCAAGAATCGGGGTCAGCGGCGTGATAAACAGCACGCCGAGAGCGATAACAATAGTGGTGGTGATTGCGCTTGAAGCCACCGAAATGGTGGAAACAACCTCATTTTCGGGTGTGCCTATCTCGGTGCCGGCCATTTTTCTTGCATTCATGGCGCAGGGAATTTTAAGGTTTGAAAGGTTGCCGGTGATGAATGCAAGGTAGGTGCCGCCGGTGCCGAGAAGCGGAGCGTAAGCGATAAGCTCACCGATTCCGGAGGGAACATCGGCAAGGATAATCGGCACAAACGCCATCCAGAACGCGGCGGAAAAATCGGGAGTTGTTCTGAGAATCAGGCAAATGCCGAGGGGAAGGCAGAACATAACAAGAAGCATGAATGCCATCCAGAATCTGCCCACGCGATGGGTTGAATCTTCATAGGATAATGTTGTATTCTTCATTTTTTCCGCCTCCTTAATCTATAAATGTTGAAAGTGAAGGGAAGATAAACTGGCCTGCAACGGAAGCTATCATTCCGAGGAGCATACTGAACGCAAAGGCGTAATTTTCGAGCCAGTCCATTTTCTTTTTCTTGATAAGCACGGTAAAGAAAGCCATGGCACCCGCCGAAACAAGCAGGGCAACAAGGTAAAGGATGTTGCGGGGCCTTGCGGTGCCGTCGGCAAGGGTAAGGGTTCTGAGCTTGCTCACGGCGTCGCCGACATAGGCGGCAACCATGCCCATAAAGCCGGAGCAGAAAATAACATCGGTGAACTTGGTGTCTTTTGTTGCGGTTTTCGTAATCTTTTTCTGATAGGATTTGTAAAAGAAAAGGATGAAAACCGAGGTTGAAATAACGCCCATGGTCATACCGAAGGCTATTGAGGCAAAGGCGGAGGGGGTCATAAGGTCGGTGGGCAGCTCGCTGCCGAGAATTGCCTTTGCTATGTTGTTGGCAGCCGGGCCCTCATATTGAAGTGAGCCGACAACCGAGAGCCTTGTCCACGGAAGGGGTATTCCGAGTGAGGGTGCAAGTGCAAGCACGCCTATAAGAATCGCCACAGAGGGCAGAAGAGTAAAGGTGGAGCTTGAAATAACCACCTTGCGAAGCTGTTTTGAGCTCATGCCGAGGCGCTTGCCTTCACGCCACGCACGGATAAGAAAAATAAAGGCCTGCACAAGCACTATGGCTATTATGCCGCCTGCAAGCAGATACATCTGCGGTGAATTGGCCTGCTTAAGAAAGCTTTCCATATTATCCTCCTCCAAAATATAAACCCGCCGAAAAGAAAACTCTTCGGCAGGTTAAGTGATGCTGCGGAAAGAAATCAGTTCTCAAAGGTGTCGTCCTTTTTCTTTGTTTTCTTTCTCTTGGCCTTGCCTTCTGCGGCGGCCTCTTCCATTTTTTTCTTCTTTTCGGCCTCGGCAGCCTCTTTGGCGGCAGCCTTTTCAGCCTCTGCTTTTTCAACCGCTGTGTTGTTGGTGGAAACAGCCCAGCGTGTTATCTTCATTTTGTTGCGGTCAGCGCCGGTTTCGATAACTATGGAATCATCCTTAACAACAACAACTCTGCCCATAATGCCGCCGATGGTGGTGATTTCATCGCCAACCTGAATGGCATCACGCATTTCCTGTTCTTCTTTCTGCTTTTTCTTCTGAGGTCTTATCATAATGAAATACATGGCGCCGAACATAACGACCATAAGAATAATCAAAGAAGTGGGATTACTCTGACCTGCTGCGCCCGTACCCGCACCGGCTGTGCCGGCGGAAGCAAGAAGAAGTGACTGTGCTAAAAAGTTCATTGGTTAACCTCCGAAAACAAATATTATTGCCATTATACTGTAAATTTATCGGATATGCAAGCTATTTTTTATTTTATTATTTTTTTGAAAACGGGGATGTTTTCCGAAGTATAGCTCATATGCCCGGAATGATAAATTTCGCCCGTGAAATAATCCTCCCACACCCCTGCGGGCAAATAGATTTCTCTTGTGTCGCTTTCAAAATCGGTAAAGGGCGCAACAAGCAAATCATCACAGAAAAGATATTCGTCGTCAACATCAAAGGTTTCCGGGTCGTCGGTGTAATCCATAACAAGGGCTCTTACGGGCGGAACGCCGGTTTCACGGTATTTGTCAAACGCCGCTTTAAGCTTGGGAATAAGCTTTTTGCGCTCACCGAGAATTTCTTTCACCTTGTCAACACAGTTGAATTTAAGCCACGGAATCTCCGGGCAGCACCATGCGTTTATAAGGCATTGCACCGAGAATGTAACCATCTGCAGCCTTCTTAAAAGCTCCTTTTCCGTTTCGCATCCTCTTACCTCGGGGGTCCACAGTATGCCGGAAAAGCCGGAGTTCACAACGCCGGTCAGAAATGCCTTTATGTTTGATAAGTCGCTGTAAATAACAAAGGGATAAGGCGCACCGAGAGCGCCCATGCTGCGCACCTCGGAAAGTGTGGGCTTGTTGTCAAGCGCCTGAAGCATGGTTTGCGAATAAAGCACGCCGAAAAGGTTGTGATATTGCTCACCGTCAAGCCCGGAGGGGAAACGGGTATGATTAGGGAAAGTCCAACCGCCGGTATAGTCGCTGCCGTCACATTCATCCGCCTTAAAGCCGTCAATTCCCATTGAAACAAGGTTTTCGCGGTGATAATCGGCAAAAATCTTCCTTGCCTCCGGCAGCGAAAAATCGGGAACAAGCCCGCCCCAAACGCAGTAATCGCCGCTGTAAGGCTGAATCTCATCGTGGAAATCGCAATCCGGGTGCACAAAGGCGTGCTCCCAAAGATTAATATGGTAGCCCATATCCTTGATTTCTTTAACAAATTTTTCAGGCTCGGGGAACCTTTCCTTATTCCACTTGTAGGTGCAGGAGTAAGCGTGGGTGTGCCAGCCGGGTTCAAGGCCGAGAATATCGCAGGGCACGGAATTATCACGCATATAGTGCGCAATCTCCGAAATCTGACGGTCGTTGTAGCCGCCGTTGCAGCGGTAAAGCACACCCAAACCCCATTCGGGAACCTCGCAGCCTCCACCCGACATCATATTGTACTGAGCAAC
>JAZUJM010000101.1:0-5700 GCA_045642785.1 Acutalibacteraceae bacterium | reverse complement strand
GGATACACGGAACCTGCGAAAAAATGAACAGCTTGCACTGACGGACAATATTTGAACTGTCAATGTAGTAGAATACGGGTCTGAACAGATTGTAAACCAATGCGACGGTACTCAGAGCCGCAAAAAGCCACGTGACCTTATAAATGTGTTTGCCGTGTTTGCTTTTAACGGAGTGAATAACATAATTGGTGTAAAAGCCGAGAAGCGTATAGGTAAGCAGATTCTGCATAAAGCAGCAAAACGGCAGGAATGCTTTTGCCGCATCAGAGTCGTGGCCGGTCATGATTCCCGAAACCGCGCTGAAGAACAGCAGAAGAGCTTCACACAGCACAAGCATGGTGAAATCACTCTGGATTTCCCGGTGCCTGCCGGCAACCACAAACCTGCGGCAGAAAATAACCATCATGCAGATTACGATTCCGAACAGCTCAACGGCTATATTAATTGTCAGAACTTCAAATTTCATTTTTCTTAACTCCGGTAATTCGGATTTGATATTGCCGATTTTAATGTGGCAAATATTACGGTATATTGATAATATATCATAAACAGAACACACATTCAATAGCAGACGGAAATCGAAAAAAAGGCTCCGGAGAAGAACTCCGAAGCCTTGAAAATATGCGGTTTTTTATCTCTTGCTGAACTGCGGTGCGCGACGGGCGCCTTTGAGACCGTATTTCTTTCTCTCTTTCATTCTGGGGTCTCTGGTAAGGAAGCCTGCCTTCTTAAGGGCGGTGCGAAGCTCTGCATCATAGAGAAGAAGAGCTCTGGAGATGCCGTGACGGATTGCGCCGGCCTGGCCGGTAACGCCGCCGCCTGCTACGCGGCAAACAACATCAAACTTTTCGCCGGTCTCGGTAAGAACGAGGGGCTGACGAACAAGGAGCTTGAGGGTATCAAGTCCGAAATAATCATCGATGTCTCTGTCGTTGATTGTGATTTTGCCGGTGCCGGGGTAAAGACGAACTCTTGCAACTGAGCTCTTTCTGCGGCCGGTGCCATAGAAATAAGGATTAGAATCGTACATTTAAAACAGCCTCCCTTTCTTAAAACTCCCAAACTTCGGGCTTCTGTGCGGCGTGAGGATGCTCAGCGCCCTTGTAAACGCGAAGTCTGGTGAGAGCCTTGCGGCCGATAACTGTGTCGGGGATCATACCCTTAACAGCCTTGGTAACAGCGAACTCGGGCTTGGAAGCCATAAGAGTGCGATACTTGACCTCTTTGAGGTGGCCGATGTAGCCGCTGTGATGATAATACTTTTTCTGATCAAGCTTTTTGCCGGTAAGAACGGCTTTTTCGGCGTTGATGATGATAACATGATCGCCGCAGTCTTCGTGAGGAACGAATGTGGGCTTATTCTTGCCGCGAAGAAGGTTTGCAGCTTCAACAGCAGTCTTGCCGAGGGGCTTGCCTGCAGCGTCGATTACATACCACTTACGCTCAACAAGGTCAGCCTCTTTGGGCATATAGGTTGACATAACACTACCTCCGATTAGATTTTTTCGTGCTTGCCTATATTATCACAAGGTAATTAAAGTGTCAAGAGCTTTTTTTGAATTTTTTAATTTACATTGTGCAAGCTCTTTTTTCCTCGTTTTTTCTCTGTTTTTCATACTAAATGCTCATTTTTAATTTATAAAAAATTTTTGTTCCGAGTTGGTATTTTTGACGAAAAAGGGAAGAATTCCGCTCAGTACGGATTCTTCCCCTTATAATATATTACATTATAACATATATTGCTTTATTGCTTCGCGGTAATACTCCACCGCCGCAGGAAGTGATGACACAAAAATGTTCTCATTCGGGCAATGGAATTTCATCATCTGCGAAAGTGAAATTTCAACTGGGATAAAGCGGATAACATCCTCGGCATAGCCGATAAAATAGCGGCTGTCTGTTCTGCCGAGCACGGGATAGGGCAAAACACCGATATTTTCAAACACCGTTTGGGCAACTTCACCCGCGAATTTATATCCGGCGGATTGAGAAGAAACGGGCTGTTCGGTTTCACGCACGGTTTCATTCACCGGCTTTGCCCCGAACCTTTCGGCAAGCGCCTTTATCTCTTCGGCAACATCCGCAATTTTATTGTAATAGTTGCCGGAGGCAAATGCTCTTACGGGATTTTTAAGCCCGCCGTATTCATTGCCGAGCGCCTTTTTATCATCACCGGCGGGAATGTTGGCCCCGGTGAGCGAACCGCAGAATGAACGGGCATCGGGCCCGCAATGGGTAAGGATGAACTTTGCCGCATTCGGGTGATTGTTCAGCACCTTAAGAATACTGCCGAGCGGCGGGCTGAGATACCCGGAAAGGCCTTGAAGAAGCTCCGAAACCTCGGGATACATTTCATATTTTCCCGGGCGCAGGCGTAAAACCGCCTTCTTAAATTTCTTTGCCGCTTCCTCGCTGTCGCAGTCAAAAACAAATCTGGCGCTTGAACGCTCCACCGCGCCTATCATCGCAAAGCGTTTATAGCGTGAGGGGAAAGGATTGCGGAGCACCGCGCCGCCCTCGTCAATTACAAGGCCCGGCACAATCCCGGCTTTTCTGAAATATTCAACCGCCTCAGGAGCATCGCTGCCCGCGATTTCCTCGGTTGATGAGGCAAAAATATAAAGGTCGGTTTTTAATTCATAATTCTCGGCAAGCAGGCTTTCCGCAGCTTCAAAAAGAGCGCAGAGCGATGCCTTGCAGTCAAAGGTGCCGCGGCCGAACATTCTGCCGTTTATCACCCTGCCCTCAAAGGGCGGCGCTTTCCACTTCTTTTTGCCCTCGTGCACCACATCCTTGTGCGACATAAGCACAAGCGGGTGCCCGCTGTCTTTGCCGGGCAGTTTAATAAAAGTGCTGCCGCAAAGAGGGATAATTTCGCCCTTTTCAAAAACAAGAGGATAGCTTTCACGAAGAACGGCCTCAAACTTATCAAATTCGGCGGCGCTGTAATGCTCTTTCTCCGAAACGGTTCTGCACGCCACCATTTTTTGCAGGTGAAGCGTGTATTTTTCACCTTCGGGAGCAAAGCCCGTGTCAAGCCTTCCGTTCAGCTTTCTGTATTCCACAGCCTTTACCTCAATTATTGAGCCGATTTGATAAGCGCCTGCTTAACATCGGCAAGAATATCCTCAACATCCTCAATGCCGACGGAGAACCTGATAAGGTCCTCATAAACGCCGCAGGCATCAAGCTCCTCGGTGGTAAGCTGGCGGTGAGTGGTGCTTGCTGGGTGCAGGCAGCAGGTGCGGCAATCGGCAACATGGGTCACTATTGAAGCCATTTCAAGTGAATCCATAAATTTTGTGGCAGCCTCTCTGCCGCCCTTTATTCTGAAGGAGATAACGCCGCTTGTGCCGTTGGGCATATATTTCTTTGCAAGTGCATAGCCCTTGTCGCTTTCAAGGCCGGGGTAAGTAACCTCGTTAACATATTCGCTTGCTTCAAGGAATTTTGCAACCTTAAGTGCGTTTTCGCAATGTCTTTCAACCCTGAGGAAAAGGGTTTCAAGGCCGAGGTTGAGAAGGAAGGCGTTCATCGGGCCGGGAATGGAGCCGAGGTCGCGCATAAGCTGGGCATTTGCCTTGGTGATATAGGCTGCCTTACCGAATTTTTCGGTGTAGGTTATGCCGTGGTAGGAATCATCGGGAGTGGTGAGGCCGGGGAATTTATCGTTCTGATTCCAGTCAAAATTGCCGCTGTCAACAATAACTCCGCCGACGCTTGTTGCGTGGCCGTCCATATACTTTGTGGTGGAGTGAACAACGATATCAGCGCCGAATTCAAACGGGCGGCAGTTGATGGGAGTGGGGAAGGTGTTATCCACAATAAGGGGAACTCCGTTTTCGTGGGCAACCTTTGCAAACATCTCAATATCAAGCACATTAAGTGAGGGATTTGAAAGAGTTTCGGAGAAAACAGCCTTGGTGTTGGGCTTAAAAGCGGCTCGAAGCTCATCCTCGGTGGCATCGGGGCGAACGAAGGTGAAATCAATGCCGAGCTTTCTCATGGTAACATTGAAAAGGTTGAATGTGCCGCCGTAAATTGCAGAGGAGGAAACAACATGGTCGCCTGCACCGGCAATGTTAAACACCGAGAAGAAGGATGCAGCCTGACCGGAGGAAGTGAGCATGGCACCCACACCGCCTTCAAGGGCGGCTATCTTTGCGGCAACCGCATCACTTGTGGGGTTGGCAAGGCGGGTGTAAAAATATCCGCTTTTTTCAAGGTCAAAAAGCTGACCCATTTCAACGCTTGAATCATACTTATAGGTTGTGCTCTGGCAGATAGGCAGCACCCTGGGTTCTCCGTTTTTGGGAGTGTAGCCCGCGTGAAGGCAGTTTGTGTTTATTTTGTACTCTTTCATTTTTATCTCTCCTTATTTATCAAGAAATTTCTTAATCAGCGTGTGGCCTACGGCTACATAATTGCCGGTTTCCTTGGCTGAATTTTCGTTGATGCTCTTAACACCGCTTTCGGTTTCGGCGTTTTTATGATAAATCATATAGGGCACGGCATCGCCCGCGTGGGTCATGGTGACTATCGGCGTGGGGTGGTCGGGCAATATCATCACCTTATAATCATCACCGCAGTTGTCAAGATAATCAAGAATAACGGGAAGCACCTTTTCATCAATCAGCTCAATGGAGTGAACCTTGTTCTGCGGTTCGTTGCGGTGGCCGCATTCATCGGGAGCCTCAAAATGAACATAGACAAAATCCCTGCCGTTTCTGAACTCCTCAACCGCCGCGGCGGCCTTGCCCTCAAAATTGGTGTCGATGTATCCGGTGGCACCCTCAACCTCCGGGGTGTTCATCCCGGCGGAAATGCCGATTCCCTTAAGGAGGTCAACAGCGGAAATAACGCTGCCCTTAAGCCCCCAAAGCTTTTCAAATGAATCGTGCGCGGGTCGCTTGCCCTCGCCCCAAAGCCAGATTGAATTGCCGGGGCGCTTGCCTTCGGCAATCCTTCTTTTATTAACGGGGTGCTCCATTAAAAACGAATAGCTTTCGCGCATCATCGCGGTGAGCTTTTCTGCATTTTTATGGGTGGAAATATATCCGCCCACAACCTTGCCGGAAATATCGTGGGGCGGAGTCATTGAGCCGAGCTCGGTGGTTCCACCGTGGTGAATAAGGCAATGGCGATAGCTTACACCGCTGTAAAAATCAAACTCACCGCCGCCGAAATGCTCCTGCACGGCCTTGATAAGCTCGGCGGCATCCTCGGTTGAAATGTCACCGGCGGAGTAATCCACCATTGTTTTTTCATCGTAATTTTCCTCATCGCTTAATGTGACAAGGTTGCAGCGCATGGCGATATCTTCATCTGCCATTTTAACGCCTATGCTCACCGCCTCCAGCGGGGAGCGCCCGGTGTAATACACGGCGGGGTCGTAGCCCATAACGCTTAAGTTTGCAATATCGCTGCCGGGCTTAAGACCCTCGGCAACGGTTTTAACAAGCCCGACCTCTCCCCTTGCGGCAAGGGAGTCAAACACCGGCTTTTTTGCAAGCTCCATGGGAGTTTTGCCGCCGAGCGCCGGAACGGGATAATCCGCCATTCCGTCATAAAGAATAACAGCGTATTTCATAAAACTACCTCTTTTATATAATCAATATCCGTTTATATGTTTTCTCTGCATGGCGCCGAGAATCTTGTTCCTGATATCTCCGTATTTATTTTCAAGAGAATTGAGGAACT
>JAZUJM010000100.1:0-6998 GCA_045642785.1 Acutalibacteraceae bacterium | reverse complement strand
GAAATGGCGGCAAGGCTTGTTTATATTAAAACCGTGTCGCTGCTTCCCGTTCATGAAGAGGCGGAACAGCTGGTCGAAGAACTCAGAGGTGAGCTGACCGAATACCGCGACTGCAAGCTTGTTGCTGGCAAGCTTGCACAGATGGCAAACGGCTTTGACTTTTTCTGCCGTGAGCCCGAGCCTATAGAAGAGGATATGACTTACACAAGAATCCATGAGCCCGCAAAAATATACAAGGCTTTTCTTGCCGCGGTGGGCAAGGGCAAGCGAAAACTGCCGCCGCCCATTGATGCGTTCAAGGGCATTGTTGCTCACAAGATAGTATCGGTTTCCTCCCGTATTGAGTGCATAATCAAACGCTTTTCAAACGGAGGAAGGCAGCGCTTTTCAAGCTTCTTTGAGGCTTCGGAATCCCGCTCGGAGATGGTTGCCACTTTCCTTGCCATTCTTGCCATGGCAAAGGCAAAAAGAATTTTTGTTGAGGGAGAGGGCGAAAACGCCGAGATTATTTTGCTTCAGGGCAGAGGGGAGAACATAGAAATTGACGAATAGTGAAAAATGCGCCGCCTGTGAGGCAATAATCTTTGCCTCGGGCGAGCCGGTTGAGATTGCAAGAATCGCCGAGGCTCTTGAAATCGAAAATGACGAGGCGGAAATCATTCTTTCCTCACTTTCCGCAAAGCTGAAGGAGAGAGAAAGCGGAATCTGCCTTTTAAAGCTCGGCAACAAATATCAGCTTTGCTCACGCGTTGAATTTGCCCCGCAGGTTCGCGCCGTGCTTGAAAAGAAAAAGAACGCCCCGCTCTCCAATGCGGCATTTGAAGTTCTGGCGATAGTCGCTTACAACCAGCCGGTAACTAAGGCCTATGTTGAGCAGATAAGGGGAGTTGACTGCTCCGGCGTTATCACAACGCTGTGCCAGAAGGGTCTGCTTGAAGAAAAAGGCAGGCTTGAACTGCCGGGCAGGCCGCTGCTTTACGGCACAACTCCCGATTTCCTTCGCTGCTTCTGCCTTACCTCACTTTCGGAGCTCCCCGAGCTGCCGGATAAATCATTGCTTGCAGATGAGGATGATGAGGATGAGATAGACAGCGAGCAGGGCGAGCAGATAAAAGATTTCTTTACCATTGCCGAGGGCAACGAGCTTCGGCAGCAGGCAGAGAACGGTCAATAAAAAGAGAGGGGTGGTGCTGTGACGGCGTTAATTGTAATTGCTTCGATTATTCTTTTCTTTGTGCTTCTTCTTTCGGTCAAGCTTTCGGCTACCGTTCACCTTGAAGACGGCTTTTCGCTTGATGTGAGCTGGCTTTTCATAAAGCTTCACATTCTGCCGAAGCAGGAGAAGAAGAAAAAGAAGAAGAAAAAGAAAAAACCGAAGAAAGAGAAAAAGAAAAAAGAGGAACCCAAACCCGAGGAAAAGCCCAAGGATGAAACGGTTCCCGAACCGAAAAAGAAGAAGAAGGATAACATAATTACCCGCTTCTATCACAATCGCGGTGTTCCGGGCTTTATTGAGCTTCTCAAGAATCTTGTTAATGATTTAAAGGGAATGTTCGGCAGAATAATCAGGGCTTTCATTATTGACGATTTGTTTATTTCCATTATCGTCAGTGAAATTGAGGCCTCCGACACGGCGGAAAAATACGGTAAGCTGTGTGCGGAAATCTATCCTCTTCTCGGTTATCTTACAACGGCTATGAGAATAAGAAATCCCCGCTGTGAGATTATCCCCGATTTCGGCAGCGACATAAAGAAAACCACTCTTCGCCTGCACGCAAAAATATCCGTTGTTCCCCGCAGGCTTATCGGAGCCGTGCTTATTGTCGGTGTTCAGTTATTATTCAATGTCTTGTTAAAATTACTCTCGGGAAGCAGAAAAAAGAAAAAAGCTTAAAGCAGAGTAAAAAAATAAAAACTTAAATATGAAAGGCGGAAAAACAAATGAAAGAACAGTCAGCAGCAGGAATGCTCGGTACATCAATCGACAAGATAAAGGACCTTGTTGATGTGAGCACAATTATCGGCGACCCCATCGTTATCAATGAAAATCTTCAGGTTATTCCCGTTTCCAAGGTTACATACGGCTTTGCTTCGGGCGGCAGCGACTTCCCCACCAAAACAAGCAAAGAGCTTTTCGGCGGCGGCGGCGGAGCCGGCATAACAATCACCCCCGTTGCTTTCCTTGTTGTTAACAACGGCAATGTTTCAATCAAGTACCTCAACGCCACCGAAGGTTCGGTTGAAAGAGCAATCGGCATGATTCCCGATGTTGTTGATAAGGCGAGCGAAGTTATCACAAAGCTCACCCATAAGGATGCCGATGTTGATGTTGACACCACCATTGACGAATTTATAGAGAACAACAACTGATGTAATAAAACCGATTCCCCGCTTCATAAAATATAAAAAAATATTTTGCGGGGGATATATTTGAAGGTCTTATTCGGAATCATATCGGCGGTGTTGGCTGCGATAATAATGTTTTCATCACCGTGTGCGGCGCAGGAGCCGCCCGAGCTTTCGGCAAAGGCGGCGGAGCTGCTGTGCGTAAATAACGGTGAGGTTTTGTATTCGCTTAACGCCGACAGCCGCCATTCAATGGCGAGCACAACAAAAATAATGACCGCGCTTTTGCTCATTGAGCAGGCCACACCGTTCAAAACGGTAACGGTAACCGAGCAGATGTCGGCGGTGGAGGGTACCTCAATGGGCCTTCTGCCGGGGGATAAGGTAACTTATAATGACCTTGTTCACGGTATGCTGCTTCAATCCGGCAACGATGCCGCAAACACGGCGGCAATCGCTGTTGCAGGCTCGGTTCCCGCTTTTGCCGCAATGATGAATGAACGCGCTGTACAAATCGGGATGCTGAACACACATTTTGTAACTCCGTCGGGGCTTGATGACGGTGAGCATTACACCACCGCTCACGATATGGCTCTGCTGGCGGCTTGTGCCGTTAAGAATCCTGCTTTTGCCGACATTTGCAAAAAGCAGAAGGCAACCCTTTGCTACGGCAATCCGCCATACCGCAGAACGCTCACCAATCATAACCGTCTGCTTTGGAGCTATGACGGCGCCATAGGCGTTAAAACCGGCTTCACCAAAAAGAGCGGCAGGTGCCTTGTGAGTGCCGCTGAGCGAAACGGGGTTATTCTTGTCGCCGTTACCCTCGGCGACCCGGATGACTGGAACGACCACGCGGCGCTGCTTGATTACGGCTTTTCGGCTGTTTGTGCCGAAAGGTGCGAACGCAGGCGTTACACCGCTGTCGTAACCGGCGGCAATAAAAAAAGCGTTAATGTGTCGGTAGTTGACCCGCCCGTGCTTGTAAATGCGAAAAATGTTGAAGAGCTTGTTCTTTTGCCGAGATTTCTGTATGCACCGGTTGAGCCGGGGCAGATAGTCGGCAGGGTGCTTTATCTTTCCGGCGGCAAAACAATAGGAGAAGCTTGCATTGCGGCGGATGAAGCGGCAGAAAGGCTTGAACAGGTTCCGAAAAAGGAAGATAACGGTTTTTTTACAAATTCGGCAAAGAAACTTAAAAAATATTTTGTAAAACAGTATTGAACTGTTAAAGGAGCTTATCAGTTGGCTGATAACAGGATAAGATTGCAGAAATTTCTCTCCGAGGCCGGCGTTGCATCACGCCGCAAGGCCGAAACAATGATAGAAAACGGAGAGGTTAAGGTCAACGGAAAAAAGGCCGTAATAGGCGACACGGTTGACCCTAAAAAAGACACGGTAACCGTTAAAGGAACAAAGATAATCCGCGAAAAAACAATGCGCTACATTCTTTTGCATAAGCCCCGCGGATTTGTTACCACTATGGATGACGAGCTCGGCCGCAAATGCGTAACGGAGCTTGTTGCCGATGTTAAGGAGCGTGTTTACCCGGTGGGCAGGCTTGACCGCAATTCCGAGGGCGCTCTTCTTATGACAAATGACGGTGAGCTTGCCAATGCGCTTATGCACCCCTCACGCAGGGTCGGCAAAACCTACCGCGTAACGGTTCGCCCCGCGGTAACCGAGGATATGATAGACCGCCTTTCGGCCGGCATTGAGATTGACGGGCGGATGACTGCCCCCGCCGATGTTCGCATTCTTCAAAAGGAAGAGGGCAGGGTGGTTCTTGAAATGGTTCTCTATGAGGGCAGAAACCGTGAAATCCGCAAAATGTGCGAGGCACTCGGCCTTGAAACCGCAAGGCTTAAAAGAACGGCGATTGGCCCCGTTAAGCTGGGTATGCTCCCTCAGGGTGAGTGGCGCGATTTAACCGAGCAGGAAACGGACAAGCTTTTCACTGCCGCGGGAATCAAAAAACAAAAGCAGGGCAAATCGAAATGATTAGATTTTTACCTATTGAGAATGACGGTGAGGCTGAAAAGCTTTTCGGCGAAAACACGGTTGTTTACCGTGCGGATTCTCCCTTTTCAATGCAGGTGTTTTTCAAAGCAGAGGGCTATCAATGCTTTATCCTCGGCTTTTCGGGCAGTAATGACGGCCCGGCGGTTGCCGAGGGACTTATTCGCTCGGCTTTGAATTATGCGGCGTTAAGGGGAGCCTTTACCGCGCGCGTAACCGCCGCTTCACTTCCCGACGGGGTTGAGGCTGTGTTTGAACGCCTCGGCTTTAAAACGGAGCAGTCGGTGCTTACCGCCGATATTCCCGATGTTCTCACCTGCTCCTGCAAGTGTGCAGAAAAAATTTGAAAGGAGCGCGGCACTCTTTTGCCGCAGTAAAGTATGCTCAGAAGTATGACCGGATACGGCAGAGCTCAGAAAACCGTTGACGGAATGAATATAACTCTTGAAATAAAGAGTGTTAACCACCGATATTTTGAATTTGCCGCAAGGCTGCCGCGAAGCTGTGCTTTTCTTGAAGAAAAGCTTAAGGCTTATTTCTCGGGTGCCATTTCAAGGGGAAAGGTTGAGTGCTCGCTTACCCTTGAAAGCCTTGAAGAGCCCGATACCCTTATCAGCGTCAATCATCCTCTTGTAAAGAGCTACCTTGCCGCGTATGAGGAGCTTGAAAAAACATACGGGCTTCGCAATGATATAACCGTTTCTTCCCTTTCACGCGTTGCCGATGTGTTTTCCGTTCGCAAGCAGCAGACCGATGAAGATAAAATCTGGAATGCTGTCAGCGAAGTTGCGGGTGAAGCACTTGCTGGCTTTATGCAGATGCGTGAGCGTGAGGGTGAAAAGCTTAAGAACGATGTTTCCTCACGCCTTGACACCATTCTTGAATGTGTTGCCTTTATTGAGGAGCGTTCACCCGAAACCGTTAAGGAATATAACGCAAAGCTTCTTGCAAGGCTCAATGATTTGCTTGCCGACACCTCGGTTGATGAACAAAGACTTCTTACCGAGGCCGCGATTTTTGCCGATAAAATAGCCGTTGCGGAAGAAACCGTAAGGCTCAGAAGCCACATTTCGCAGATGCGCACATTCCTTGAAGCGAATGAACCCATCGGCAAAAAGATGGATTTCCTTGTGCAGGAGATGAACAGAGAGGCCAACACAATCGGTTCAAAGGGTCAGGATGTTCAGATTGCAAGGAAGGTTGTTGACATTAAAGCGGAAATCGAGAAAATCCGCGAGCAGATTCAGAACATAGAATAACGGAGGCTTTCAGAGTGAAACTCATAAATATAGGCTTCGGCAATATGGTTAACGCCGGCAGGCTTGTTGCCATTGTCAGCCCGGAATCAGCGCCGATAAAAAGAATCATTCAGGAGAGCAAGGAGCGCGGAACCCTTATTGATGCCACCCACGGCAGGCGCACCAGGGCTGTTATTCTTACCGACAGTGACCATGTAATTCTCACCTATCTTCAAAGCGAAACAGTTGCAAACCGTCTTAATGATGAGGATGAGGAAGAGCTTGACGAGGAGGATGAGGAATGAACGAAAAGGGAATGTTGATAATATTTTCGGGCCCCTCCGGCGCGGGCAAGGATACCGTGCTTGACGAGCTTCGCAAAATAACCGATAAGGTTAATGTTTCCGTGTCGTTAACCACAAGAGCAAAGCGCGACAATGAAATTGACGGCGAAAGCTACTATTTTGTTACCCGCGATTACTTTGAAAGGAAGCTCGGTGAGGGCGGCTTTCTTGAATATGCCGAATACGGCGGCAATCTTTACGGAACGCCCAAAGCTCCCGTTGATGAAATGCTTTCACGCGGTAAAAATGTAATTCTCAAAATAGAGGTCAAGGGTGCCGAAAAAATCAGAAAGCTTTACCCCGACTGCGTGAGCGTGTTTGTGCTTCCCCCCTCAATGAAGGTGCTCGAAAAGCGCCTTCGCGGCAGAAACAGCGATGATGAAGAGGCGATTCAGCGCCGGATTCTTATTGCAAAGGAAGAGATACGCCGCTCGGTTGAGTATGATTATATTGTAATCAACGACAAGCTTGAGGATGCGGTAGCCGACCTTCTTGCCGTAATAAATGCAGAAAGCTTTAAAACTTCAAGAAATAAAAATACCATAAGTGAGGTAATAAACAATGATTAATCCCGATCTCAGAAAAGTTCTCAAAAACCATCTCAGTCGTTACTCCCTTGTAACAGCCACAGCCAAAAGGGCAAGGGCAATTTCCGACAAGGCAGATGAAGAAAAGGAAATAATGACCGAAAAGCCCGTCAGCATTGCTCTTAACGAAATTATTAACGGTGAGTATGTTATCGTTGAGCCTGAGGAAATCAGAAATCTTTGATTAAAAAAACGAAAGGAACTGCGTGAAAACCGATGAAAATTGCCGGTGTTGCGGTGGAGGGTGCCGCCTTCAGCTTTGATATGGAGTTCAGCTATGCTGTTCCCGCAGAGCTGGAGGAGCGCGTTTTACCGGGGTGCAGGGTGTCGGTTCCTTTCGGACGGGGCAACAAAAAACGACTGGGCGTTGTGATGCATATCGCCGAAGCGGAAAGCGGGGTGTCCCGTACCCTCAAAAACATTGAAAAAGTGCTGGATGAAGCTCCGCTGCTGAATTCCGAAAT
>JAZUJM010000099.1:0-2599 GCA_045642785.1 Acutalibacteraceae bacterium | reverse complement strand
TGAAATTATTATGATTGAGGGTACTGATTCCGCCGCAGCTGATTCCATAGCCGACGCTCTTGAACAGCATCTTGATTATCAGAAAGAAGAAATGGACGGATACAGCCCCGAAATGGTTGCCATTCTCAACAAGTGCTCCGTTCTTCGCACCGGCAACACAGTTGCCCTTTTCATCTCCGATTCAACAGATGCCATGGCTTCTGTTTTCAACAGCTGCGTTGCCGGCTGATAATTATTTGACGGGAGAACACTTAATTGGTTTTTTCAAGTCTGTTATTTCTTTTTATTTTTTTGCCTTTTGTTCTGGCAATATATTATGTTTTGCCGAAAAGATTCCGCAACGGTTTTTTGCTTATAGCCGACCTTGTTTTTTATGGCTGGGGTGAACCTCTGCTGATAAGCTTAATGCTCGTTTCAATAGTGATTAACTATATTGCGGGCTTGCTTATTCAGAAATTTGACGGCGATTTAAAAAAGAAAAAGGCTATTCTTGTTGCCTCGGTAATAATTGACCTCGGTATGCTCGGCTTCTTCAAGTATGCCGGATTCTTTACCCGCAACATTAATTCGCTTATACCCTCGCTCGGAATAAAAGAGCTCAATATTCCTCTGCCTATCGGGATATCATTTTATACCTTCCAGATTATGTCTTACACAATTGATGTTTTCAGGGGTGATACCGCCGCTCAGAAGAATATTGTTTCATTCGGTGCCTATGTTTCACTTTTCCCTCAGCTGATTGCCGGCCCGATTGTCCGCTACCGTGATGTTGACGACCAGCTTGTTACAAGGCATGAGAATTTTGAACAGTTCTATTCGGGCGTTAAGCGCTTTATGGTCGGCCTTGTTAAAAAAGTTCTTCTTGCAAATCCGCTCGGCCTTTTGTGGGATACCCTTCGTGATATGCCCCAAAGCAGCGTTCTTGCCTCATGGGTGGGAATTTTAGCTTTTACCCTTCAGATTTATTTTGATTTCAGCGGTTATTCCGATATGGCAATCGGCCTTGGCAGAATGCTCGGCTTTGAATTTCTTGAAAACTTTGATTATCCCTACATATCAAAAAGCATAACCGAGTTCTGGCGCAGGTGGCATATATCACTTGGCACATGGTTTAAGGAATATGTTTACATCCCGCTCGGCGGCAACCGCAAAGGGCAGGGCAGAACAATTCTCAACCTGCTTATTGTCTGGATGCTCACGGGCTTCTGGCACGGAGCAAGCTGGAATTTCCTTTTCTGGGGTCTTTACTTCGGAGTAATTTTAATTCTGGAAAAGCTCTTCCTGCTCAAAGCGCTAAAAAAAGCACCTGCATTTTTAAGCCACGCTTATTCGCTGATACTTATTGTATTCGGTTGGGTTATTTTCTATTTCTCCGATGATGTGGGCGGAGCTTCCGCGATGTTTGAGTTTATACCCGGACTTTTCAGCGGCGAGCTTACAACTCCGGATTCAGTTATTGCGGTAGTGAGAGCACTCCCGGTTCTTGTTGCGGGCGGTGTTTGCTCTACTCCGGTTATTAAAAAGCTCTATGATAAATTGAAAGGTAAAAAAGGAATATTTGTTGCCGAAGCCGCGGCGGTTGTTGTTCTTCTTATTATCTGCACGGCAAGCCTTGTAAGCGACAGCTACAATCCGTTCCTTTATTTTAAATTCTGAGTATGAGTAAAAAGCAAAAGAAATATTCGCTTTGTGTAATCGGTGTTTTCCTTGCTTTTATATTTGCAATAGGTGTTTTGTATATCGCCTTGCCCAAGGAAAATTTCTCCGAAACCGAAAAGCGTTATCTTGCCGAATTCCCCGAATTCAGCTTTTCATCGCTGATTAAGGGTGATTTTACCGCCGACTTTGAAAAATATCTTTCCGACCACACACCGCTGAGAAAGCTTTTTGTTTCGGTTAACGCTTATTTTCAGCTTGCAAAGGGCAACAACGGTTCGGCCGGGGTTTATCTCGGCAAAGACGGCTGGCTTATTGAAAAGCCCATTGACCGTGAAAACAGACTTGATAAGAATTGTAAGTCTGTTTCTGATTTTGCCGAAAGCTGCGGTGTTCCCTCATATTTTGTGCTTGTGCCCACAAAAGGCTCGGTTTATTCCGAAATGCTTCCGAAGGGTGCGCTTGCATATTGCGATGATGATTATATCGACGGCGTTAAAAAAACAGTCGGCACGAAGCTTAAATTCATTGATGTTCGCCCCGCTTTATCTGAGCTTAAGGACGACTGTCAGGTTTTTTATAAAACGGACCACCATTGGACCAGTGCGGGTGCTTTTGCCGCCTGCAACCGAATTTTTGCCGAGCTTGGTTTAAAACAGAATAATGCCTTGAATTATGATGTTACCGAAACCGGGAATTTTTACGGCACATCCTATTCAACATCCTGCTACACCTTAACAAATCCCGATACTGTTGAGGTTTGGAGGAACAGAAAAACAAACGGAAAAGCAAAGGTTACGATTACCGAAAGCGGAAAATCTCAGGTTTATGATAATATGTTTTTCCCCGAGGCACTCGAAACCGGTGATAAATATGTTGTTTATTTAAACGGCAACCACGCATATGAGAAAATTGAAACCGGAAAACCGGGCGGCAGACTGAA
>JAZUJM010000098.1:0-12667 GCA_045642785.1 Acutalibacteraceae bacterium | reverse complement strand
CAGCCTTCGCAAGCTTAAGAGCACCTTCAACAAATGGCAGACCGAAATGTATATGAAGGGCTGGAACTGCCTTTATATCGAGAACCACGACCACGCAAGAATAATTGACCGCTACGGCAGCCTCAAATACCGCGTTGAAAGCGGCAAAATGCTTGCCACCATGTACACCATGCAGTGCGGCACCCCGTTTATCTATCAGGGGCAGGAAATCGGTATGACGAATATCGAGCTTGACCGCGTTGATGATTACAAGGATGTTATGACCTTCAATAACTACCGCCTTTTCAAAATGCTCGGCATGAGCGAAAAGCAGTATCTTAAGCTTTCAAGCAAGGTCAACCGTGAAAACGCAAGAACCCCCGTTCAATGGAACGCTTCAAAGAACGCGGGCTTTACCTCGGCTGATGAGCCGTGGTTCTTCATTAACCCCAACTACACCGAGATTAATGTTGAGGCGGCGGAAAAAGACGAAAATTCACTTCTGAACTATTACCGCAAGCTTTTAAAATTCAGAAAAGAGCACCCTGTTGTTATTTACGGCGATTTCAAGCTCCATTACAAGGCCAGCAAAGACCTTTTCGTGTATGAGAGAAATTATGAGGGCAAGAGGCTTCTTGTTATTAGCTCCTTCACCGAAAAGCCCGTAACCTTCAAAGCGCCCCAGGGCTTTGATTTAAGCCGCGGCGAGCTTGCTCTTTCCAATTACGCCGTTACCGATTACAGCGTAAACACTTTCGTAACAAGGCCGTACGAAACAAGAGTTTATTATTTTGACTGATTATTGATTTGCAAAGGAATGATAAGGCTTGATAAGAAAAAGGTGGAGCGTTCCCGAGTGTGACAAGGACCTTGCGGCTCAGATAGCCGAGGATTTCGGGATTAATCCCTTTACCGCCTATCTGCTCACCGCAAGGAAAATAACGGATTATGATGAGGTTGAGGAGTTTATGGACGCCATGGCTCCTCTGACCGAGAATCCCTTTTCCTTTGCCGGCATGCGCGAGGCGGCAGAAAGAATTGAAGCGGCGATTGATGCCTTTGAGCGCATCGCCGTTTACGGGGATTATGACGCCGACGGGGTTACTGCCACCGCTCTGCTTTATTCTTACCTTGAAATGCGTGAGGCGGATGTTATCCGCTACATTCCCGACAGAATGACCGAGGGCTACGGCCTTAACTGCGATGCAGTCAAAAAGCTTGCAGAGCAGGGCGTTAAGCTGATTGTAACCGTTGACACCGGCGTTTCCGCCATTGAGGAGGCAAAGCTTGTCAGCGAGCTCGGAATGGAGCTTATTGTGACCGACCACCACAAGGTTGGTGATGAACTGCCGCAGGCGGTTGCCGTGGTTGACCCTCACCGTGAGGATTGCCCGAGCGAATTTAAGGAGCTTTCGGGTGTCGGCGTTGCCTTTAAGCTTGTCAGCGCCCTTGAGGGCGGGGATGAAGATTATGTGCTTGATGAATTCGGCGACCTTGCCGCGCTGGGCACAATAGGCGATGTTGTTTTGCTTAAGGGCGAAAATCGCGCCCTTGTGCGAAACGGATTAAAGATGATAAACGATTCCCCGAGGCTCGGCATAAGTGCCCTGTTAAAAAAGGCGGGTGCCGCCGAAAAGCAGCTCACCGCCACGGGAACCGCGTTTACCCTTTGCCCGCGAATCAATGCCGCCGGCAGAATGGGCTCTGCCTATAAGGCACTTGACCTGCTTTTGTGCGATGATGAACAGCGTGCCGAGGAGCTTGCCGAAGAAATTCAGGCGATGAATGTTGCCCGTCAGAAGACGGAAACGGATATTTTTAACGACGTTAACCGTATGATAGCCAAAAACCCGTCACTTGTTCACGGCAGAATAATAGTTGTTGACGGTGAGGGCTGGCATCAGGGAGTTATAGGAATAGTTGCTTCAAGAATAGTTGAGCGTTTCGGCAAACCCGCCATTGTTATTTCACGCTTCGGCGATGATGCCAGAGGTTCGTGCAGAAGCATAGAGGGCTTTTCGATTTTTGAGGCGATAGAATCGGTGGGTGACTGCCTTCATCACTTCGGCGGCCACACTCTTGCGGCGGGCATAGGCCTTGAAAGCCGCAAAATTGAAGAATTCCGCAAAAGAATCAACGAATACGCCGCGGGAACGGAAATGCCCTTCCCGGTGCAGAAAATCGACTGCCGCATCAATCCTGCCTCACTGGGGCTGGATATTCTTGATGCTCTTGATTTGCTTGAACCCTTCGGCCAGGGAAACCCTCAGCCCTGCTTCGGGCTTTTCGGTATGAAAATTGAGGATTATTCATCCATTGGCGACGGCCGCCATATGAGAATGGTGGTTTCAAAGGGCAGCTCCAGAATAGGGGTCGTGTGCTTCGGTATGCAGGAAAAGCTTTTCCCCTATTTCAAGGGCGATTATGTTGACCTTGCCGTTAACCTTGACCGCAATGTTTTCAACGGCGAAACAAAGGTTTCGGTGAGTGTTCGGAACATAAGACCGTCACATACCGATGAAGAAAAGGTGTTAAATGCCCAGCGCCTGTTTGAAAAGGTGCTTTCGGGTGAACCGCTCACCGCCGAGCAGGCGGCTGCCGCCCTGCCGGAACGTGAACATCAGATAAAGGTGTTTACCCACATAAAAAATACCAAGCCCGTTGAGGGCTCATATGAGCAGATTTGCCTTCATCTCGGGGATGACGGCTCCATGTTCTGCAAAACGGCGGTTACCGTTGAAATAATGACGGAGATGGGCATTATTGCCAAGAACTCCGCGGGCAGGCTCTATGCCCCCGAAACCGATAAAAAAGTTAACCTGAATGATTCTTCGCTTATGAAGCGAATCAACTCGTATATTCAGTAAGAGGATGGTGAGCGGGATGAATAACACAGCAACCGAAAATAACTATTTTGCGCCGGGCTCCGAAACCGAGCAGGGCTGCCTTGACGCGCTGTTTGAGGTTATTTCATCCTTCAGCGAGGAGGAAAAGGCACTTGTAAAAAAGGCCTATGAATTTTCACGCAGAGTTCACTCCTCTCAGAAAAGGCAGTCCGGTCAGCCGTATATTATCCACCCGCTGAGCGTGGCGAAAATACTTGCCGATTTGGGCCTTGACAGCGATTCGATTGCCGCGGCTCTTCTTCACGACACCGTTGAGGATACCGAGGCAACCCTGCAGGATATAACCGACAACTTCGGCGCTGAGGTTGCCGAGCTTGTTGACGGCGTTACCAAGATAGGCAAGGTTCCTCTCGGCAAAAAGGAAGACGGCGGCAGCCTTGTTGCAATGACAACAAAGGAACAGCAGCAGGCCGAAAACATCCGCAAAATGCTGCTTGCAATGTCGCGCGACATCAGGGTTATAATCATAAAGCTTGCCGACCGGCTTCACAACATGAGAACGCTTATGTTCAAATCCGAGCAGAAGCGCAGGGATATTTCGGTTGAAACAATAGAGATTTATGCCCCCATAGCTCACCGTCTCGGTATCAGACCCATTAAAGAAGAGCTTGAAGACCTTGCAATAAGTTACCTTGACCCGGTTGCCTATGCCGAAATCGAAAAGAATCTTGAGGCGCAAAGCCAGACAAGAAACGAGTATCTTGAAGAGATTCAAAAGCGCGTTCGCGAAAGGGTTGCCCCCGATGTCAGCGGTGCACAGGTGAGCGGGCGAATAAAATCAGTTCACGGTATTTACCGCAAAATGTATGTTCAGAACAAAAACTTTGATGAAATTTACGATATTTACGCAATCAGAATAATTGTTGATTCCATAACGGACTGCTACAACTGCCTCGGAATTATTCACGATATGTTCACCCCAATACCCGGCAGATTCAAAGACTACATTTCCACCCCCAAGCCGAATATGTACCAGTCGCTTCACACCACGGTTATCGAAAAAGAGGGCATCCCCTTTGAGGTTCAGATAAGAACATGGGAAATGCACCACACAGCCGAATACGGTATTGCGGCGCATTGGAAATATAAACTCGGCATTACCGGGGCGGGCAAGTTTGAAGAAAAGCTTTCATGGATTCGTCAGCTGCTTGAGAATCAGAAGGATTCCGAGGATGTTGAGGATATTGTTCGCACAATAAAGAGCGACCTTTCACCGGAGGAAGTTTTTGTTTTCACCCCCAAGGGCGATGTTTTCGATTTGCCGGCTGGCTCAACCGTTATTGATTTTGCCTATGCCATTCACTCCGCGGTAGGCAACAGAATGATCGGCGCAAAGGTAGACGGAAGAATAGTACCCATTGATTATGAGGTTAAAACCGGCGAGATAATTGATATTTTAACCTCCTCTCAGCCCGGAAAGGGGCCAAGCCGTGACTGGCTTAAAATTGTTAAAACAAGCAGTGCACGCACAAAAATCCGCCAATGGTTCAAAAAAGAGCGCAGGGATGAAAACATAGTTGAGGGCAAAAACGAGCTTGAAAGAGAGCTTCCCCGCAACTATATCCGCTTTGCTCCCGGCGAATTTGAGCCGTTCATTCACAAAATTTATGAGCAGCAGCACTGCGCCACCCTTGATGATTTTTATGCCGCCATCGGCTACGGCGGAATTTCCATAACAAAGCTGATGAACCACATCAGGGAGGAATATTCCAAAATCGCCAAGGCGAAGGTGCCTGAGAAGATTGAGATTGTCCCCGAGCGCAAGCGGGTTAAGAGCAGCGAGGGTGTTGTGGTTGAAGGAATAGACAACTGCCTTATCAAGTTTTCGCGCTGCTGCAATCCTCTGCCCGGTGACGAAATCATCGGTTTTATCACAAGGGGTCACGGCGTTTCAATCCACACAAAAAAGTGTACCAATGTTCCGCGTGATATTGCCTCCTGCGCCGAGCCGGAGCGCTGGCTTCGCGCCTACTGGGATAAAAACGTTAAGGAAGAGTTTAAATGCACCCTTCACATTGTGTGCATAAACCGCGTGGGTATGATAGCGGATATCTCCGGCCTGCTTGCCTCAATGCGGATAATGATAAACGATTTGAACACCCGCAATTATTCCGACGGGCGCAGCTCTTTTCTGATTACCGTTTCGGTAAACGGAGTTGAGCACCTTAAAACCCTTATCGAAAAGCTTTCAAAGGTTGAGGATGTGCTTGAAATCGAAAGAACGGGTATCTGATAAAGAAAGTAAGTGACTTATAATGCGTGCTCTGCTTCAAAGAGTGCTTTTCTCCGATGTATCGGTTGACGGGGAATTAAAAGGAAAGGTCGGCAGGGGCTACAACATTCTGCTCGGCGTTATGGAGGGCGACACGGCTGAGGAGGCGGATATGCTTGCCGTCAAAATAGCCAAGCTCCGCGTTTTTGAGGATGAAAACGGAAAGATGAATCTTTCGGTGCTTGATGTTGAGGGTGAGGCGCTTGTTATCTCACAGTTCACCCTTTGCGCCGATTGCAGAAAGGGCAACCGCCCATCATTTGTTCATTCCGCCGCGCCGGATATCGCAAGCCCGCTGTATGATTATTTCTGTGAAGAGCTCGGGCGAAACGGAGTTAAGAATATTCAGAAGGGCGTGTTCGGCGCCGATATGAAGGTGAATATTCTCAATGACGGCCCGGTAACGATTCTGCTTGATACCGATGACTTAAAGCGAAGCAGAAGGGGAGGCGCAGAGGCGTGATAATCAGAAAAATAGAAACAGGCTATCAGAATCTTGCCAATTTTTATCTTGCGGTTGATGAGCAGAGCGGCGAGGCGGCTGTTATTGACGCGTGCGCCTATGATGAAAATGTTGAGCTTGACAAAGTGATTGAAGACCTCGGCTGCAAGCTTAAATATATTCTGCTCACCCACGGGCATTTTGACCACATTCTCGGCGTGCGCGGTGTGCGCGATGCCTACGGCGCAAAGGTTGCCATTCACGAAAATGATGCGGAATATCTTATCAACACCGCTCTGAGCCTTGCAATGGATAACGGCCTTGACCATCTTCAGCGCCCGGTCAGAACCGATATTCTGTTAAAAGACGGTGATGTTATCACCCTCGGTGATACCGAACTCAGGGTTATGCACACCCCCGGTCACACTCCGGGCAGCGTGTGCTTTATTGAGGAGAATGAAAAGGTTATTTTCTCCGGCGATACGCTTTTCTGTATGACTGTCGGCAGAACCGATTTCCCCGGCGGAAGCAGAGAAGAGCTTGCCGCTTCGCTTAAAAAGCTGATTGCTTTAGACGGTGATTACCGGGTTTTGCCCGGCCACAACCGTGAAACCACCCTTGAAAGGGAAAGAGTAAGAAATTATTTCATCCGAAGGATGTGAAACCTTGATACTGCGAGTTCTGGGGCACGCATTTCAATATGAAATGGAAAATATGTGCCGCATTTTCTTCCCGAACGATAAAATAACGGTAACCTTTGACCGCGAATTATCGGATGAAAGAACGGTTGAAACCGTACTTGACAAAAACGATATAACGGTTGCCTGCTTTTTTGACGGCAGGTCGGCGGTTAAATCCGGGAAGGCAGATGAAAATGAAGATAAAGAGCTTTTGATGGGCAGGCTGCTTTTTGCCGCCCTCGGCGAGCTGACAGGATACACACCCCCGTGGGGCGTGCTTACCGGAATACGCCCGTCAAAGCTTATGACAAAATATATCGCCGAAGAGGGCGACGAGGCGGCAAAGAAAAGATTTACCGACCACTACCTTGTTACCCCGGAGAAAACGGAGCTTGCCCACCGCGTGGCAAAGGAAGAAAGCGGAGTTATCGCCCTTTCCCGCCCGGAATCGTTCAGCCTTTATGTTTCAATTCCGTTTTGCCCGAGCAGGTGCAGCTACTGCTCCTTTGTTTCTCACTCCATAGCCTCTCCGGCTGCCAAAAAGCTTGTGCCGGAGTATATTGAAAAGCTCTGTGACGAGCTTGAAGAAACCGGAAAAATCTCCGCTTCCCTCGGCCTCAGGCTCGAAAGCGTGTATTTCGGCGGCGGCACTCCCGGAGTGCTCGAAGCCTCTCAGCTTGACCGTCTGCTGGGGCAGATAGAAAACAGCTTTGATATGAGCACGGTGCGCGAATACACCGTTGAGTGCGGCAGGCCGGATACCGTAACCGTGCCGAAGCTCAGAACCCTTCGCTACCACAATGTGGGCAGAATAAGCATCAACCCGCAAACCTTTTCACAGTCCGTACTTGACGCGGTTGGCAGGCAGCACACCGTGGAGCAGACTCTTTCGGCCTATCGCCTTGCGAAAAGCTTTGATTTTGACTGCATTAATATGGATTTGATAGCGGGGCTCACCGGCGACACCGTTGACGGCTTTTGCCGCTCGGTTGAAACAGCGTGTGAGCTTTCACCCGAAAACATAACCGTTCATTCCCTTGCGCTTAAACGCTCATCAGAGCTTGCGGCCTCGGGTGCTTCGGTTAAAGATGGCGAGGATGCGGCGCAGATGCTTGAATTTGCCCGCAAAACGCTCACAGAAAACGGATATTCACCCTACTATATGTACCGCCAGAGCAAGTGCGTGGGCAACCTTGAAAATGTGGGCTGGGCAAAGCCCGGCAAAAACTGTCTTTACAATGTGTTTATGATGGAGGAGTGCCACACCGTGCTTGCGGCAGGTGCCGGAGCGGTCACAAGGCTGAAGGCTCCGTTTGAAAACTACATTGAGCGGATTTTCAATTTCAAATATCCCTATGAATATATTTCGCGCTTTGACGAGCTCAGCGAAAGAAAGGGCAGAATAAAAGAATTTTATTCTTCATATCTAATAAAGTAACCTTTTTTGAAGAAATTATGAAAGGATGAAATACAGAGCCTATGCCTGAATATTCTGTTGATTATATAAATTCTGCCGTGAAAAGCGACCCGACGGGCTTTGCGGGCGAGTGCAGCCGTGATTATCTTGACAAGGCGGATTCGCTTGCCGAAAAGCTGCTTTCACGCAAAACAAAAATAATGATGCTTGCGGGGCCGAGCTCCTCCGGCAAAACCACCACCGCCTCCATTCTTGCAAAGAGCATAATAAAAAAGGGTGCGGCGGCCTTCACCGTTTCGCTTGATGATTTTTATCTTGCCTCACAGGCGGATTATCCGGTTGATGAAAACGGCGAGCCGGATTATGAAACGGTGGATGCACTTGATTTAAACCTTGCCGGCGAATGTTTTCTGCGCCTTATGAACGAGGGCAAAAGCGAGCTGCCGATTTTTGATTTTGACAGCCATTCAAGAAGTGAGGAAACACGGAGCATTGACCTTGGGAAAGACGGTATTCTTATTGTGGAGGGGCTTCATGCGCTTAACCCCGCAATCACCGAAAAGCTCCCCGATGAGCATATGTACAAGGTCTATGTCAGCGTTTCTTCAAGGGTGAAGGATGATGACAAAATCATTTCAAGCAAAAGGGACCTTCGCCTTGTCAGAAGAATGGTCAGGGATGAGCAGTTCCGCTCAACCCCTGCCGAGGAAACGCTTGAAATGTGGCACAAGGTTATGGCGGGGGAGAATAATTATCTTTTCCCGTTTGAAAAATATGCCGATAAAAAGCTGGATTCGTTTCATCTTTGCGAGCCCGGTCTGCTTGCGGGCAAGGCGCTTAATGCGCTTGATGACTGCGAAACCGAGAAAGCGGAGCAGCTTAAAGATATGCTTTCGCGTTTTGAGCCCATTTCGGAGAACACCCTTCCCGGTGATTCACTTTTAAGAGAATTTTTGGGCTGAAAAAAGTAACAGGAGCGTGAGAAGATTTGGAAACAACAAAAAAACAGTCCGTTCTTAACGGTGCCATGGTGCTCGTTATTTCGGCGGCGCTTGTTAAGGTGATAGGCGCAATATATAAAATACCTATGACAGATATGCTCGGCTCACTGGGCAGAGGATATTTTTCAACGGCATATGAGGTTTACACCCCGATTTTTGCAATAGCCATGGCGGGTCTGCCCGTTGCGGTATCAAGAATGGTTGCCGAAAATGTGGCGCTTAACCGCTACCGTGAGGCAAGAACCGTTTGCAGGGTTTCAATGCGGATGTTCCTGCTTGTGGGTACAATAGGCACCCTGATTATGTGCGCGATTGCCTACCCTTATGTTAACATCGTTAACCGTGTTGAGAGCCTTCCCGCTCTGTTCGCCATTGCCCCGTCAATTTTCCTTTGCTGCTTTATGTCAACCTACAGAGGGTATTATGAGGGCTTGCGCAATATGGTGCCCACCGCCATTTCGCAGTTCCTTGAAGCGCTCGGCAAGCTTGTTCTCGGCTTGATTTTCATAAAAGTGATTAAAGAAATCGGCATTTCTCAGTTTAACTCCGGAATGGCGGCAAGCGGAAACACCGGTGCCGTTGTTTTCGGCAAGGCGGTCAATGATTTAACCTCCGCCAACAACGCCATAGACCCGTGGGCGGCAACCGGTGCCATCCTCGGCGTTACAATGGGTTCTCTGATAAGCACAATATACCTTATGATAAGGTATAAATTAAAGGGCGACGGATTCACAAGGGAACAGCTTGTAAATTCTCCCAAGCCCCGTGAGGGCAAGGCAATAGCCAAAGAGATGATAAGCATTGCCGTGCCGATGGTTATAAGTGCTGTTATTCTTAACCTCACAAATCTTATTGATTCAGCCACCATTCAGACCCGCCTGAGCCACGCCATTGAATCGGAGCAGGGTTTCAGCCACATTCTTGAAATGTTTAACGGCCCGCTCAATTCCGCTGTCAGCCGCAACACTCTTAACCTTGACCCCTCGCTTGTTGAGGGCGGAATAGCTCAGGTTAAAAAGGATATTGTTACCTACCTTTGGGGCTGCTACGGCACCGGCCTTGATTTCAAGAGCCTTATCCCCACCGTTACCATTCAGCTCGGAGTAAGCGCACTTCCCGCTCTTGCGGCGGCGTGGGCTGTTAAGAACACAAAAGAAATCCGTTCCACGATTGAAACGGTTATGCGTGTTTCAATGATAATCGCTCTGCCCGCCGGAATCGGCCTGGGCGTGCTTTCCGAGCCCATTCTCAACATCATTTACGGCGGCGGAAACAATGCCGATGCAATCCCCGTTGTTGTGCCCATAGTAATGTTTTACGGCTTTGCGGCGTTTATCCTTGCAATATCCACACCCACCACAAGTATGCTTCAGGCAATCGGCAGAACGGATATTCCCGTTAAAACCGTTGCGGTTGCCGTTGTTGTAAAAATAATCTGCAACTTTATTTTTGTCGGCAACTACAAGCTCAACCTTTACGGTGCGCTTATCGGAACCGCCGTGTTCTATATTATCGTTGTCGGTGTTAACTTAGGCTCACTTCTTAAAATTTCAAATGTAAAGGTTGAGTGGAGCTCCGTTTTCTTTAAGCCCCTTGTCTGCGCCCTTCTCTGCGGCGGCTCGGCGTGGGTTGTCAACAAGCTCATTGCCCTTGTGCTCAGCAACTTTGAGCTTTCCGAACGTATAACCGACCTTGTAAGCGCATTTGCGGCAATCGGTTTTGCGGTGATTATTTACGCACTTTCGTTAATTTTAATCAAAGGAATTAAAAAAGATGATATTTCATCCCTCCCGAAGGGTGAAAAAATCGCAAAAGTGCTTGAAAAACACGAACTTTTAGGTTAAAATAGAAATATCTCTCACGGAGGAGAAAAATGGTAAATTTTGAGTTTAAAAAGAACTACAACGTTAATGACCTGCTCGGGATAATGGCTATGCTCAGAGCTCCCGGCGGCTGTCCGTGGGACAGCGCCCAAACTCATGAAAGCATTCGCAAAAACCTTATTGAAGAAACCTACGAGGTTATCGAGGCCATCAACAAAAAGGATAATGAGCTTCTTTGCGAAGAGCTCGGCGATTTACTTATGCAGGTTGTGTTCCACGCTCAGATGGAAGAGGACGCCGGCACATTCACCTTTGACGATGTGTGCGACGGAATCTGCAAAAAGCTGATAGTTCGCCATCCCCATATTTTCTCCGACACCGAGGTAAACGGCGTTGATGATGTGCTCACCAACTGGGACGCCATAAAGCAGAAAACCAAAGGTCAGAAAACCGCCGGTGATTCGATGCAGAGCGTGCCCAGGGAGCTGCCCGCACTTATGAGGGCAGAGAAGCTTCAGAAAAAGGCCGCAAAGGTCGGCTTTGACTGGAGTGAGGTTTCGGGTGCACTTCAAAAGATAAGCGAAGAAACCGCAGAGCTTACCGAGGCCATCAAAAACGGCGACAAGGAAAATTGCTTTGAAGAACTGGGTGACCTGCTGTTTTCGGCGGTCAATGTTTCCCGCTTTATTGACTGCGATGCCGAGGAGGCTCTCACCGCTTCAAACGATAAGTTCCTTAAACGGTTTTTGCTTGTTGAAAAACTTGCAGAAGAGCGCTCGGTTGATATGAAATCCTCCTCACTTGAAGAGCTTGACAAGCTTTGGGATGAGGCGAAAAAAATTGATATGTGATACTTCGGTATTTCATAAATAGAAAATTAAGGAGATTTTAAAATGAACAAATCAGAACTTGTAGCAGCTGTTGCCGCAAAAGACGGCGTAGAGAAAAAGTGCGCAGAAAAGGCTGTTAACGCAGTATTTGCCGCTATCACCGATGCACTTGCAAACGGCGAGAAGGTTCAGCTTGTAGGTTTCGGAACATTTGAGGTTCGCGAGCGCGCTGAGAAGGTTGCCCGCAATCCCAGAACAAACGAAGCTATCACCGTTCCCGCAACAAAGGTTCCCGCTTTCAAAGCAGGCGCAGGCCTTAAAAAGGCTATTGCCGAATAATTCACTTTTCAAAGCCGCCAATGGCGGCTTTGATTTTTGACGGTTCATTTTCAGGAGTATACAATGAGGCTTGACAAATATCTTAAGGTATCAAGAATAATAAAAAGACGAACGGTTGCAAACGACGCCTGTGACGCAAAGCATGTCAGCGTTAACGGCAAGGTGGCAAGAGCCTCCTATGAGGTTAAGGTGGGCGATATAATTGAGATTACATTCGGCTCTTCAACCAACAAGTACAGGGTAAAGAGCGTTTCGGAGCACGCCACAAAGGAAGATGCCGCCGCAATGTTTGAGCAGATTTAAGAACAAAGAATATATTTTCCTTCTGTTTCATATATCTTTTACGGAATATGAAACAGGAGGATTTTTTTATGATTGAAGAAAAAAAGAACCAGCCGCTTATGCCGCACAACCTTATTCTGGAAGACAGAAAGATGCTCACCGTTACCGGTGTGTCGGATGTGGACAGCTTTGACGAGCAGACCGTTGCGGTTTTTACCGAGCTGGGCGAGCTGACAATCAGGGGCACAGACCTGCACATTAACCGCCTTAGTGTTGAAACGGGCGAGCTGACGGTGGAGGGGAAGATATCGGCGCTTATTTATTCGGAGGAGCAGCCGAAAAGCACGGGATTTTTCAGCAGGGTGTTCCGCTGATGACATATATCCATTCACTCTCTTATCAGCTTTATGTTTTTTTGCTTGCGGCGGGGGCGGGTTTGATTCTGGGGGCAGTTTACGCCCTTTTTCGCCTGCCGTGCAGAATAATTGCATTAAATTCGTTAACCGTTATCTGCGATGTGCTTTTCAGTTTGTTTTGTTGTGCGTTCACATTCTTTTTTGTGCTTGCATTTAATGACGGGGTTGTCAGAAATTATGTGTTCACGGGTGAAGCACTGGGCTTTGCTGTTTTTACTTTCAGCACGGGTCTGATTTTTTCAAGAGCCGAAGCAAGACTAAAAATGAGAATAAAGAAGAA
>JAZUJM010000097.1:0-2770 GCA_045642785.1 Acutalibacteraceae bacterium | reverse complement strand
AGGGGGAGGAATCAAGCAGCTCATAAACCTCACGCCTGCGGAAAACATGGTTTCCGGTGGTGATAAGGTCAACTCCGCTCTCAAAAAGATATTCTGCCGAATCGGGGGTGATCCCGTTGCCCTGCGCCGAATTTTCGCCGTTTGCAACGGTAAAATCAATACCCTTAAGGCGCTTGAACGCAGGCAGCCTGCTTCTTAAGAACTCACAGCCGCCCTTGCCCACAACATCGCCCACGGCAAGAATATTCAACCCGCTTCACTCCTTTTTATTCACAAAAGGGGACTGCCTGCGGCAGCCCCCGAAAGTTTTTCTTACTTTGCGTAATCGAAAGCTCTGCTTTCTCTGATAAGGTGAACCTTGATCTGACCCGGATATTCAAGCTCCTCCTCGATCTTCTGAGCAACATCCCTTGCAAGAAGGGTCATCTGGTCGTCATTGATTTTGTCGGGCTTGACCATTATGCGGATTTCGCGGCCGGCCTGAATGGCGAAGGTGCGGTCAACACCCTCAAAGGCGGAGGCGATTTCTTCAAGCTTTTCAAGGCGCTTGATGTAGTTCTGAACATTTTCACGCCTTGCACCCGGCCTTGCGGCGGAAATGGCATCTGCGGCCTGAACAAGGCAGGCTGTGATTGTTTTCGCCTCAACATCGCCATGGTGAGCCTGAATGGCGTGGATAACCTGGTCGTTTTCTTTGTATTTCTTTGCAAAGTCAACGCCGAGTTCAACATGGGAGCCGTCAACCTCATGGTCAAGGGCCTTGCCGATATCGTGAAGAAGGCCGGCACGCTTTGCAAGCTTGGTGTCAACACCGAGCTCTGCGGCAAGAAGACCCGCTATGTAGGAAACCTCAAGTGAATGGTTGAGCACATTCTGGCCGTAGCTGGTGCGGTATTTAAGCTTGCCGAGAAGCTTGACTATTTCGGGATGGATGCCGTTAACGCCGGCATCAACAAGGGCACGCTCGCCGGTCTGCTTGATGGTAGCCTCAACCTCGCGCTTGGATTTTTCGAACATATCCTCGATTCTTGCGGGGTGGATTCTGCCGTCTGCAATGAGCTTTTCAATCGTGAGTCTTGCTATTTCACGGCGAACCGGGTCAAACGAAGAAACGGTGATGGCCTCGGGTGTGTCGTCAATGATAAGGTCAACGCCCGTTATTGTTTCAAGGGTTCTTACGTTTCTGCCCTCGCGGCCGATGATTCTGCCCTTCATTTCGTCATTGGGAAGAGCAACAACCGAAACGGTAGCTTCGGAAGCGTGGTCGGCAGCGCAGCGCTGAATGGCGGTGGAGATAATCTCCCTTGCCAGCTTGTCGGATTCATCCTTGGTTTTCTGCTCGCACTCCTGAATTCTGAGTGCCTTTTCGTGGGCAAGGCTCTGCTCAAGGGCGGTGAGAAGGTATTCCTTCGCCTGTTCCTTGGTGTAGCCGGAGATTTTTTCGAGCATCTCGAACTGGCTTCTCTTTATGGTTTCCACCTCATCGAGCTTGGCCTCAGCGGCCTTTATCTTTTCGTTGAGGGTTTCATCCTTCTTTTCGAGAGCGGCGGTTTTTTTGTCAAGAGTTTCTTCCTTTTGAATAAGGCGGTTTTCCTGACGCTGAACCTCCTTGCGCCTTTCGCGAAGCTCTTTTTCGGTTTCGGTTCTCTGCTTGTGAATTTCTTCTTTTGCTTCGATTATGCTTTCTTTCTTCTTTTCTTCGGCGATTTTGGCGGCCTCGTTGACTATGCGGGTAGCCTCTGCCTCAGCTGAACCAATAGCTTTTTCGCCGACTTTTTTTCTGTAGGACTGACCGAGAATAAAGAAAACGACAGCACCTATAACAAATGCTGCGACAATAAGAATAATTGCGGTTGCCAATTTCATGGTTAGTTACATTACCTCCTTTTTTCATATTCTTTTATGTTTTGAAAACTGTGAAATTTCAATAGCACTTGTTGTATATTTCAAGCCGAAATCCGCAGTTCCGGCACAAAATAGCACTATTACATTACATATTATACTGAATATAGTTCTCTGTCAAGTAATTTTTCCTTTTTCCTTTATTTTTTCTATTGACAATAGTTAAAGCGGGTGATAATATTTAAAGCACAATAATAAAACACACATAATCGTTGAAGCAGAGAGCAGTTCATTTCACCTGCTTTTCACAGAGAGCACCCGCCGCGGCTGCAAGCGGGGCAAAAGCATTGAACCGCAACCACTGCCGAGAGTTCGCCGAAGCGCAAAGCGATAAGGCGAAACGGGCGGGCCCGTTACAGCCTGTTTTTGAGCGGCGGTTAATTCCGCAATACGGGTGGAACCGTGGAGCATTCGCTTCATCCTGTGCAGGGGTGAGGCGTTTATTTTTTTGGTAATTATTTCCATAAGAAAGGATGAAATATTTATGATTAATGTAACTCTTAAGGGCGGCGTTGTGCGCGAATACGAAAACGGCACAACCGCCATGGATGTGGCCAAGAGCCTCGGTGCCGGGCTGTTTAAGGCTGCCTGCGTTGCCAGAATAAACGGCGAGGTAAAGGACCTTCGCACCCCTCTCAATGAGGATTGCGAGCTTGAAATTCTCACCTTTGACGATGAAAGCGGCAAAAAGACCTACCGCCACACAGCTTCCCACATTCTTGCCCAGGCGGTAAAGAGGCTTTACCCCGAGGCAAAGCTTGCAATAGGCCCCTCAATCGAAAACGGCTTCTATTATGATTTTGACGTTCCCGCCCCCTTCACCCCCGAAGACCTTGAAAAAATCGAGACGGAAATGAAGAAGATAATC
>JAZUJM010000096.1:0-17643 GCA_045642785.1 Acutalibacteraceae bacterium | reverse complement strand
AGTGTGTTATTTAATTGACATAACCGCGTTAAATGCGGCGCGCGTGGCATCGGCTATTCTGCCGGTCTTTTCGGCATCGCCCACCATAAAAACATTGGGCAGCTTTGAGCGAAGCGGCTTTTCAAGGGCGTTTTCGCTTTTTACGCCGAGGGCAAGAACGGCGGCATCGCATTTGAGAACAAACACACCTCTGTCCCTTGCGGCGGGCTTTACAAGAATGCCGTCTTCTCTGATTTCGGAAAGGGCGCAGGATGTGTGGAAAACGCAGCCTGCCTCTTTAAGCCTCGGCACGGCATCATCAACGTGCTGCATCCATGTGCCGGGGGCAACGGAATCCGCCATTTCAACAATTTCAACCTTGTTGCCCTGAGAAACAAGCATTTCGGCGGTTTCAAGCCCCGTCATACCTGAGCCGATAACGGCAACGCGTTTGCCGCTTAGCTTTATTTTGCCGGAGAGAATGTCGGTGGAGGTAAAGGCGTTTTCGCGCTCGGTGCCTTTGATTGAGCGCGGTTTTACAGCCGAACCGCCGGTGGCGATTATAACGGCATAGGGCTCAAGAGCCGCAACCTTTTCAACGGTTGCTTCTTCACCGAAGCGGAATTCGGCACCCGCCTTTTTTGCGGCGTTGAATAAATCCTCAATGCACCAGTTTATCTTTTCTTTGTGAGGCGGAGCGGCCGCTAAAATGAGCTGACCGCCCGGCTCTTTTTCCTTTTCAAAAACGGTGACCGCAAAGCCGCGTTTTGCCATAAGCTCGGCGGCGGTGAGCCCCGCAGGCCCGGCACCGATTATTACTGCCTTCTTACCTGCACCGTTAATATTAAGCTGAGTTTTTTCTTTGCCCACAAACGGGTTAACCGAGCACATTCCGTGCGAGCCGGTGTAGGCGTTGGTCTGCATGCTTTCAATGCAGTAAAGGCAGCATATGCAGCGCTTGACATCCTTTTCATTGCCGCTTTGAATCTTGTTGACCCAATGCGGGTCGGCAATGTGAGGCCTGCCGAGCGAGATGAAATCCTGAGTGCCGTTGTTCAGCTGAGTTTCGGCCTGCTCCGGTGAGCGGATAAGGTTGGCGGCGATAACGGGAATCGAAACCGCATTCTTAACCGCCTTCGCCATATAGGCGCGCCAGCCGCATTCAAATGAAGTCGGTTCAAGCCAGTAGTTAAAGGTGTCGTAGGCGGCGGAGGAAACATCAATGGCATCAACACCGGCTTGCTCAAGCCTTTTTGCCATTTCAACGCCCTCTTCAAGGGAATAACCCTTGCCGGGCTGGCCGATTCTGTCATAACATTCATCAACCGTCAGGCGTACTATAACCGGGAAATCTTTGCCGCACCTTTCGCGGATTCCGGCAATGATTTCAAGCAGAAATCTCATTCTGTTTTCAAGGCTTCCGCCGTATTCATCGGTTCTTTTGTTGGTGTTGGGGCTTAAAAATTGCTGAATAAGATAACCGTGAGAGGCGTGAAGCTCAACGCCGTCTGCCCCGGATTTTTTAACCCTTTCGGCGGCGTCAATAAACTGCTTTATGAGCCCCTTTATTTCACGCACGGTGAGCGCTCTGTTAACTCCGTCGGAAAAATAACTGCGCTCGCACTTGGAGGGGGAAACAACGGGCGGAACGATGTGCTTTTCGAGCAATACCTTGCCCGCAGGCACTATTTTATAAAGAAGCTTTGAATAAAGCGGGGTTACCTTCTGCGCCGCAATGCTCATCGGAACCGTGCCTATAAGCAGGCCGAGATTCTGCCTGCCGGGGTGGTGAAGCTGAACAAACAGCTTTGCGCCGTGAAGATGAACGCGGTCAACAAGCTTTTTCATCCCCGCAATCTGATAATCGTGGCTCATTGCAAGCTGGGCGAAGGCCGAGGCACCGGTAACATCGTTTACCCTTGTTATTTCGGTTATGATAAGACCCGTGCCGCCCTTTGCGCGCTCTTCATAATAATCAAGAAGCTGCTCGGTGGGGGTTCCGTCAAACTGACCGAAGCCCATAAGCATGGGGGCCATTACAACTCTGTTTTTTATTGTAACATTGCCGATGTTCATCGGGCTGAAAAGAGTATTGTATTCCATAAAACGCTCCTTCAACTTGTTTTAATATGTACAGTTTAGCACCAAAGCGTGTGAAAATCAATGATAAATTCGGTTGACATTTTACCCGGTTAACTATAAAATAGAGAAAAAGGAGGCAAACGGATATGCTTAATAATGAAAAGATAGTTCTTACCGGCTGCAACAGCGGCATCGGCCTTGAAACTTTAAAGCTTCTTGCGGCGGAAAAGAGCAATGTGATTTTTGCCGTTGATAAAAATATTGACATTATTTCAAAATTCGGCAGCAATGTAATACCGTTTCAAAAGGATGTTTCATCAAAAGAAGCGGTGGATGAAATTTTTGAAAAGGCCGTTGCCGAAATGGGCGACATCACTCTGTTTTATGCCAATGCGGGCTATCCCTATTATGAAAAAATAGATTATGCCGATTGGAACAGAACCTCCGCAATGTTTGAAACAAATGTGTTTTCTCCGATTTATTCCTACGAAAAGTATCAGCAGTTCTTAAACGGCAAAAAGGGAAAATTTGCCATAACGATTTCCGCAATCGGCAGAATGGCAATGCCGGGCTACACGATTTATTCTGCCTCCAAATTTGCCATGGAGGGCTTTCAGCAGGGCATAAGGCTTGAAAAGCCGGATAATATTCAGCTCACCTGCCTTTACCCCATAGCCACCGATACGGGCTTTTTTAAGGCGGCAAATCCGCATGAGTTTGAAAAGCCCTTCCCGGTTCAGAAGCCCGATATTGTGGCAAGAAAAATGGTGCAGGGAATTGAGGCGGGCAAAAAAGAGGTTTGCCCGAGCGGACTGTTCACCTTTGCAATGGGGCTTTTCACCGTGCTTCCCCCCGTTAAAACCGTTTATCTTTCAATGGAAAAATCAAAGCTTGCAAGGTTCATAAAAAGCCTTGAAGGCGAAAAGAAATAATAAGCACATAAAAAAAGCGGTTCTGTCTAATGACAGAACCGCTTAAATGTTTTATTATCAGAAATTTGCGATTACTTCGCGAACCACATCGCCGAAGCCCTTACCGCCGAAGGCGGAGAAAAGAATCTTGCTGAAGAGCTCGATGATGGTTGCGGCACCCTTGTTGGCGGCATCGCCTATCTTGTCGCCGGTGGTGGGCTCGGTGGAAACGCCGTTAATGGTATTCATTGCGGCGCGAAGGTCGGTGTTTGCCTGCTCAAACTTAACGGGGTCAACAACTGTTGTGGCAAGCTGATCTTCTGCAGCCTTAAGAGCGGCCTTAAGAGTGGCCTCATCAGCTGCGGAAAGGGTGCCGGATTCAAGCATTTTCTTTGCGCCAGCGATTGCGCCTTCAATGCTGCCGGAGTTTCTGCCCTCGTTGAACTGGGGGAAGGATTCGGGATAGGATTCAACGCTTGTGAAATTGTTATCTGTAAGCAGGCAGATTGCAAGCTTCATGATAACATCGTTTCTGCCGGTGCGCTCGTGGTTCTGATTGTGGAAATAGAAGGTCTGGTCGGGGATAAGGCCGGTGCCGGCATCAACAAGGTTGTAGGGGTCAACATATTTGCCGCCTGCAACGGGAGTGTAATCGGCGGGGAGCTGAACATCAACGGCAACCGAGGTGGCACCCATTGATGTGGAATCAATCTGAATGATTCCGTCGGCGTTGAGGGAATCCCAGGAATCGCAGATGGGGTAAAGAGCGCAGTTGTAATCAACAATATCGAAAACCTTTACACCGTAGGTGTCCATCTGGTATTTGATGTTCTTGTCGGAGTCTATCTGAGCCTGATAGAAGCGGTCAGTCTGAGCCTTGATAACGGCATCATCTTCATCGGAGAGATATTTCTCGGCGGCGTGGGGGTAGTTTGCCTGAGGAACAAGGCCCCACATGCAGGTGGAATTGCCGAGATAATCCTCGATGAGGGTGTCAACAGCCTTGTCAAGAATATCGTTGACGGTCTTGTTGGGGAGGATTCTGAGAATGACGGTGATAAGGTTGCCGAGCCAGGGTGTGTCATCATCATTAATGAGGATGGGGAGCATTTCTCTGTAAAGGGATTCGTCATCATCAATAAGACCCTTATCAAAGATTTCACCGAGAAGGGTGGAACCGTCAAGAGCGGGGATGATGTAAACGATTCTGTCAAGATACTGGCCTACATCGGCGTGGCGGTCAAGAAGGTCGTTTGCAAGTGAGCCGCCCTGGCTGATGGGAACGATGTTGACTTTGCCTGTGGGGGAGGTGCTGGCAGCCTTGAGGATAAGAGCATAGAGCTCGTCAACAATGTCGTTAAGGTTGCCGAAGGAAGCGTATGAATAGAAGAAGAGGTGCTCTTCACCGACTATTTCGGCATAGTCGTTAAGGGGAATCTGGTCGTAGATGTAATCTTTATCTTCCTGGGAAAGAGTGGCAACTGAATCGGGATAGCTGTCTGCCTTTACATTGTAAACGAAATCACCGTTTTTGTCGCACTTTACTCTTTCGGCAAGAACCTCACCGAGAACATCGGCTACCGAGTCGGAAAGCCAGCCGGCGGGGTCGTGCTGGAAAACAAGGGTAAGAAGCAGGGGAACAAGAGCTTTTTTGAGCGCAAGCTTTACGATGTCGCCCACGGATTCAAGGAAGAAGGGACCTTCGTATTCTTCGCCTGCCGAATTCTTGGCAACATTGCCGTTTTCGTCATAAAGTTTTACATTGGACTGGAACAGACCGGGGATAACAACGGCGTTGCTGATTTCATCGGGGTTGCAATCCGGGTCGGTAAGGTAGCTGAACAGCCCGTTTTCGGTAACTTCTTCTTCAGTAACCTGGGTTACGGTCTGCGTTGCGGGCTCTTCGGCAATGGAAACAAAACCGAGAGTGGAGCAGAGAAGCGCGAGGATAAGGAAAACCGAGAGAACTCTGAGATTTGCCTTTTTCAATTTGAAACATCCTTTCTTAATTTGGTATTATAAAAATACATAAAGTATTAAAGCACACTTTTTTCAAAAAGGCAAGTGCGGTTTAACAAATTCGGAACAAATTGAACATAACAGCGCCAATCTATCTTATTTGGCGGTTATATTTATGTATTCTGCGGTGAGCTTTGAGTACATTATTTTCTGAGTGTTGTAAAGACCGTAATAACCGCTGAGCATATAGCTCACCGCGCAGGCAACGGCATAGGGGATGATGCTGCCGGTTGAGAACAGCTCAACCGAAAGAATAATGGAGGCAATGGGGCAGTTGACAACGCCGCAGAACATCGCCGCAAGCCCTATTGAAGCGCCGAAGCCGGGGTCAAGGCCGATAAGACCGGCAACAGTACAGCCGAGGGTGGAACCGATATAAAAGGTGGGCACAATTTCGCCGCCCTTGTAGCCGCACCCGATGGTGACGGCAGTGAAAATCATTTTAAGAATAAACGCTTCGGGGCGTGCTTCGCCGGATTCTATCGCCTTTTCGATTATGCCGGTGCCTGCACCGAAATAATCGGTGGTGCGAAGTGCAAGGCCGAGCAGGATAACCGCCGCGCCGCCCGCAAAGGCTCTTATGTAGTCATTTTTGATAAGCTTTTCAATAAGCTTTTCGCCCTTGTGCATAAGCAGGCAAAAAACAATGCTTGCCGCCGCCGCTGCAAGGCCGATAACTGCCGATTGAAGAATAATTTTTATTGAAAGCTCCGGCACCGCAACGGTGTAGCGAACCGGTTCAACGCCGAATAATCCGGCAATGAAAAATGCGGCAAGGGAGGAAACAATGCAGGGCACAAGGCCGGAATAGTGCATTATTCCTATGCTCACAACGCCCATGGCAAACAGAGCGGCGGTGAGCGGTGTGCCGAACAAAGCCGAGAAAACCGCGCTCATACCGCACATGGTGATTAAGTGCCTGTCTTTTTCAGTCAGACGGAACAGCTTCCCGAGGTGCCAGCCTATTGTGCCGCCGAGCTGAAGCGCCGCACCCTCGCGACCTGCCGAGCCGCCGCCGAGGTGAGTTATAACCGTGCTCACGAAAATGAGCGGGGCAAGCATAACGGGCACTTTATCGGTTGAGCGAACCGAGGAAATAATCTGATTCGTGCCGGTATTCTGCATTTTGAAAAGCTTGTAAAGTGCGGTTATCACAAGGCCGCCGAGGGGCAGAAAATAAACAATGAACGAGTGCGCCTCGCGCAGCTCGGTTGCAAGCTCAACGCTTTTGTGAAATGCCGTGCCCACAAGTCCGCCGGAAATGCCCGTAACAAGAGCTAAAAATATCCATTTAGCAAAGGTTGAAGCATATTTTGCCGCCGAGCGGGATTTCTGCTTTGCAAGTTCCTTTATGTTTTTCATTTAAACACCTTCTTAAATCCGCTGACTGTAAATGATACATTTCCGTTGTTTCTTTGTCAATATTAAATTGTTGACTTATTCGTAATAAGTGGTAAAATTATAGCCTTGAAATAAAGAAAGGGGGAGGAAGAAAGTGCACGAAGCAGCGCTTGCCGAAAGGCTTGTTAAAATTTCGCTTGACGCAATAAAAAATCACGGCGAATTAAAAGTGAAATCCGTTTGCGTTTCGGTGGGTGAGCTTGCGGGTGTTGTTCCCGGTGCGCTTGAAACTGCATTTTGTGCTTTTTCCGCAGGAACCCCTTTGGAGGGAGCCGGGCTCATTCAGGAGCTTTGCCCGGCGGTGCTTGCCTGCCGCTCATGCGGTGAGCGTTATTCGCCGCCGTCTTTCCCCTGCCGCTGCCCGAAATGCGGCTTCGGCGGCTTTGATGTTGTTGGCGGTGAGGATGTTTTTGTTAAATCGGTGGAGGCTCTTATGCCCGGGGAGGAGCGCAAATGAGGGCGGCGGAGCTGAAAATAAACGGAATAGTGCAGGGGGTCGGATTCCGGCCTTTCCTTAAAAAGAATGCCGACGAGCTCGGCCTTTGCGGCTTTGCCGAAAACACTCCGAGCGGGGTGCTTGTAAGGCTTTGCGGAGAGGATGAAAAGGCGGAGGAATTTATCTTCAGAATAAAGAACGCTCCGCCCGTGCTTTCAAGGGTTAAAAGCGTTGAGATAACACCGATTTCGGCTTTTTCAGCCGTTGGGTTTACGATTAATCCGAGCGTTCCCGGTGCGGCGGATACCTTTGTTTCGCCGGATATGGGAATATGCGAAAACTGCAAAAAAGATATTGAAAACAGCGCTGACCGCCGTTTCGGCTATGCGTTCACCAACTGCACCGATTGCGGACCACGGTTTTCGATTATCGAGGCCGTTCCCTATGACCGCGCAAAAACCACGATGAAAAGCTTTGAAATGTGCGATAATTGCCGCAAGGAATATGAAGATACAGGTGACAGAAGATTTCACGCCCAGCCCGTTGCCTGCCCCGACTGCGGCCCGTCGGTGAGATATATAAACTCCCGCGGCGAAACGGAAGACGAGCCGTTTGAGGCGTTCAGAAGTGAAATAAAAAGGGGCGGTATTGTTGCCGTCAAAGGCCTCGGCGGTTTTCACCTTGCCTGCGATGCTTTGAATGAAAAAGCCGTTTCGGTTCTGAGGGAGCGAAAACTGAGATTTCAAAAGCCCTTTGCCGTTATGGCGGGGAATATTGAAACGGTTAAAAAATACTGTTTTGTTTCCGGCGAAGAGGAAAGACTTTTAACATCCCCGGAAAAACCGATAGTAATACTGAAAAAAAGGCCGGGCACCCCGCTTGCGCCCGGTGTTGCGCCGGGCAATAAAACGCTCGGGGTCATGCTTGCCTACACGCCGCTTCATTGCATTATTATGAGGGATTTTGACCTGCTTGTTATGACAAGCGGCAATGTTTCCGATTTGCCCATGGCGTTTGATGACATTTCGGGTGAAAGGCTCCTCGGCACCCTTGCCGACGGCTTGCTGACTCACAACAGAAGAATTTTCAGGCGGGTTGATGACAGCGTTTGCCGGGTGATAAACGGCGGCGCAAGATTTATCAGAAGGGCAAGGGGCTTTGCTCCCGAACCCGTGGAGATTCCGAACCCCTGCGGCGAGCAGGTGCTTGCCTTCGGTGCTCAGCAGAAGAATACATTCTGCATTGTTAAAGGGAACAGCGCCTTCCCGAGCAGCCATATCGGCGACCTTGACGATGAAAAAACCGCCGAAAGCTATGAGAATGAAATTGCCTCGTTTTTATCGCTTTTCGGCTGTGAGCCGGGTATTGCCGTTCGTGACCTTCACCCGGATTATTATTCCTCACGCCGTGCCGGTGAAACCGGCGGCAGAGTGATAAGCGTTCAGCACCACCGGGCGCATTTTGCCTCGGTGCTTGCCGAAAACCTTGTCTGCACCGATAATATCCTCGGCTTTGTGTTTGACGGAACCGGGTTCGGCGATGACGGAACCGTCTGGGGCGGCGAAGTTTTTCTGGGCGGAATCGAAAAAAGCAAAAGAATTGCACACCTGCGCTGTTTTCCGCTGCCCGGCGGAGAAGCGGCGGTTAAGGAGCCGTGGCGCACCGCCGCGGCGCTGATATCGGCAGCCTGCCCGGAAGCGGGCTTTGCCGTGCTCGGCGAAAAAGCAAAGCTTTGCGAACCGGTGCTTGCCGCGGCAAAGGCAAATATTAATTCTCCGCTCACCTCCTCAATGGGCAGGCTCTTTGACGGAATTGCCGCAATAGCGGGGCTTTGCTCAGCGGCGGCCTATGAGGGGCAGGGTGCGGAAAAGCTTGAGCAGGCCGTTGACGAAGCGGCTGAGGGCTCCTATGAATTCCAAATAACCGAAGAAAACGGGATGTATGTTTTTGACTGGCGGGGGCTTGTTAAAAGCGCCGTCGGCGATATTACGAACGGAGCAGGAGCGGACACGGTGGCGGCACACTTTCACCGTGCAGTAACCCGTCTGATAACGGATTTTACCGATTTAATGAAAAAACGCTTTGATATAGGCGGCGCGGCGCTGTCGGGCGGCTGCTTTCAGAATGAATATCTTTCGCGCACGGCGGAATCCGGGCTTGAAAGCAGGGGAGTGCAGGTTTATGTTAACCGCCTTGTTCCCTGCAATGACGGCGGAATCTCACTCGGTCAGGCGGCTGTGGCCTGCGCCGTTTCGGCTCATAAAACGGAGGAATAAAAATGTGCCTTGCCATTCCCGGAAAAATAATAAAAATAGAAAACGGAACAGCCACGGTGGATTACGGCTCTGTCAGGGCCGAGGCAAGTCTGCGCGTGGTGCCGCAGGCGAAGGTCGGCGACACGGCGATAGTCCATGCGGGATTTGTTATCCAATTATTGGATGAAAAAGCCGCCGATGAGCTGCGCAGCTTCATTGACGGACTGCCGGAGTGAGCACTATGAAGAACGATGCAACAAGGCTTTTAAAAGCCATTGAAAACATTGCCTCAAACCTGCCGGAAACAAAGCTTATGGAGGTTTGCGGCACACATACTCACGAGATAAGGCGGCTCGGAATCCGTGAGGCTCTGCCCGCAAATATTCACCTTGTTTCGGGGCCGGGGTGCCCGGTGTGCGTAACCCACGAGCGCGATGTTTTTGCCGCGGCCTCAATGGCAAAAACAAAAAATACGGTGCTTTGTTGTTACGGCGATATGATGAAAGTGCCGTGCTCTTCGGGCAGCCTTTCGGAGCTTAAGGGCAGCGGCAGGGATATAAGAACCGTGCTTTCTCCGCTTGACGCACTTAGCATTGCCGAGAATGAGCCGTCAAAGCAGGTTGTGTTTTTCGGCGTGGGGTTTGAAACCACCACTCCGCACACGGCGGCGCTTATTGAGGCGGCAGACGAAAGAACAATCAAAAATTTAAGCGTACTTTGTGCCCACAAAACAATGCCCGCGGCAATATCGCTCATCCTCGGCGGCTCAAACGGCATTGACGGGCTTATCTGCCCCGGCCATGTTGCCGCCGTAACGGGCAGAAAAGCCTTTGATTTTGTGCCGCAACAATTCAACATTCCAGCCTGCTGTTCCGGCTTTGAATTAAACGGTATTCTTGCCGCCGTGCTGCGGCTGCTTGCCATGCTCAAAGAGGACAGGGCGGAGTGCGAAAATATGTACCCCGGGGTGGTGAGCGAAAACGGAAACGAGGCCGCAAAGAAGCTCACGGATTCGGTTTTTGAACCCTGCGATTCCCTTTGGCGCGGGCTTGGCAAAATTGAAGGCTCCGGAATGAAAATCCGCGAAAAATACCGTGAATTTGACGCTTCGCTTCGCTTTGAAGTGCCGGAATTCGTTCCGATACCCGCCGCCGAATGTATCTGCGGCAGGGTGCTGAGGGGCAAGGCTGAGCCGGAAAGCTGTAAAAACTTCGGCACAAAATGCACACCGATAAATCCCGTGGGGCCGTGTATGGTATCCTCCGAGGGGAGCTGTGCCGCCGCATATAAATACAGATTGGACTGAGAAAAAATGACCGATAAAATAACCCTTGCCCACGGCGCGGGCGGCGAGCTATACCGCGAGCTTGTGGAGGATGTTTTTGTTCCCGCCTATGGCAATGAAACGCTCGGGCAGCTGAACGATTCCGCCGTTTGCCCCGGTGCCGGCAAAATAGCCGTAACCACCGACAGCTTTGTTATTTCGCCTTTGTTTTTCCCGGGCGGAGATATCGGCAGGCTTTCGGTTTGCGGCACGGTCAATGACCTTTCGGTTTCGGGTGCCGTGCCCGCATACCTGACGGTCGGTATGATAATAGAAGCGGGTTTTGAAACAGAAAAGCTTAAAAAAATAACAGCTTCGATTGCCGCGGCGGCAAAAGAAGCGGGGGTAAAAATCGTTACCGGCGACACAAAAGTGGTCGAAAGCGGCAAGGCTGACGGAATATATATCAACACCGCGGGTGTGGGCTTTTTCAGCCCCGAAAAGCCTCCGGTTACTCAGCAGCCGTGCCCAGGTGATGTTGTAATTGCTTCATCTTTTCTGGGTGAGCACGGCACGGCGGTTATGACCGCAAGGGCGGGCATGAGCTTTTCGCCCGCGCCTAAAAGTGATGTAAGGCCGATAAACGGCGCTGTTGCCGCATTGCTCGAAAGCGGAGCGGAGGTTCACGCCATGCGCGACCCGACAAGGGGAGGCGCGGCGGCTGTTGCCTGCGAGTGGTGCCGCGGCAGGCAAATTGACATTGAGCTGAACTCCGAACTGCCGGTGAGCGGGATTACGGCGGATGTTTGCGCCCTGCTCGGGATTGACCCGCTTTTTGTTGCCGATGAGGGAGCATTTATTGCAAGCGTAAAGGCAGAGGATGCCGAAAAGGCACTTTCCGCGCTTAAAAAGCACCCCTATGGCGAAAATGCCTGCGTTATCGGCAGGGTCAGCGAGGGAACGGGTAAGGTCTGGCGGCAGACCGAGCTCGGCGTAAGGCGCAGGATAACCCTTCCCGCCGGGGAGATACTTCCCCGTATCTGCTGAAATAACGGAATTACGGCTGCTGTCTGAAAAGACGGCGGCTTTTTTGTTATACGGTTGACCGGGTAAGGCTGTCTTAAAAGTTTAACGAAAATAACGCCGTTTTTCGTTCAATATGACTATTGATTTTAATAACCATAGTGCTAAAATATGTGTTATTTAAAGAATACATTATTACGCGCGTTTATAAAGCGCGATTCAGGCAGGTAATGATTATGAACGGTTTAATTCTTCCGGCGGGCATCGGGGTTCCGCTGCTCGGTGCGTTCCTTATGCCTCTGCTCGGCAAAAGAAGCGAAAAGCTGAGAAACGCCTGTTCGCTTGCGTTTGTGGCGTTCTCATTTGTGTGCGCGCTTGCCGCCCTCGGCGGGGTGCTCAAGGGTGAGCCCTTAAGCTTCGGCGATTTTTCATTGCCGCTGGGCCTTAGCTTCGGCTTTAAAGCGGATGCCCTTGCCGTGTTTATGGCGCTGACCGCCTCACTTGTGAGCTCGATTATCGTGATTTACTCCTACGGCTACATTGAGGAATATGACAATCAGAACGAATATTATATGATGGTCACTTTCTTCATAGGTGCCATGATGGGACTTGTTTATTCCGATAATCTGATTTTCATTTATCTTTTCTGGGAGCTTTCATCCCTTTGCTGCTGGAGGCTTATCGGTTTTTACCGTGAGGAGATTACAATAAAACGAGCCAATAAGGCATTTATTGTCACCGTTCTCGGCGCTCTGATTATGCTTATCGGCTTTGTGGGCATATGGGGCGAATACGGCACCTTCTGCCTTTCGGAGCTTAACGGCAGCAGTGTGCCCGACTGGTGCGTGTGGTGCATCCTTTTCGGCATCCTTTCAAAATCCGCCACCTTCCCGCTTCACAGCTGGCTGCCGGATGCGGGCGTTGCGCCCTCTCCCGTCACCTCTCTGCTTCATGCGGCGGTGCTTGTTAAAATCGGCGTTTACGCCTATGCAAGGCTGTTTGTTGAAACCTTTACGGTAAATGAAGCTTTCACCGTGTGGGTTCCCGCCATTGCGGCGGTGAGCGCACTTATCAGCGCGGGCGCGGCACTTAAGCAAATGGATATCAAGCGTGTTGTGGCCTATTCCACAATTAGCCAGCTTGCATTTATTCTGCTCGGCCTTTCAAGCGGCACCGAGGTCGGCCTTGTGGGCGGCCTGCTTTATATCCTTGCCCATTCGGTTGCAAAGGGCGGCCTTTTCCTGTGCTGCGGAATAGTTGAGCACAACTGCGGCACAAAGGATATGACAAAGCTCGGCGGTCTTATCAAAACAATGCCCAAAACCGCCGCTGCTTATATTCTGTGCGCCCTTTCGGTTATGGGTATTCCTCCGTTTTCGGGCTTCTTTGCAAAATATATGGTTATTGATGCAGCCGTAACGGCAGAGCACCCGGTAATTGCCGTACTCTTTATTGCAGGCGCCGTTATGACCGTTATGTATCTTGTCAGACTGTTTGCGATTGTGTTCCTCGGTGAGCAGAAAATGCCGCAGGCAAAGGAGGGCAGCTCCGTTATGGTCAACTGCGTTCTTGTGCTCGGCGTGCTTTCACTTGTGCTCGGGCTTGCGATTTTCTTCCCGACACAGCTTGCGGAACTTGCCCGGAGGTGATAAAAGTTGAACTCAATTATTGAATCAATAGGCGGCGGATATCTTCTTTTGCCCATAATAATTCCCGCCGTTTTTGCCGCGATATCCGCGGCAGCGGGCAAAAACGATAAATTGAGAACCGCTTTCACGGTTATCGGCTCGGTGCTCAATCTTCTTGTGTGCGTTCCCCTTTTTATCGGCAAAACCGCAATCCGCACAGCAGGATTTATGGGCGGCTTTTCACTCAGCTTTGAGCTTGCCGCCACGGAATATTCCTCGCTGTTTATTTTCCTTGCGGCTTGTGCCTTTGCGGTGATAACCCTTTACTGCACCGCATGGCTCAACGGCAAAAAATACGCCCGCTCATTTATGAGCCTTATTTTCATAAGCCTTGCAATGATAAACGGGGCGTTTCTGAGCAATTCACTCGGCATAATGCTTTTCTTCTGGGAGGGGCTTCTCTGTACTCTGTTTGCCCTGCTTATGATTGAAAACACGGCAAATTACAAAACCGCCGTCAAGGCTCTCACCCTTTCGGGCTTTGCCGATTTGCTTCTTATGCTCGGCCTTATTATTACCGCAAAGCTTGCGGGCACATTCAGAATCAGCGAAATCCGCGGCATTCCCGTTTCGGGGCTCGGTATTCTCGGTTTCGTCTGCGTTATGGCGGGTTCGCTCGGCAAGGCGGGCGCAATGCCGTTCCACAGCTGGATTCCCTCCGCGGCAAACGATTCAAAGCTGCCGTTTATGGCATTTTTCCCCGGCGCCATGGAAAAGCTTGTGGGCCTTTACTTTGCGGTAAGGGTTATAACCTCGCTCTATGCCGTTTCACCCGGTTCCGCCCCGGCAATAGCCGTTATGACCGTGGGCGCCGTTACGCTTGTTTTCGCCGTGGCAATGGCGCTTGTTCAGAAGGATATGAAAAAGCTCCTTTCCTATCACGCCATAAGTCAGGTGGGCTATATGATTCTCGGCATAGGCTCCGCGACACCCGTTGGTATAGCGGGCGGAATGAGCCATATGCTCAACAACGTTATCTACAAGAGTGCCCTGTTTATGGTTGCCGGTATCATTGAGCAGAAAATCGGCACCACAGATTTAAGAAAATTCTCCGGCCTCGGCAAAAAAATGCCCGTTACAATGGTGTGCTTCACCGTTTGCGGCTTGTCCATTGCCGGCGTGCCGCCGTTTAACGGCTTTTTCTCAAAGGAGCTCATATTTGATGCCGCGCTTGAAAGTGAATGCGGAGCGTTAAGCTATGTGTTCTATGCGGCAGCGCTTCTCGGCGCGTTTATGACTGCCGTTTCCTTCCTTAAAATGGGCAGGGCGGCATTCAGCGGCAAGCTTACCTTGCCGGACGGTGTTGATGATGTTGATGAAAAGGGCCTTCTTTTAAAGCTCCCCGCCTGCATTATGGCGGTGCTGTGCGTTTTCTTCGGAATCTTCAACACAATCCCGGTTGACGGCTGGTTCAGGGCTGCCGCAAATGCCCGCGAAAAGCTCGGCGGTTTCCCGTCTTCAATAGTGCTTGTTGCCGTTTCGGTGTGCGTGCTTCTGCTTGCGCTTGCAGACCACGCCTACGGCTGCAAAAAAACGGGCAAGCCCATAAATGCCGCCGACCACATCCACTATGCTCCGGGGCTTAAGAGCATTTACGCCCTTGCCGAAAAGGGTGTGTTTGACCCCTATAACTGGCTCACCGCTGTTATGAACGGCTTTGCCTTTGTTTGTATGAAGATTGAAGCCTTTGTTTCGTTTGTTTATGATAAGGCGGTCCCCGGGCTTGTTACCGGGGCGGGCAATCTGCTTCACCGTGCCGACAACGGTTCGCTTTCACGCTATATCGCCGGTGTCGGGATAGGCGTTGCGGCGGTTGCCGTGATGTTCATTCTGTTTGTACTTTATCACTGAGGAGGGGAGAATAATGACCTTTGCGCTTAACACCGTTGCCCAGGGGCTGTTTCTGCTCCCCCTTGCGGTGATTTTCATAATCAATCTTTTTCCGCGCAGAACTGCTCACCGCCTGTTTTTCCCGATTGGCCTTGCAGTTGCCGTTTTGCAGGGTGTCGGAGCCGCCGCGGGCGGAATCATTCTTTGGCAGTCGCGGCAAACCCGCTTTGATTTCAATGTTTTTGTTTCCGGCAAAAATGCGGGCGACAATTTCTCCGCAAGAAGGATGACCTTCTTCCTTATGCTCTGCATTGCCGTAGTTGTTTTTGTTTCGGTAATGATAGCAAAGAAAACAATAACAACAAAAAAACGCGCCTACCTTAATCTTCTTATGAGCCTGCTGTTCGGTATGAACGGTATGCTGCTCACAACCGACCTTTTCACGCTCTATGTTTTTCTTGAAATAGTGGGCATTTCAAGCTTCGTTCTTATTGCGATGTTCCGTTCAAGAACCGGGCTTGAGGGTTCGTTCAAATACCTTGTGCTGTCCTCTGTCGGCGTTATGCTTCTGCTTACCGGCCTTTCGTTTTTGTTTATGCAGACGGGCAGCCTCGGTTATACCGATATTCTCATTCACACCTTTAACCTTAACAGCAACACCGAAAAGGCGCTCACATATGCGGCAATCATTCTTATTATCAGCGGCTTTTGCGTTAAGGCGGGTGCGGTGCCGTTTCACTCCTGGCTGCCGGATGCCCACCAAAGTGCCGACACGGCTGTTTCCGTTCTGCTTTCCGGTATAGTAATCAAAATTGCCGGTATCTACGGCCTTGTTGTTGTGTGGCAGATTTTCGGCAGGCTCAATGTTGTTCGCCTTATATTCGGCGTTATCGGCATCATCTCGATTGTATACGGTGCGCTGCTTGCTTCAAGGCAGGACCATTTCAAAAGAATATGCGCTTATTCAAGCGTAAGCCAGATGGGCTACATCATTCTTGCCCTCAGCACCAACACGGTGCTCGGCCTTATCGGTGCGCTTGCCCACATACTCAGCCACGCGCTGTTTAAATCAACGCTGTTCACCAACGCCGCCGCTCTTCACGAGCAAACCGGAACCCTTGATATTAAAGAGATGGGCGGCCTTGAAAAGAAAATGCCCGTCACTTCGTTTTCCTCGGTTATCGCCTTCCTTTCAACCGCCGGAATACCCCCGATGTCGGGCTTCTGGAGCAAACTGCTGATAATCCTTGCCCTTTGGCAGTGCGGCAATGAGCCTGCGGCTGCTGCGGCACTTATTGCAAGCATCTTTACCTCTGTTTATTTCCTCCGCCTGCAAAAGAATGTTTTCTTCGGCAAAACCCCCGTTCAGCTTGACGGGGTTGAGGAAATCGGCGGCACCGTTAAGCTTGTTGAAATTCTTCTCACCGCCGCCACAATCGGCGTGGGGCTTGCATTCCCGTTCCTGCTGGCTTTTCTTCAGAATGCAGGATATATTATGTGACGAAAGGAGCAAAACGATAAAAAATGGATACAATACTCATATGCGTTTGCCTCGGAGTCATGCTTGTTTGCGGAGTGCTTGCCGTAATGCTCAGAAGCATAATAAAAGACGCCATCTGCCTTGCGGTGGCGAGCGCGGCGCTCGGGCTTATAATGTACATTATGGGTGCACCGTTTGCCGCCGTGTTTGAGGTTTCGGTCTGCTCCGGGCTTATAACCGTTATTTTTGTTTCGGGCGTAAGCCTTTCAAACGCCGCAAAGGATACCGTTCGCAAGGAATTCCGCGACCACAAAAGAATGGATTTGCTGCCCGTGATTCTTATTGCGGCGGGCGCGGCGCTGATGTTCGGCGCGGCAAAATTCGGCTTTTCTCTGCCTGCGGCACAGAAAACCGCCGATGATTTCCGCGAGGTATTCTGGCAGCAGAGAACGGCTGACATCTGGGGTCAAATTGTAATTATGCTCACGGGCGGAATTTCAATTTCCGTTCTCGTAAAAGAGGGGAGGAGAAAAATGTGAACATTCAGTTCTTCATTCTTCTTACAGGGCTTCTCTGCATTCTTGCGGGGTGCTGGTGCCTTTTCAGAACCTACCATATGCTCAAAATCATTATCGGCATGGAGCTTTCGATGAAGGCGGTAACGCTTTTCTTTACCCTTGCCGGTTATCTTAACGGCAATATGGCACTTTCGCAGTCTTTTATTATCACGATTATTGTTATTGAAGTTGTTGTTACCCTTGTTGCGTTCGGTGTTGCCGTCGGGCTTTACAGAAAATACGGCTCACTTGATGTTCGCAACATCCGCAACCTGAAAGGTTAAGGTGAAAATATGGAATTAAAACAGCTCGTATATTCGCCGCCCGTGGTGTTTTTCCTTACCGTCGCCGTTATCACCATCTTTTCGCTTATTTTATCGCGCCTTTCGGCAAAGGCGGTAACACCCGAGCATTCTCTTGAATCATATGCCTGCGGGCAAAAGGGTTTTGCGGAGTATGTTAACCCCGATTACACCCAATTTTTCACCTTTGCGTTTATTTTTACCGTTATGCACGTGCTCACCATGGTTGCCGCTACCGCGCCGCGCGAGATTTCGGCAATGCCGATACTTTACCTTCTTGCGGGCGTTTACATTATCGTTATTGTTTTAAGGCGGTGAGCGGAATGAGCATAATTAAAAAAACAATGGAATGGGGAGCAAAAAAATCCCCGTGGATAATTCATTTTAATGCGGGAGCCTGCAACGGCTGTGATATT
>JAZUJM010000095.1:0-5115 GCA_045642785.1 Acutalibacteraceae bacterium | reverse complement strand
CATGGCTACGATCCGACTTGACCCTTGGGCTGGGGAATGTTGAGCTCTTTGAGAATCTTCTCAAATGCATCTCTGTTTTCAGCCTTTTCAATAGCTTCGCAGTCCGTGCCGACGATTTTAACGCCTCTGTCCATAAGGGGCTGAGCAAGATTGATCGCCGTCTGTCCGCCGAGGGAAGCTATAACGCCCTCCGGCTTTTCAAAATCAACAATCGCCATAACATCCTCGGGGGTGAGGGGCTCAAAATAGAGCTTGTCTGCCGTGGTGTAATCGGTGGAAACGGTTTCGGGGTTGTTATTTATGATAATTGCCTCGTAGCCGTTGCGCTTGATGGTCTGCACCGCGTGAACGGTGGAATAGTCAAATTCAACGCCCTGACCTATGCGGATGGGACCGGCGCCGAGAACAACAATCTTTTTCTTATCGGTAAGAATGGACTGGTTATCATCCATGCTGTGGGTGGAGTAAAGGTAGGGGATGTAGGCTCCGCTGTGGAGGGTGTCAACCATACGGAAAACGGGGAACATATTTTCCTGCTTTCTGAGGTTGAAAATATCAAGCTCCTTTTCACCCCAGAGCTTTGCAATGAAGCGGTCGGAGAAGCCGAGCTCCTTTGCCTCTTTGAGTGCCTTTAAATCGCCCTTTTTGGATTTAAGAGCATTTTCGGTATCAACTATCTTCTTGAAAGCTTCAAGGAAGAGCTCGGTTACCATTGTAACCTCGTGAATCTTTTCGATTGATTCTCCGCGCCTTAAGAGCTCGGTTATGGCGAAGATGTTGTCCGACTTAAACTCGGCAACATAGTTGTAAAGCTCCTCGGTGCTCATACCGTCAAACTTGGCAAGCCACAGATGGTCGGCGCCGATTTCAAGTGAGCGCACCGATTTAAGCAGACATTCAACAAGGCTTATGCCTATGCCCATAACCTCGCCGGTGGCCTTCATCTGAGTGCCGAGCGTGTTGGAAGCGGAGGCGAATTTATCAAACGGGAAGCGGGGGAACTTTGCAACAACATAGTCAAGTGAGGGCTCCTTTGCGGCGGTTGCGCCTGCAACGGGGATATCCTCAAGTGCCATGCCGAGTGCTATTTTGGCGGTAACTCTCGCTATCGGGTAGCCGCTCGCCTTGGAAGCAAGGGCGGAGGAGCGGGAAACGCGGGGGTTAACCTCAATAAGGTAATATTTGCTTGAATTCGGGTCAAGAGCAAACTGAACATTGCAGCCGCCCTCAATCTTAAGCTCACGGATGATTTTGATTGCGCTGTCATTAAGCATTTTAAGGTCGTGGTCGTTGAGTGAAAGGATGGGGGCAACAACAACCGAGTCACCGGTATGAACGCCGACGGGGTCGATGTTTTCCATGCCGCAGATGGTTATGGCCTTGTCGTTTGAATCGCGCATAACCTCAAATTCAATTTCCTTGTAGCCCTTAACGCTCTTTTCAACAAGAACCTGATGCACCGGGGAAAGACGGAAACCGTTAACGCCGATTTCTACAAGCTCTTCCTCATTGTTGGCAAAGCCGCCGCCGGTGCCGCCGAGGGTGAACGCGGGGCGAAGCACAACGGGGTAACCTATGCGCTTTGCCGCTTCCTTGGCCTCTTCAAGTGAGTAGGTTATCTCGGAGGGGATAACGGGTTCACCTATGGATTCGCACATCTCCTTAAAGAGCTCTCTGTCTTCCGCGCGCTCAATGCTCTTGCTGCTTGTGCCGAGCAGTTCAACGCCGCACTCCTTAAGAACTCCCTTTTTCTCCAGCTGGATGGCAAGGTTAAGGCCGGTCTGGCCGCCTATGCCGGGCACAATGGCATCCGGGCGCTCATAGCGAAGAATTTTGGCGATGTATTGAAGGGTGAGGGGCTCCATGTAAACCTTGTCGGCAATGGAGGTGTCGGTCATAATTGTTGCGGGGTTGGAGTTGCAGAGGATAACCTCATAGCCCTCCTCCTTAAGAGCAAGGCAGGCCTGGGTGCCGGCGTAATCAAATTCCGCCGCCTGACCGATAACAATGGGGCCTGAGCCGATGATGAGGACTTTTTTGATATCTGTTCTCTTTGCCATTTCTTTTTTCCTCCTGATTATATGTGAATTTAATATTAAACCGATTTATAAACTTCTCTGCCGCCGCAGAGCGTGAGCAGACATTTGCCGAAAACCTTTTCACCTTCAAACGGGGTGCATTTTCCCTTTGAAAGAAAGTCTTCGCCGTGAATAACAAATTCGCCGCTAAAATCAAACACGGTTAAATCAGCCGCGCTGCCGGGCTTTATTTCGCCGCCGATTCCGAACCGCTTTCCGGGTGCGGCGGTCATAAGCTCAACAATTCTTTCAAGGGGGATTATGCCGGGTTTAACAAGGCGGGTATAAAGCACGGGGAAGGCACATTCAAGCCCGGTTATGCCCATGGCGCTTTTTTCAAGGCCCTTTGATTTTTCCTCCGCGCTGTGGGGTGCGTGGTCGGTGGCTATCATGTCAATCGTGCCGTCAAGCAGACCCTCAATCAACGCTTCTTTATCCTCGCGTGAGCGCAGGGGAGGATTCATTTTGAATCTGCCGTCTTCCTTTAAATCATCCTCACAAAGGGTGAGGTAATGCGGAGCGGTTTCGCAGGTGACATCAACGCCCCTTGCCTTTGCCTCACGGATAAGCCGCACGCTTTCTTTTGTTGAAATGTGGCACACGTGATATGCCGCGCCGGTTTGCTCCGCAAGCTTTAAGTCGCGGGCTATCGGCCCCCACTCGCTTTCGGAGCATATTCCGCGGTGATTGTGCTTTTCGGCATAGGCTCCCTTGTGAATATAGCCGCCGAAAAGCAGCGAATTATCCTCACAGTGGGCGCTTATTATTTTGCCCAGAGCCTTTGTGCGAAGCATGGCCTCTTTCATCATTTCGCCGTTCTGCACGCCCTTTCCGTCATCCGAAAAGGCAATCACATTTGCTGCGATATCCTCCATATCGGAAAGCTCGCCCCCGGCTTCACATTTGGTTATGGCACCGTAGGGGTAAACATTGATAACCGCATCGCGCTCAATCGCTTCAAGCGAAGGGAGCAGGGAGGCGGTGCTGTCGGGCACGGGGTTAAGGTTCGGCATTGAGCAAACGCTTGTGTACCCGCCGTGCGCGGCGGCAAGGGTGCCGGTTTTTACCGTCTCTTTATAACAAAAACCCGGCTCCCGAAGATGAACATGAACATCAACGAAGCCGGGAAAAACAAAGCAGCCTTTGAAATCGGCAACCGTGTTGCCGACGGGTGAAATTGAGGGAGCAACGGAAATAATTCTTCCGTTGTCAACAAGGATATCGGAAGAAATAAAAGCACCCGAGCAAAAAACGGAAGCGTTTTTGATAAGATATCCCATTTTTCTTCCTCCTTATAATAAAAGACCCTGCTTGCGGCAAGGTCACTACACACTGATTCTGACGGGGTTACCGCCTAAAAAAGAATATTTATAACCTTGCCGGCGTCTCAGCACCTGCTTAAAGATTTTATTTCGGTTATTATACATCTTCCGCACGGCTTTGTCAATTATTTAGGGGTATAAATTTATAAATAATAAGAGATGACACATTGGGTGCCATCTCTTTTGACTTTAATAATTGTTGCGGTATCTCTTAAGTGAAACCTTGTAAATGATGATTACGGCGCAGATTACGGCAAACACAAGAAGATAAATTCCGTATTGAGAATTGACCTTGACTTTCCCGTTTTCACCCTGATAATTTTTAACCTCATCCCACAGGGTGTTCATTCCCGCAAGCGACTGGTCGCTTAAGTTAATGAAAATCTGGGTTTTGGGTGTTTTTTCGGGGTAAAGAATCTCGTTGCCGTAGTATTCGTAATCGGGGTCGTTGATAATCTGGGTGTTCGGACTTGCGTAGCAGATGTATTCCGCATTTGCAAGCGCAACATCCTTTTCAAGCATAAAGTTGATGTAAAGCTCAGCTGCAAGCTTGTTCTGCGCCGATTTGGGAATACACATGGCGTCAACAAAGGCGTTAACGCCCTCTTCCGGGTAAACAAAGCCCAAATCCGGGTTAACATCCAGCATTGAAAGAAAGTCGCCTGCGTAGTAGGGCGCAAGTGCCGCTTCGCCCGATTCCATCTTGTTAAAAACTTCGTCGTTTACATAGGACTGAATAACCTTTTTCTGCTGCTTAAGCTGGTCGGCGGCTGCCTGCCAGTCGCCGGGGTACTCGGTGTTGTAATCAAGGCCGAGCACGCTCTGAGCTATTGCAAAGGCATCGCGCGGGTTGTTGAACATAAGTATCTGCCCGGCATACTGCTCATCCCACAAGGCGGTCCAGCTTGTGGGGGGCTCCTTAACCATTGTTTTGTTGTAGATAAGGCCGACCATTCCGACGTTGTAGGGAACGGAGTATTCGTTATCCGGGTCATAGGCAAGGTTAAGATACTGCTCGTCAATATACTTGTAGTTCGGAATGTTGGAAAAATCAAGCTTTAAAAGCATATCCTCGTTTATCATTCGCTCAATCATATAATCGGAGGGAATGACAATATCAAAGGAAACACCGCCGTTTTCAAGCTTGGCATACATTGTTTCGTTGTTATCAAAGGTGTTGTAGATAACCTTTATGCCGTATTTTTCCTCAAACGCGGCGTTGACATCAAGGGTGTCATCCTCGCCGTCGCTGATGTATTCACCCCAGTTGTAAACATAGAGCTTTGTGCCTCTGAGGGCTTCAATCTCGCTTTCGCTTGCGGCATAAGCCGGCAGGCAGGGGAGCAGAGCAAAGCAAAGGGCAACGAATAATGATGTTATTTTTTTCATTTTCGCCCTCCCTCTCAATCGGAAATCTTCTTTTGCTTTTTCTCACTCATGGCCTGAAGCACATTGTAGAGCACAAGCAGAATAAGAATAACAAAGAATACTATTGTGGAAAGCGAATAGATAACGGGTGTGACCCTCTTTTTGGTCATGCTGTAAATGATTGTGGGCAGGGTCTGAAATTCGCGGCCGTTGGTGAAATAACTGATGATGAAATCATCAAGCGAAAGGGTGAATGCCATAATAAGGCCGGTGAAGATACCGGACTTGATAGCGGGCAGCACAACCTTGAAAAACGCCGAAACGGGCTTGCAGCCCAAATCCTGCGC
>JAZUJM010000094.1:0-7468 GCA_045642785.1 Acutalibacteraceae bacterium | reverse complement strand
TACCTTTTGCAGCTTGGCGAAATTTATGTGGAGGATTACCGGGTAACAAACGATTTAAAGTCCTTCACCGTTGATGTTAAATTAAAATACGCCTCTCAGCCCGGATGTTTTGTTAAAATAAAAATCGGTGACGCCGAGCAGGTTTTTCCCACCGAAAAAAGCATAACCGCCGTTTTTCCGGTTGAGTGCCCCCGCCTGTGGAACGCAGAGGAACCGAATCTGTATAAGCTCAGGATAGCCGTTGAGCTCAACGGCGAAGATATTGAAATCCACAGCAAAAAAATCGGTTTTCTCCGCTCCGAAATCAAAGACGGGCGCTTTCTTGTTAACGGCTCACCCGTTTTCATAAAGGGCGTTAACCGCCACGAATATGACTGTGACAACGGCAGGGCAATATCCGCTGAAAATATCGAAAAAGAGCTCAGAATGATAAAGGATAACAACCTTAACGCCGTGCGCACCAGCCATTACCCCAACAATCCGCTTTTTTATGAGCTCTGCTCCGAGATTGGGCTTTATGTTATGGATGAGGCGGATGTTGAAACCCACGGCTGCTGTGAATGCGGCGATATGGGCATTTTAACAAATGACCCGATGTGGAAAAACGCCTTTCTTGACCGAACCCTGCGTATGCTTGAGCAAAGCAAAAACGAGCCCTGCGTTTTCATCCACTCAATGGGCAATGAGTTCGGCGAGGGTGAAAACAACATTGACTGCGTTGAGCTTGCCCGCAGGTTTGCGCCGGATATTCTTGCCATCTCCGACCACGATGCCGACTGGAGCTTTCTTACCCGTGAAGAGCCCCACCCCGAGGGCGAACATTTTATAAGAACGGGCTACCTTTCTGAAAATCAGCTCAACGAGCTTGACCGCCGGCTGCCGCTTTATATGCAGATTGAGTACGCCCACGCCATGGGCAACAGCCCGGGCTTTCTTAACGGTTATCAGAGCTTTGCCGACACCCACGAAAAATACGCGGGCGGCTTTGTATGGGAGTTTAAAAATCACGGCTTTCACATCAAAAACGCCGACGGAAGCGACGATTATCTTTACGGCGGCGACTTCGGCGATGATAAGATTTCCAACGCCTCAAATTTCTGCCTTGACGGCTATCTGCTCTCCGACCGCACGCCGAAGCACAGCTGGTATGAGCTTGGCGCGGTTTTGGCACCCGCAAGAATCATTAAAAAAGACGGCGGGCTTGCTGTAAAGAATACCCTTGATTTTTTGCCGATTGAAAATGCGGTTTGCCGCTTTGAGTTAACGGCAGACGGCTTAACAATAAAAAGTGAAGAGCTTTCTTTGCCCGTAATTCCGCCGCGCGGCGTTCACGGGATTATACCGCCGGCCGTGCCCGACATCGGCATTGAGGGCGCCGCTCTCAATCTTAACATCACCGTTAAAAGCGGTGAAAAGCTTCTCGGGGGTTGTCAATATCCGCTCGGAACCATCGGCGGAAAAAAGCCGTTTACGGTGCCGGAGGGTGAAATGAGCGTTCAATCCCTGCCCGGCGGTGAATTCACCGTTTGCGGCACGGCCTTTGCCGTGAAAATCAAAAACGGGCTTCTTGCCCGCTATGAAAAAAACGGCAGGGTGATTTTCAACACCCCGCTCGATTTCAACTTTATGCGCGCCCCGATTGATAACGACCTTATCAGAGGAATAAGCTCCGATATGGAGGGCAACAAATGGGAAAAAGCCTTTTTGCACACCATGCACTTCCGTGCGGCAAAAACGGAGCTTATCAGCAATAAAAACCCCGTTCGCATAAGAGCCGAAGGCAAAATCCTGCCCCAGACCCGTGCCTATGGCATAAACGCCGCCATTGATTACGCCTTTTATGCCGACGGAATGATTACCCTGAGCGTAAAAGGCGAGCCGTTCGGCAATCGGCTTGACACCGTGCCCAGAATAGGCATGAAGCTTAAGCTTGACGGAGCCTTTAACACCCTCCAATGGCTCGGCAGAGGGATAAGGGAGAATTATCCCGATTGCTGTTTTGCCTCCCCGGTGGGGCTCTATTCCCTGCCCGTGAGCGAAAGCTACACCGTGTTTGACCGCCCGCAGGAAACGGGAAACCGCTGTGATACACGCTTTGTAAACCTCTCAACGGAAAACGGAGCTTCACTTTCCGTTATAGGCAAAGTGCCATTTTGTTTTTCCGCCCACGATTTTTCGTTTGATACCCTGCACCACTCCCGCCACCGCTCCGATTTGGTAAAAGACGGCTTCACCCGGCTTTATATCGACAGTGAGGTCCGCGGCCTCGGCAGTCACTCCTGCGGGCCGGAACCGGAGCCGGAGTATGAGCTTCATTTTCATCCGTTTTCTTTCGCCTTTGCCCTTACCGGTGATATTACTGCAGGGGACGCGGCGGCGCTTGCCCGAACCGACCTCGGCTTTGGCGAATAAATCAGCCCTCAAAGAAGAAGGTCACTCCGCCTTTTTCATTCTTAAATCCGTATTCAAACTTCTGCAAATCAAAAACAAGGCGGCAGATTGCAAGCCCCATACCCGTTGAGTTTTCCGTTCGCGCCTTGTCGCCGCTGTAAAGCTCCTCCCAGATATGCGGGGCATCCTCGTTTGCTATTTCGCTGCCGGAGTTATAAATTTCAAAGCGGGTTTTACCGCTTGTTTTAAAAGCGGATATTCTGATTTCGCCGTTTTCGGGCGTGAACTTAACGGCGTTTGAAAGGTAGTTATCAATCACAATCCCCGTCTGCACCGCATTGCAGTCAATTTCAATTCCGCTTTCGATGTTTTCGGTTATTGTTATATTTTTCGCCTCAATCAAAGGAATAAACTTCTGCTTCTGCTCGCTTATCAATCCGGGCAGAAGCACTTTTTTTATCTCACTTTTTTCGCCGGAGTTCAGCTTGTTGTATTGAAGCAGGGTTTTCACCATTCTACCCATTTTTTTGGATTCGGAGTAAATCTGCTCAACATATTCTTCGTTTTTCTGCGGTGCCGAATTTTCAAGAATACACTCACAGCTGCCCGCTATTGCGGCAATCGGCGTTTTCAGCTCGTGGGCGGCAGCGGAAATAAACGCCTCACGGCTTTTTTCAAGGCGTTCGTTTTTTTCGCTCACCTTTGACAGAATAATCACAAGCGCCGCAGCTACGACGGCAAAAACCATAAAAAGATAGAAGGACACGCCTCTGAATGATTGCGATTTAAGTGCTTCCGAAAGTATACTGCAGCCGGATTCAATATAAACGCAGTATTTCTTGTTTCCGTTTTTTATATGGTTTTCGATTTCGGTAAATCCGCTTTCGGAATAGCCTCCCCCGCCGGTATAGCGTGTTTCACTATTATGAGTTTTTGTGAATGAATCAATATGATTCTTAAGGTCGGCATTAAGCTTCTCGTTGTATTTTTTATACCCACGCTGTGATTGGTGAAAAAAGCCCGTCAGCTTTATTATGCTTCCGTTTTCCTCCTTAACCGTCAGCGACGGGGTATTATCGGTAAACCTTACTTTCATGGTTGTATCGATTTCGGCAAAGGGATTGTAAATTTCCGCCTCAACGGGGATATACCCCTCAGCGCTTTCGCAAAGTGAAACGCTTTTCGCCATTAGCTGCCCCTCGCCCCTGCAGCTTTTAACAAAATCGTTTATCATTTTTTCCGTTTCGGCGGTTATGTATTTTTCCGCCGGCACCAGAAAGCTGTCTATATACACCTTATCTTTGCCCTCATTTTCGTACCGGTCAATAATAAAGGTGGGGTAGCTGCTCTGAACCATCCTTCCGTCACTTTCGATAACGGCAAAAACGGTGGGGTAAAGCGGGCTCAGCATAAGGTCGGTAAGCCCGAAAAACGGCTCCTCCTCTTCCTCAACAGTCCACTCCGCTTTTTCGTGTATTCTGTTCGCATAGGCGGAAAAGCTTCTGCTTTCAAGCTCGGTTTGCATAAGAAGCAAAAACAGCTCCGCCGCAATAAAAAGCACAAGGGTAACGGCGGTTACCCACACGGTTATCGTCTTTTTTTTGCCTTTCATTTTTCTTCCCCCTCAAAAATGTATCCGCGCCCCGACACGGTTTTTATGCACCCGGCATAATCTCCCAGCGCTTTGCGGATATTTTTGATGTGGGTATCCACCACACGGTCGCTGCCCTCAAAATCATAGCCCCAAACGCGGGATAAAATCAAAGCGCGGCTCAGAACAACGCCCTTCTTCCGCATAAGATACTGCACAATTTCGCAATCCTTTGCGGAAAGCACAATTTCCTTTCCGTCGGCAAAAAGCTTGCCGGAGGCGCAGTTGAACGAAAGTGCGCCCGAGGTAATAATATCATCCGTGCCGGTGCCCTGTGCACGGCGAATAAGCGAAAGGCATTTTTCCTGCAAAACCGAAAGCGGAAAGGGCTTCGTGATATAGTCATCCGCACCCGAGGAATAGCCCTTAAGATAATCCCTTTCCTCACCCAGAGCGGAAAGAAAGATAACCGGAGCGGAGGTTGTTTTTCTTATTTGGCGGCAGGCGGAAATGCCGTCCGTTACCGGCATCATAACATCAAGTATGATAACATCAAACTCGCTTTCACCCGCATAAAGCACGGCCTCTTCTCCGTTTTCGGCAGTTGTAACATCAAACCCGTTTGCCGAAAAGTAATCATTGACCGCCGTTCTTATTATGGCATCATCATCGGCAAAAAGTATTCTGTACATAAGGTATCCCTCCGTTTCGCTTTTATTGTAACACCGAATTGTGTTGATTTTATGAAGCCGCACACCTATTGATTTTTGGAATTATAATGCTATAATTGAAAAAGAAAAAAGGAGGCGGCACTATGTTTAACAAAATAATCGCGGCAATCACGGCTTTTCTGATTTCTCTTTCTCAGCTTATATTCAGCCCGAATGTTATCAGAATCAACTTTGATAATGTCATTGACGAAATCAGACCCGTTCACAACATCGGCAGAATGCCGGAATATGAGCTTGACAGCGAAATCAATAAGGTTTTCACCGATGCGAATATGACCGCTTGCAGAACTCACGATATCAACATCACCGACATTCACAATATTTTCCCCGATTTTTCGGCAGATGTCAATGACGAAAACTCTTACAGCTTTGAGGGCGCCGACAAGGTGCTTGCGGCAATAGTTGACACAGGCATGACGCCGTTTTTCCGCCTGGGCATAAGCTACAGCAATGCTCAGAAAGACCACAAGCTGCTTTTGCCCCCGACGGATTACAACAAATGGGCGCAGATTTGCGAGCACATAATTCTGCACTATAACGAGGGCTGGGCAAACGGATTCCGCTATAATATTGAATACTGGCAAATATGGAACGAGACCGACGGCGGCAAATATGAAGAAATCTTCGAAACCGAATTTGTTACGGAGAATGTTTTCTGGCACGGTACACCCGAGCAGTTCTACCGCCTTTACGATGTTGCGGCAACCTATCTTAAAGCAAAATTCCCCGCGCTTAAAATCGGTGGCTACGGCTCCTGCGGATTTTACGCATTGACAAAGACCAACAATGTAAAATCCGGCGCCCCCGCATACAATAAATATTTTGTTGAGTTCTTTCAGGGATTCCTTGAATATATAAAAGAACATAAGCCGCCCATGGATTTCTTCACATGGCACAGCTACTCAACAACCGAAGTTAATACCCGCTGGATAAAATATGTAAACGATAATCTTGAAAAAGCAGGCTACGGCGATGCGGAAGTAATCTGCGACGAGTGGAACTATAACCCCACCGAAAACGATAAAATCGACCGCCGCTACGGAGCAAATCAGGCCTCAATGCTTTGTATGTTCCAGAATGAGGGGCTTGACTCGGCGTATTACTACTGCGGTATTGCCACGGGAGCCCTTCACGGCGGAATGTTCCTTAAGGGCGGTACCCCCTCCACCGCATATTACGGCTTTTATGCCTTCGGTCAGCTTTATAAAATGGGTAATCAGGTTGAGATAGAAAGCAAGCTCAAAAAAGATTTGTACGCCGTTGCCGCAAAGGGCGAAGACGGAGAAGCAGGCCTGCTTATTTCAAATGTTTCCGAAAAGAAAGACAGAAAGCTGAAAATCGACGCGGGAGAGTACACAGTTGAAAAGGTTATGACGGTTAACGAAAACTGCGAGTGGGTTGAAATTACGCTGCCCGAAATAATCGAAAGCGGTTCAATGCTTTATATCACATTCAGCAAATAATAAAAACAGACCGGAGAAGCTTCATTTGAAAGCTCTCCGGTCTTATTTTTGCCGAAAAATCAGAATTTAAGAAAATCAAACAGCGAAACGAACCACGCAAAAAGGAATTTTATAAATGCCGGGAAATGCTCTTCATCGCTCACGGTGCTTGAATCGGATTCAAAAAGGTATCTTGCCACATCGTCATCATAATCAAAAATATCAAAATAGGAAACGACCTCTGTTTCATAGCTCCACGGATTATTCTCGTCAAGAGTGATAAGGCGAACGCCGACATCCTCCGAATTGTAGGAGTTGAAGCCGATACCCGGGGTGTTAATAAGGTCAACGCCCCTGTAATCGTAAATCTCATAGGTGTTTGTGTGGTCGTGGCCGAAGCACATCGCCATTATATCTCCGCGCGCGGCAACGGCATCAAACTGACCGTTGGTGTAGTTCGGCGGGCAGGGACCCTCGCCCAGTCTGCCCTTTGAGCCCTCGGGGAGCACAAGGCACTTTCCGTTGTGCCAACAGCAGCCTGCGGGGTCTGACTCCTCACCCTCAACAAGGGCATCCCAGATTTCGGGCACCACTATGTGCTGGAACATAAGGCCGGGGATTTTTCTGCCGTATTTCTGCTCAAGCTCCTCGGATTTGGCTTTGTACCAATCAACCTGAGCCTTGGTGGTGGCGGCATAGCCGCCAAGGTCGTTTTCGGTGTTGTAGGTGCCGGAATCAACCACCCACACATTTGAAACCATATTGTTCTTATCGGTTGAGGAATAAATCGGAACATAGAAGGTGCACAGATTTGTGCTGCCGAAATCCTCACCCGCACAGCCGATGAAGCAATCATATTTCTCATACATTTTAAGCTGCATGGCCTTATCCGCAAGGGCTCTTTCATCATCGTGATTGCCGAAGGTCATAACAACGGGAATCCCGTATTCCTCAAGTATGGACATAAACTGATAAATTGCAAGCGCGGCGCTGCCCACGGTGAGCGAGGTGCTGGAAATATTGTCGCCGGTAAGAACGATAAGGTCTGCCTTGCAGTTATCAAGCACGCCCCTGAGCAGCTTTTTTGTGGGCGCACGCATAAAGAAAAAATCCTGCAAATCGGAAATCTGCATAATGGTGAATTTGCCGTCTTCATTGAATTGAAGATGAGTGTCAGCCTCTTCGCTTGTTTTTGCAAAGGACACAACCGAAAATGAGCCGAAAAGCATTAACGCGGCAAGAAAAACGGATAAAATCTTTTTTGCCATGGTTCTTCTCCTTTATTTCCAATATGAATATTCAAGGTCGATTAT
>JAZUJM010000093.1:0-9751 GCA_045642785.1 Acutalibacteraceae bacterium | reverse complement strand
ACCATGCTGCGGTAATCAATCGGGTCGCCGAGGGTGTATATGCACGAAACGCTCGCCACGATTATTACATCCCTGCGCTCCGAAAGCGCCGAGGTTGCGGAGTGGCGAAGCTTGTCAATTTCATCATTAATTGCGGAATCTTTTTCTATATAGGTGTCGGTGGTGGCTATATATGCCTCCGGCTGATAATAGTCATAGTATGAAACAAAGTATTCAACCGCGTTTTCGGGAAAGAATTCGCGAAACTCACTGCAAAGCTGGGCGGCAAGGGTTTTGTTGTGGGCAAGCACAAGCGTGGGGCGGTTAACCCTTTCAATGACATTTGCCATTGTAAAGGTTTTGCCGGAGCCGGTAACGCCGAGCAGAGTTTGCTCCCTGAAACCGGAATTTATGCCGTTAACAAGCTTTTCTATTGCCTCCGGCTGGTCGCCGGTGGGCTTATACGGTGAATGAAGAACGAATCTGTCCAACTTTTTTTCTCCTCGGTTTTATTTGAATAGCGAGCCGTATTTTGCGGTAGAAGCCATTGAGAGTATTTCGCCCGAACTCCCGATAATAAAATGGTCGCACACGGTTATGCCCACCGCCGAAAAAAGAGAAACAAGCTCCATGGTTGCCGTAATATCTTCGCGTGAGGGAGAGGCAACCCCGTTAGGATGATTGTGGGCAAAAATAATGGTTTCGGAGTTGCAGAAAAGCGCAGATTCAAGAATTCTGCGCTTATCCAGCAAAACATTCTTTATTGTTCCGCTGTTGGCAAATGCGTCATTAATCAGCTTGCCCGCGCCGTCAAAGCACAGCATCACAAACTCTTCCTCGTTTGCACCTATGAATCTTGTGGTTAAATATTCTTTTATTATTTCAATATTATCAAGTGTTATTTTGCTGAGCTTTTGTTTTTCGCTGATATATCTTCTGCAAATCTGCGGAATCATAGTGATAAAGGCAGCCGTGCTCTCACCCACGCCCTCAATATCAAGCAGCCTTTCCTTCGGTGCATCAAGCACCCCGGCAAGGGAACCGAATGCCGCAATGAGCCTGTGTGCGATTTCGTTTGTATCCTTTCTGGGAATACAGTAAAACAAAAGCAATTCAAGCACATTGTGCTCGGGCATATTCTGAATACCCTCGGCAAAATATCTTTGACGAACTCTTTCTCTGTGGTTTTCGTGCATGGTGATCCTCCGGAAAACAAATCTGATTTATTATACACTATCTGTTTTTTAATTAAAAGAGGATTTTTCAAGTTTTCCTTGCAAAAGGCGGGTTATGTGTTAAAATAGAACACAGTCGGAGGTGATACAGGTTGAAAAGCTTTGAAATTTCGGCAAACGATTCAGGCCAAAGGCTTGATAAATTCATAACAAAAGCCGTTCCGAATCTTCCCCAGTCGCTGCTTTACAAATATGTTCGCACAAAAAGAATAAAGCTCAACGGCAAAAGGGCAGAGATATCCGCAAGGCTCGCCGAGGGCGACAAGGTGGATATGTACATTAACGATGAGTTTTTTGCCCCCGCAAAGGATAACTACGATTTTCTGAGCGCCGGAACCAAGCTCAGCATTATTTATGAGGACGAAAATATCCTTTTGCTTGATAAAAAGGCCGGGCTTCTCTCTCACCCGGATGAAACCGAATACCGCGACACGCTCATAACAAGGGTCAAACGCTATCTTTATGAAAAGGGCGAATACAATCCCGCCGATGAAAATTCCTTTGCCCCTGCCCTTGTTAACAGGATAGACCGCAACACCGGCGGAATAGTGATTGCCGCAAAAAACGCCGAAAGCCTGCGCGTGCTTAATCAGAAGCTTAAGGACAGAGAGCTGCAAAAGTTTTACCTTTGTGTGGTTCACGGCATTATGCCGAAAAAAAGCGACACGCTCACCGGCTGGCTCATAAAGGATGAAAAGAAAAACAAGGTTACCGTTTTCTCCTCTGCGCGCAGCGGTGCAAAAGAGATAAGAACAAAATACAGGGTGCTTGATGAAAAAGACGGTATGAGCCTTTTGGAGATTGACCTGCTCACCGGCAGAACCCACCAGATAAGGGCTCACCTTGCAAGTATCGGCCACCCCCTGCTCGGCGACGGAAAATACGGCACCAACGCGCTTAACAAGGCCCTCGGCTACAAAAAGCAGTTTTTGTATTCCTATCGCCTTCATTTTGATTTCACCACCGAGGCAGGCAGCCTTGATTATCTTAACGGAAAAAGCTTTGAGGTCAAGGATGTATGGTTCAAAACCGAATTTTTAAACGGCACGCTTACCTCAACATAAATGAATTTTTTGTTAACTGTTGCCGTTATTTTTGATTTAGCACTTGTAAAAGAATAAAAAATAGTATAAAATAGCTTTATTGTGCCGATTACAGATTTTTTCGGCAGATATCACATAAGAAAAGGATGAACCGTTATGGCAAAAAAAGAAACCCAGAGCAAAGCCGAGCTTTACAGAGAAGAGCGTAAGGCAAGGATTGCAAAGGCAAACAAACAGAATTCCAAAAAATCTTCCGCAGGTGCAGGCTCCGCTGCAAAGCGCGTTGTTGCGATAGTTCTCGCGGCAGTTATCGTGCTCGGTGCCGCTTATCTTATTTTTGACAGCACCGGCGCCAAGAGCAGAGTTGTTACCGCCGCCAAAATCGGCGACACCAAAATCAGCGAATCCGAATTCAACTACTATTATTATTCAGCTTATCAGCAGGCTCTCCAGCTTCAGGAAAACTACTCCCAGTACGGTATGAGCTACATTGATTCCTCCAAGAGCCCCGACGAGCAGGCTTACCCCGGCTCCGCAGAGGATGAAAACAAGACCTGGGCAGATGCTCTTGTTGAGCAGGCCGCCACTCAGGCTCAGTCCGTTACCGCTTTCTCCCTTGAAGCAAAGAAAGCCGGCCTCACCCTTACCGATGAGGAAAAAACTCAGATAAACGACACTATGGCCAGCATTGAAGAAAGCGCAAAGTCAAACGGCTACTCCGTTAACGCTTATCTTAAGGCTCAGTTCGGAATCAACAAGAAAACTCTTGAAGAGCAGCTTGAAAAAGAGCAGCTTGCCTCCAAGTTCCAGACCTCAAAGCAGGAAGAATTTGAAAAGGCAGTTACCGAAGAAAAGCTTAAAGAAGAATACGACAAGAACACCAAGGATTATCAGCTTGCCGATGTTCGCGTTTACTCACTTGCTTTCGGCACCGATGCCGACGACGCCGCAAAGAAGACCACCGTTGCCGACGCAAAAGATATTCTTAAGGCCATAACCGATGAGGCTTCCTTCAACACAGCCGTTAAGGCTTATGAAGACAAGAAAGCCGCCGAGGACAAAAAGGCCGAGGATGCAGAAGCCGAAGCAGCCGATACAGCCGCTGCCGAAACAGATGCAGAGCCCGCCGACACCACCCTTAAAAAGCATGTAAGCTACTCCACCCTTAAGAGCACTATCGAAGAAAAGGGCGCCGACTGGGCATTTGATGCAAAGCGTGCCAACGGCGACAAGACCGTTATCGAAGGCGAAAGCGGCGCATATGTTATCTATGTTGTTAAAAAGGCTTACAACGACGCTCACAGCGTAACAGCCCGTTACTGCCTTATCCGCTACAATGAAGACGGCGGCGCAGCAGCAAATGACGAAGAAGCAAAGGCAGCTCTTGACAAGGCAAACAGCCTTTATGACGAATGGAAGAAAGCCGGCACTCTTACCGAAGACAGCTTCGCAGCCCTTTGCAAAGAGAACTCTGCCGACACCTCCACAAGCGAAGATGGCGGCCTTATTGATGTAAGATTCAACCAGACCATTTCCGCTTTTGAGGATTGGTGCTTTGCCGAAGGCAGAAAGGCCGGCGACACAGCAGTTGTTCCCTCAGATGAATACGGCGTATTCATTCTTTACTTCGTAAGCGACAACAAAGACGACCTCGACTGGAAAGCAACCGCAAAGTCCTCACTCAGCAGCAACAGCTACTCCGAATTTTGCGAAAAGCTTCTTGCTGACGACGGCGAATACAAAATCACCGACTATGCAAAGGTTGAAAACGCAGTAAGCAAGGAATTCTGCAAGAACATCAAGCGCAACCTTGCTCTTAACAGCATTTACGGCTAATAATTTGTAAACGAATCGGTCGTTAAGTGGCAGCTTAACGACCGATTTATAATATCCGTTATTAATGACCCGAAAGGAGTAAAACAATGAAAACCTCAAAAAAAGCACTCTCTGTTTTTCTTGCCGTTTTGATTGCGGCTCTTCTCCCGCTCACCGCCTTTGCGGCGGAAAACACCAACAGAACCTCCGCCCTGCTTGCTGAAATTGCCGAAACCGGCAAGCTTTCCGCAAAGGTCACAAGCTTTTCCTATGAAAGCGGAGCAGTAAAGAACGATATCACATTCACGGTTTATGATGATATCAAAGCGAACAAAATCTGTGCCGATTTTGAAAAGAAGGGCTTCAAGCTCATCTATGACGACAGCACACTCAGCTTTGTAATTCCCCGCTTTTTCTCTTATCTTTCAATCTCCGGCCAGAAATTCGCGCCAATTCAGCCCGTTATGAGCGCAGTTGACACCTTCCAGCGCCTTTTCGATTCATTCCTTGAAGACCCGGATTTAACCGCCTTCCGCTTCAGCGAGGGCAAGGAAACGGTTGACGGCAAAGAGCTCACCTGCGAATACTTTGTGGGCGCCGTTATAGGCGTTGTGGGCAGATTTTACTACAACGATAACGACGAGCTTGTAAGGCTTGACCTTGAGGATAACGCAGGGGCTTATATCTCATTCACGCTTGAAGGTGTTTCAAACACTTTTGATGATTCCGTTTTTACCGTTCCCTCTTTTTTCTTCAATCTTTCAATTCTGTTTAAGCTCTTATACCTTATATTCTTCGCTTCCGCACTTAAATAACATACACAGACATAAATAAGGGGCTGCCCATCGGGCAGCCCCTTAGCTGTTTATTGCTTATTTTCTCTTGATTATATCATCAAGCATAATGTAAAACTGATCCGCATCTGCAGGAGTTGTTTCCTCGGTAACAGGAGCGGCGGGCTTGGGTTCTTCGGCCTTTTCTTCAACCTCGGGAATCACGGGTGCCTCAACATGAGCGGCAGGCGCGGCAACGGGGTTAACGGTGGGAACCTCAAAGCTCGGAATTACGGGTGATGCAGCGGGAGCGGAGGAGATAACGGGAGCGGCGGGGGCAGCAGGTGCCTCGGCAGGAACAGAGGTTATCTTCTCAACGGGCTTCGGAGCCTCGGTCTTAACTGAGGCAAAGGGATTGATTGCCGCCTGGCTCTCGGCAGCGGACTTGCTGTCGAATCCGGTGGCGATAACGGTGATTATCATTTCATCATCAAGGTCGGGATCAAATGCGATACCCCAGGTGATGTTGGCATCGGGATGAGCTTCCTTGGTGACTATCTCAGCAGCGGCCTCAACCTCTTCAAGGTCAACATCGTCAGAGGCGTTGATGCTTATGATAACGCCCTTTGCGCCGGAGATTGATGTTTCAAGCAGCGGGCTGGAAACTGCCATATTTGCGGCACACTCAGCCTTATCCTTGCCCTTTGCACGGCCAACGCCCATGTGAGCAAGGCCGGCATCCTTCATAACGCTGGTAACATCGGCAAAATCAAGGTTGATAAAGCCGGGAATCTTAATGAGCTCTGAAATGCTCTTAACGCCCTGAAGAAGAACTTCATCAGCCTGAGCAAAGGCTTCGGCTATGGTCTTCTTTTTCTCGTCAAGTGAACGAAGTCTGTCGTTAGGGATGACTATAAGGCTGTCAACATGCTCGGAAAGAGCAGCAATGCCCTCCTGAGCCTGAAGCATTCTTTTGCGGCCCTCAAATCTGAAAGGCTTTGTAACAACGCCGACTGTAAGGCAGCCCTGATCCTTTGCACACTGAGCGATAACGGGAGCAGCGCCTGTGCCGGTGCCGCCGCCCATACCGGCGGTGATAAATACCATATCGGTGCCCTTAAGAGCATCGTTGATTGCATCGCGGCTTTCTTCCGCAGCCTTTGCGCCAACCTCAGGCTTGCCGCCTGCGCCCTGGCCGTGAGTTGATTTTTCACCTATCTGAATCTTGTGAGTTGCTTTTGAATGAACAAGAACCTGCTTGTCCGTATTAACAGCGATAAATTCTGCGCCGAGAACGCCTGAAGTTATCATGCGGTTAACGGCATTTCCGCCGCCGCCGCCAACGCCGATCACCTTTATCTGAACAGCGCTTTCAAAATCATTATCAATTTCAAATGCCATTTTTTGACCCCCAAATTATTTTTTCTTGCAATATATGACACTAAACAGAAATATATTATCACGCTCTGAGCAAAAAAACAAGAACATTTTGTAAATTTATTTCTTTTATTCTGATTCGGAACTATTCTTCTGCATAATACTCACGGTATTCATCCGTGTCTTCTCCGCCCTGCTCCGGGTTTTCCGATTCATCAGGGGCTTCAATAATCTCACCGTTTTCATCGGTGACCGGCTCAGTGTCGGCCTCGCTGTCTGCGGTGCTTTCGTCTGCCGTCTTCTTTTCGTCAAAATAGTTCGGCTTAAAATAGGCAATTTTGCTTATGCTTAAATCAATGGTGCCTATCTGCTTGTTGTTTCTCGCATCCTCCTCTTTGATTGCGGAGGCCGCAAGATTCAGCTTGCCCGCGATATCCGACGCGGTGCCGAGCTTTAACATTATTCTTGAATCATAGGTTGCACGCACATCGGCAATGCTCGTTATATTGATTTCGTTTATCTTTTCAAGCTTTTCGGTTTCTATTGCCTGGGCTATTTCGGTAAACACCCTGAGTGTGTCGTCGTTTTCCTCTGCAAAGGAAAGCTTTTCACCCGGCTCGGATGTTGAGGGCGAAGGTGCAATCACCGTTATTACTCCGTTGGGCAATGAATCCGATTTGGCAAGAATCTTCAATTCGCTGTCAAGCAGCAGGTAGGTATTGGCGCTTTGTGAATAAAGGGCATACCTCTCCTTTGCCGCGGTAACGGAGATATTAACGGCATTCGGCAGCTTCCTTGTTACGTTCGCCTTTGCCACATAGGGCAGTTTTACCATGATTTTTTCGGCACAGCCGTCAAGGTCAAAGAATATAACATTATCTCCGAGCGAGGCACCGCTTGCCTCCACTATCTCGGCATCCGTATAGGGAACCTTTCCGTTCACGGCAACATTGACCGTTTTAAGCCTGAATGCCGTGAAAATTACTATGGGCGCCGAAATAAGCGCAAGGGCAAACAAAAGCACAAACAGCGCAAAAATCTTTCTGCGTCTGCGCTTCTTTTTTACCCACTCTATTCTCATTTTTCTTTCCTCGGGAGTCAGCCTTCTCTGAGGGTCTGTTTTCCATGGATCGTTTTTCATTTTTTCTCTCCGTGCTCTTTGTCATCTTCGTGAATGGCGTACCTTCACTCATTCACACGCTTTGCATCGGCTCCCAAAGCCGTAAGGCAGTTTTCTATTCTTTCACATCCTCTGTCGATGTGGTTCATTCCCGTAATTACGCTTTTGCCCCGCGCGGCAAGCGCCGCAACGGCAAGTGCTGTGCCGCCTCTTAAATCCGTGGAGCAGGCCTCGGCACCGTAAAGCCTTCTCACGCCCTCAATAACCGCAATGGCGTTATTCTCGGTTTCAATCCGGGCGCCGAAGCGTTTGAGCCCCTCCACATGGAGAAAACGGTTTTCAAACACCCTTTCGGTTATCACCGTAACCCCGTTTGCAATGCTTGCCATTGCCATAAAAACGGCCTGACAATCCGTGGGAAAGCCCGGGTATGGTGCGGTTCTGATTACGCCCATTGATTTAAGCCTGCCCGGGGCTTTAAAGGTTATTCCGCCGTGCCTGACACCTACCGAACAGCCGGAGAAAATAAAATAGGGAAGCACCGGCTCAAGGTGGCGGATATTCACATTATCAAGGCTGATTTTTCCCCCGGTTACGGCACACGCCGCCATAAGAGTTGCGGCAACTATTCTGTCGGAGATAACGGAAAATTCACTGCCGTGAAGCCTTTTTCCGCCTTCAATTATTATTGTTCGCTCCCCTGCACCGTAGATTTCGGCGCCGCAGTTATTGAGAAAAGCCGCAAGGTCGCAAATCTCCGGCTCCCTTGCCGCATTTTCGATAACGCTTTTTCCCCTTGCCGTGCAGGCGGCAATCATCGCGTTTTCCGTTGCGCCCACACTCGGATAGGGAAGAATTACATTTGCACCCTTAAGCCCGTCGGGAGCTTCGCAAAAAAGTGAACCGTTTTCATTCTGCTCGCACCGTGCGCCCATTTTTCTGAAAACGGAAAGGTGAAAATCAATGGGCCTTTTTCCGATATTGCACCCGCCGGGAATACTCAGCTCCGCTTTGCCGAAGCGTGAAAGCATTGCGCCGAGGAAAATAATCGAAGAGCGCATTTCGTGCATAAGCCTCTCCGGCACGGGGCACCCCTCCGCTAAAGAGGAATCAACCGTAACCGTACCGTTTTCCTGCTCAACAGAGCAGCCGAGCAATTCAAGAATCTCCAGCTCCGCTTTAACATCGCAGAGCATGGGGCAATTATGTACAACACATTCGCCGCCCACCGCAAGGGTAGCAGCAAGCACCGGCAGCACGCTGTTTTTTGCGCCGTGAACCTTAAGCTCACCCGTAAGCCTTCTGCCGCCGTCAATAATCAGCTTTTCCATTTCGCACGCCCCTATAAGTTTTTCGGGCAGGAGCAGGGAAACAACTATCCCGAAGCCTTGAACCCGCCGTTCTTTCCATACTATGCGGCGCGTGCGCAAGCGGTGATTATTTTGATATTATGTTATTTTATTATTTTATTATTTCGCAAACCACCGAGTATATTCTGTCGGCGGCGTCGGTAACAGCCATATTCTTTGCGTTTTTGCCTATTTCGGCAAGCTTTTCCCTGCTGCCGAGCAGTTCATTAACCTTTGCCGTGAGAGTTTCGGGGGTTAAATCCTTTTCTTCAAGAATAACCGCCGCCCCTCTGTTAACAAGAGCCATGGCGTTGTGGAACTGATGATTTTCGGTAACATAAGGTGAAGGAATAAGTATTGACGGCAAGCCGAGCGCCTGAATCTCGGACAGGCTGCTTGCACCGGCGCGGCAGATAACAAGGTCGGCCGCAGGCAGGCATTTGGGTACATCAATATATTCCTCGATTTTGATGTGAGGATTCTCGCTGAGCTTTGCTCCGCCCTCCTCAAGCTTTTCGGTAAACCACTCGCCGCCCTTGCCCGTGGCGTGAAGGAAGCGGCAGTCACCCGCCTTGTATTTTGAAAGAATCATACCGAGAACGGCGTCATTTACGGGCTTGGCGCCGAGGCTTCCGCCCATTGAGAGCACAAGAGGCTTTTCGTCAAGCCCCATATTAAAGCGGCACTCCTCGCGCTGAGCCTTAAGAATCTCGCCCCTTATGGGCAAACCCGTTACAACCGGTTCATTCTTTGCACTCATATATTTAGCCGCATCGGAAACGGTGAGCATAACTCTGTCAACCTTGCCTGCAAGCGCCTTGTTCGTAACGCCGGGGAAAGCGTTCTGCTCGTGAATTGCCGTGGGCACACCGAGCTTTGCCGCCATTCTCAGAACCGGGCCGCTGACATAGCCGCCGAAGCCTATGGCAAGGTCGGGCTTATAATCATTGATTATTTTTTTTGCCTGCCTTGAAGAGCTAAGCAGGTGCGAAACGGTTTTTATATTGTGAACTATCGCATCGGGCGCAAAGCTCCTGCGAAAGCCGCTTATTTTTATTGT
>JAZUJM010000092.1:0-6456 GCA_045642785.1 Acutalibacteraceae bacterium | reverse complement strand
CTTTCTTTGTGTATTTTGTCGCAACTTAATTATACTATGAAAGCAGCAACCGGACAACCTTTTTTGCGGGCTGTCCGGTTGTTTTTTTCTTGTTGGGGGCTGCGCTTAGTGCGACAGCCCCAATTTTTATGCTGTTTTGTTTATTCCTGGTGATAATCCGCAAGGAAGTCGCCCAAATCGCGCATGGCCTTTGCAAGCACATCGGGCTCGGGAAGCATAACAATGCGGAAGTGGTCGGGCTCGTTCCAGCTGAAGCCGCGGCCGGGGATAATCATAACATTCTTGCTGTGGAGATAATCCATGGCAAACTGCTGGTCATCGTGAATGTTGAACTTCTTGACATCAAGCTTCGGGAAGATGTAGAAAGCGGCCTTGTTCTTAACGAAGGAAACGCCGGGAATCTTTGCAAGCTCGCGGCAGGTAGCCTCGCGCTGCTCATAGATTCTTCCGCCGGGAACCATCATTGCCCTTGTGCTTTCGGGGTCGGCAAGGGCGGCGGGGATAACAAGCTGAGTGAGGGCGTTGGCGCAAAGACGCATGGCGCAAAGGCCGCGAACACCGGCTATGAAATCCTCGGCGGCAGCCTTGGCGCCGCTGAATACCATCCAGCCGCAGCGGAAGCCGCAGATGATGTGGGATTTTGAAAGGCCGTTCATTGTAACAACAAGAAGGTCGGGGGCAAGGGAAGCGGTGGAAACATGCTCCAGGTCATCCATAACAAGGCGGTCATAAATTTCATCGGAGAAGATTATGAGCTTGTGCTCACGGGCAATGGCAACAACCTTTTCGAGGAAATCCTTTGAGTAAAGAGCACCTGTGGGGTTGTTGGGGTTGATAAGAACGATAGCCCTTGTTTTGGGGGTAATCTTCTTTTTGATATCCTCAAGGTCGGGGTACCAGTCGCTCTGCTCGTCGCAGATATAGTGAACGGGCTTTGCACCTGCAAGCCACACGGAGTTGGTCCAAAGTGAATAGTCGGGGGCGGGAACAAGGATTTCATCGCCGTAGTTTAAAAGAGCGGTGAGAGCCATGGTAACAAGCTCCGAAACGCCGTTGCCGATGAAAACATCGTCGGGGGTGATGCCCTCGATACCCTTGCTCTTGTGATAATTGCAGATAGCTTCTCTTGCCTCGGGCATACCCTTAAGGTCGCAGTAGGCAACAGCCTTGTCGGCGTTGTTGATAAGGGAGTTACGCACGCTGTCGGGCATTTTGAAGCCGAAAGTTGCGGGGTTGCCGGTGTTAAGACGAAGAACATCAATGCCCTCGCTGCGCATACGCATTGCCTCAACAAAAACGGGACCTCTGATGTCGGAATGAACATTGGTAAGCTTGTCGCTTCTCATAATGGGATCCATAATAAAAACACCCTCTTCTTTTTAAATTGATTATATTATATATCTCCTGATTCCCGTGTCAATAGAAACGGGAATTTTTATCACTTTTCTTCGCTGTTTTCGTCCTCTTTTTCGGAAACTTTTTCATCCTCCGCCGGTTTCTTCTTGCCGATAAAACGCTTTATTTTATTGGTGGTGGTTTTTTCAAACTCCTCATCGCGGATGGTGACCTTTGTTATCTGCTTGTAAATCGGCAAATCGCGGCAAACCTTCTTAATGCTTTTAAGCACCTCGGATGCGGTTTTGACCTCGTTCAGGAACACCTCGGCGGTAAGTGAATTTTCGTTGCCGCTTTCGTCCTGGTCGCTGCTTACGATTACCTCGTTAACATAGTCAATATCCTGAATATATCCCTCAATCTCTTCGGGATAAATGTTTTTGCCGTTGCTGAGAACGATTACATTCTTCTTTCGCCCGCAGATGATAAGATAGCCGTCATCATTTATCAAGCCGTAGTCGCCTGTGAAAAACCAGCCGTCGTGCATTGCCTCGACGGTGAGGTCGGGGCGCTTGTAGTAGCCCATCATAACGATTTTGCCCTTAACGCAGATTTCGCCGATGCCCTCCTCATTCGGCAGGCTTATGCTCAAATCAATGCAGGGCAGCTTAACACCGGCTGTGCGGATATCATTAACCAAATCATTATTCACCGCAACAAGGGGTGAGCACTCGGTTATGCCGTAGCCGGTGATAAAATCAATGCCGATATCATCAAAGAATTTTGAAACCTTGGGGCGGATTGCAGCGCCGCCGCACACGATTTTTTTAAGATTTCCGCCGAAGATGGCGCGAATCTGTTTAAAGACCTCGGGGCGGATGTCAATGCCCACCTTGCGCGCCGCGTTGCTCTTTGAAATGAGCTTCATCAAATCCTTATCCTGCCCGTCTTTGGCAAGGGAGCGCATAATGCGGGTGTAGAACATCTCTGCCATAGCGGGCACAATGTAGATATAATCCGGCTTGTAAAGCTGTAAATTCTTTAATATGGAGGTCATACTCTCGTTTATGCACAGGGTTGAATGCTTGTGGAATGAAACAAGAATATCGCTCACCGCTTCATAAGTGTGGTGATAGGGCAAAACGGAAAGGCCGACGCTGTAAACCGTTGAAACCTTCAGGCCGTAATATACGCTTGAAACAAGGTTTTTCTCCGAAAGCATAACGCCCTTGGCAACACCTGTTGTGCCGGAGGTGAAAACTATCATGCGAAGCTCGTCAACGCTTTTTTCACGGTTCAGATAAGCTTCGGGTGACATTTCCGCACCCTTTGCAAGCGCTTTTTCAAATGAAAGGAACTTTCCGTCATCATCTTCACGCTCAAAGGTGATAACATACTTTATTGTTTCGGGCAGGGCATTTGCCTCAACCAGCATTTTTTCATACTTTTCGGTACAGAAAAGCACGGTGGAATCACTTTCGGTGATAACATTGACAATATCCTTAAGCGGCAGCTCTTTATCCACCGGCACAAAAACTCCGGCAGAGCGAAGCACGGTTAAATAGGTGAGAATCCAGTTATAGGAATTCTGACCGATACAGGCAATGTGGTCGCCGTCAACGCCGAGCGAGCTTAAGAAAGCGCCGAGAGCACAGACGGAGGTTAAAAATTCACGGTATGTTACATCAACTATGCCGCCGTCGCTGCCCTTAAAACGGTAGGCAACGGAATCGCCCGCCTTTTCAAGAGCCTGCTCCATCATTTCGGCAACGGAATGTATTTTATCCACCTGATAATAGGGAACGGTCACCTTGGACATATACGGCCTCCAAAAATAAAAAGTAGCTGATAAATGCGGATAATTATGGTTATAATATCACATTGTTTTGTCATTAAGTTTCTGATTTAGAAATTAGAAATTAATTAATAAAAGACAACGAAGAGGCGGTATGCTCCGTTTAACCGCTTCTTCGTTGTTTAAATTTATTCGCCGTGCAATAAATTATGAAAGCTTGTGAATGAAAAGTCCGCTTAAAAGCTTGGGCTCAAACCAGGTTGATTTGGGGGGCATAAGCTTGCCGGCGTCTGCAATGGCAAGCAGCTCATCAAGGCTTGTGGGGAACATTGAGAACGCAAGGCACATATCCTCACTTGCGCGGCGCTCCAGCTCGCCGAGGCCTCTGATTCCGCCTACAAAATCAATTCTTTTGTCGGTTCTGGGGTCATCAATGCCGAGCACGGGGCTGATGAGATTTGACTGAAGAATGGAAACATCAAGGGCCGCAACGGGGTCTGATTCATCAAAGGTGCCGGGCTTTGCGGTGAGCTTATACCATTTTCCGCCGAGAAGCATTCCGAAGGTGTGGCGTGCCTCGGGGCGATAGGCGCCCTCGCAGGCGGCGGGCTCAACGGTGAAGGCACCGGAGATTTTGACGATAAATTCTTCCGGAGTGTAACCGTTCAAATCCTTCATAACACGGTTATAATCCATTATTGCAAGCTCTTCGCAGTCAAAGAGCACGGCAAGGAAAAAGTTAAACTCCTCTTCGCCGGTGTAATCGGGGTTTTCTTCTCTTCTTTTAAGGCCGACCTTGACCGCGGAGGCAGCTCTGTGGTGGCCGTCGGCAATATAAAGGCCGGGAACGGCGGCAAAAAGAGCGCAAAGCTCGCTGACGGTTTTATCGCAGTCAATCACCCAAACGGTGTTGCCTATGCCGTCTTCGGTAACAAAATCATAAACGGGGGCGTGATTCGCTTTCCAGTTTTCAACAATCGCGGCAATACTCTGATTTTTGCGGTAGGTAAGGAAGATGGGGCCCGTGTTGGCATCGCAGGTGTCAACGTGCCTTATGCGGTCGGCCTCTTTATCGGCACGGGTGGGCTCGTGCTTTTTGATTATATTGTTGATGTAATCGTCAATGGAAACAGTTCCCACAAGCCCGGTCTGGCTGCGGCCGTTCATAATCTGACGGTAAATGTAAACGCAGGGCTTTTCATCCTCTGCACAGATTCCGTTTTCGGAGAGAGCTTTAAGATTTTCCGCCGCCTTGGCGTAAACTTCGTCGGAATAAAGGTAGGTGCCCTCGGGGAGGTCAATCTCCGCCTTGTCAACATGAAGGAACGAGTAGGGGTTGCCCTTTACCGCCTCTGCCGCCTCGGCGCTGTTCATAACATCATAGGGGAGCGCGGCAACCTTTGCGGCATACTCCGGAAGAGGCCTTACAGCCTTGAACGGTCTGAAAACTGCCATTTTATAATCCTCTTTTTCATTAATTATGCTTTGCCGGCACGCCGGGAAAACATTAACAAAATATTACAACTTTGTTGCGCGTTTGTCAATTTATTATTGGGCGATTGATTTTATTATTTTGTTGGTGTATAATGGCAGCAACAAAGGATTTGGAGGATTGTCATATGTTTTGTGCACATTGCGGCGCCTCGGTTCCCGAAGGCGCAACCGCCTGCCCTCAGTGCCACGCGGTAGTTATCAATAATGTTGCCCCGGAGCAGGAGGCTCCCAAAGCTGCCGAAACCGCTCAGACGGAATACACCGCCCCCGCCGCTCAGGCTCAGGATTCAAAATTCCGCTTCTTTAAGGCTCCCGGCAAAAGCGGAAAAAGCTTTGCGGCTCTTTTCTCGGCGTTCACCCTTGTTCCCATAATTTTCATCTATGCGGTTGACTACATAATCGACTACAAAATCAACAGCCCGTTCACCGGCTACATCGTGGGTGCCCTGCTTGTTATCTGGATTTGCTCGGTGCTCCCCGCCGCAAATGTTACCCCCGCACCCGTAACCGCCGTTATCTGCTTTGCCTCGGTGGCGCTTTACATTATCTACATCGTTAAGCGCATTTCGGGCAGCATGGAATGGTTCACGATGTTTGCCCTGCCGCTGCTTATGCTGCTGGCGCTGTTTTTGGGCCTCGATTCCTCGCTTGCTTCGCGCGGAGTAAAAGGCTTTTTCGCGGGAGCGCTTATCAGCGCGGAGGCCGCCGTGTTCTCAATAATTTTCGGCGTTCTGTGGGATAATTACCACCATCACGGTGTTATTCAGCTTCGTTTTTCCGTTATCTGCGCCGCTTTCTTCCTTATGGTAACGGTTATTCAGCTTGCCGTAGGTTATGTTAACAAGCTCAACGAAAAAAAGTAAATTCACATTCGCTTTGCCGCTCTCCTTTACGGAGGGCGGCTTTATTATTAAGAAAAGCATAAATAATGCAAATAAATGTTGATTCTTGCCGCGTTATATTTTAAAATAATGTTAATAACAGTTTGGAGGATATTATGTATACTGTTCTTGTTTGCGATGATGAAAAGGATATAGTCACCGGGCTTACAATTAACCTTATGCGTGAGGGTTATCAGGTGCTTCAGGCCTCAAACGGCAAAGAAGCGGTTGACCTTGTTGCCGGCGGCGGAAAAATCGACCTTATCATTATGGATATTATGATGCCGGTTATGAACGGCATAGAGGCTATGATAAACATTCGCAAAATCACAAATGTGCCCGTTATTATGCTTTCGGCAAAGGCGGAGGATTCCGACAAGGTTACCGGGCTCAATGTCGGCGCGGATGATTATGTTACAAAACCGTTCAATTCAGCCGAGGTGCTTGCCCGCGTTAAGGCACAGATAAGGCGCTACAACTCCCTCGGCGGTCAAAGGGAAGAAGAAAACTCCTCTCTGCTTGTTAACGGCGGCATAGAAATTGACGATGTAACAAAAAAAGTTACCGTTGAGGGCGAAGAGGTTAACCTCACCCCCAAGGAATACGATATTCTTAAATTCTTTATGAAAAATCCCGGCAAGGTGTTTTCGCCGAAAGAAATTTACCGCGAGGTGTGGGAGAATGACCCCTACGGCGCCGAAAACACCGTTACCGTGCACATCCGCCACCTGAGAGAAAAGGTGGAGATTAACCCCGCCGAACCCCGCTACATAAAAGTTTCGTGGGGGCGCGGCTACAAAATGGAAAGTATAACCGAGTGATGATAAAACGAACCCATTTTCTTTCGTTTTATAGCAGTCATCTGCTTCGTTGCCCTCATTCGCAATACACAAAGTATTACTCACTCGGTCGCCTTGCGTATAACTACTCTAAAACAAAAGAAAACTCGCC
>JAZUJM010000091.1:0-4031 GCA_045642785.1 Acutalibacteraceae bacterium | reverse complement strand
AACAACTCCTTGGCTCACAGAACGACATGGCTACGATCCGACTTGAACTTTTTCGGCATAATCAATGCAGCCGTCGCCCAGGAACGAAAGGCCGGAGATAATAGTTTTTATTTCGGGGAAAGAGTGAGAAAGCTCGCTTGTCAGGGCGAGTATTCTTTTTTCGCCAACTCCCTTTGCCTCCGGCGAATCAAGGCAGGGTCGGTTAATGTGGGGGATAAGATAAGGATTGCCCAGAGTAATGTTGATAAGCTCAATGCCGAAGCTTTGAAGCTTTTTAATAATCATTTTTGTTTCGGTTAAATCTATTTCATTGTTTTCATTAACACCGAAGCCGTAAGGATAGGGGAAACAATCAGCGGCGTTAAGACGGGTTGTTACAAAAACATTCTCTGCCTTGCATTCCGAAACTTTTTTTATGCAGTCAAAATAAAGCCTTGTTCTGTTTTCAAAGCTCCCGCCGTATTTGCCTTCTCTTTCGGTTGCACTTAACAGCTCATTAAAAAGATAGCCGTGACAGCATTTAACATCAATTCCGTCAAACCCGGCATAAGAGGCAAGCTTTGCGGCAGTACCGTACTTTTCAACTATTGAATCACAGTATTCATCGGTTGCAATAACATAGGGCTGATTTTCTTTTCCTTTTTCCCAAAGGGGATTGCGATAGGCAACAATCGGTTCGGGCGTGCCGTTGGGCTTGCTCCATCGTCCGCTGTTTGTGGCCTGCATAATTATCAGCGGTTCAAAGCCGTTTTTTTCTTTTGCCTTGCTCTTTATTTCGGCTACAAGCGATTTAAAAGAATCCTTGTTGTTTTCGTTAATGTGAAGCTGCCTCGGATTAGCCCTGCATTCGGTTGAAACAGCGGTTGCCTCAAACCATATTATTCCCGCTCCGCTTTCGGCAAAGCGAAGGTAACGCCTTCGGGTAAGCTCACTTGGCGAACCGTCAAGCTCACCGTCACAGCCCTCCATGGGCTGAAATACAACCCTGTTTTTTACTGTTTTGCCGTATATTTTAATCTCTTCATTAATCAGCATATCATAAATCCTCTTTGAAAAATTCAACGGCTTCTTTAATTGAAACCTCGTGCTTACCGTCAAATACTACGGGTATAAAATTCTTCTGAGCACCGCAAAGGTCGTAATACTCCATTATTTTTTCAATGGCTGTAAAAGAACCGTCAATATTGAACAGCTTGTCTTTTCTGCCCGACTGCATCATCAGCTTTCGCGGAGCAATACACCCGGCAAAATCATACATATCGCCTATGGTGTAAATGCCGGGAATGTAATTATCCGGGCAATGCCAACGTTTTAGAATGCTTGTTTTAAATGTGTTTATGTAACCGCAAACGCAGGTTTTTGTGATTCTTTTATCAACGCAGGAGGTGTAAAGGGCCACAAGCCCGCCGCCTGAAATACCCATACAGCCGATTTTTTCGCAAAAGCAGCAATCCTTAAGAATGCTGACACAGCAAACTGCCTGATAAATCCTCATTGAGGCGGTTGAAAAGCCGTAAATCAAAGAATGGTTTGAAATTGTATCGCAGGAGCTGGCGTAAAAAGGCTTGCGGGAATCTTTTTTCAGCCTTGCTTCGCCAAAGCCTATTAGCTCCGGCACAATAACGGCGTGGCCGTCTTTTGCAAGCACTTCGGCAAAGTTCTTTTGATAATTATCAAAGAAATTAAAAGTCCTGCGTTTTCCTTTCTTTGATTGCCTTATTATCTGCCTTGCTCCGTAGCCGTGACCGCAAAGGGCAACTATTCCGCTTTTGCAGTTTTCCTTCGGCAAAAGCAGATAGCAAAGCATATTTAGTCCCTGACAAATCTCAACCGAAACGGTTTGAATTTTGTAGCCGTTTCTCTGCTCTTCGTTAAGAATCACGGGGGCAAGCTTTTCGGTTCTTAAGGGGATTTTGCTCAGCGAAAGAGCGTTTGAAAGCTGCTTTACCGTTTTTGCCTTTGCCTGAGTAAAGCTGAAGCTGTCATATACCCCTTCAAACGGCGAAACGCAGGCAGTTTGAAGATTTTCAAAGTATAAATCGGGTGAATAAGGTTTGTTTTTCATTAAAAATCAATCCCTTTTATTTGTTTTCCTTAGCTGCGAGGGCGTTATCAAGCTCATTCTGAGTTTCCTGTTCTCTTTTGCTTCTGTATTCGGCAAGCTTTTCGCTCATGGCGTCTTCATCAAATTTGTAAAAGAACATCGGTATTGCCTGAAGAACAAGGCCTATTGCACTTAAACCGGTGAGCATAAAGAATATTGTGTTAAGCAGGGTGGTGTAGTTAACGCTTATTATTTCTCCGGCTGCGTTGACCGATTCCATAATGCTTGCCGCCTTTGTTGATTCAATCAAAGGAACGGTGTAATTTTCGCTTAAAGAAACCATTCTTTCGGCGTTGTAGCCGAGCTTGTCAATAACAACGAGCACAACAACATTGAATACCGCAACCGCTATTTTATAAAGCAGGCCTTTAAGTGAATATGCCGTTGCTTCAAGCCTTTCATCTGTTTTGATTTCGAGGTCATCGGTGATATCGGCAAACATTGCAACAATAAGCACAAGGCTCATTCCGACAGGGAAGTTGGTGAAAAAGCGCATTATTGCATAAACAATAAAGCCGGGCAGAGTGTTGTAGGGCAGCACATAAACGCCGACAATATATGTAACAAGGCACATTGCTGCACCGATAAGCGACTGACCTATCCAAAGTGTTTTTTTGCTCATCTTCTTAAGCAGAGGGGGAACAAGAAGCATTGAAAGCATATAGGCAACGCCGCTCATAACCGATAGAATTGTGGGCAGTATTGAAACAGCTGTAAGGTTGGGATTTTTGCCCGTAAGATTTTCAAGGAAAAGGTTGATTTTATCCATGGGCAGAATGCCTATGCAGTTCCAGTTTGCAAAATAGGGTAAAAACAGCGAGCCGACATTTATCATTCCGGTAAAGAAAGAGCAGAAAAGAAGAACGGCCATTCTTTTATCCCTGAAAATAATCGAAAATGCTTTTTTGCCGCTTACTTTACGCGGCGGAATATAGACCTTTTCTCTGATGCCGAAGAAGGACCATATGATGAAAGCCGCACCGATAACGGAGAATATCAGAGCACTCCAGAAATAACCCCAGTCGGTGGTATCTTTTTTTCCGTTGCCGAGCATTCCGATGGAAAGCCAGATGAAAACGGTGGGAAGGACCGTGCCCAGGGAGCCGATAGTCTGGGACCAGGATACCGCCGAAACTCTCTTATCCTTCTGGGGAAAAACAAGGGGAGTCATGCTGTTGAACGGTATTTCAAGTCCCGTGTATGCGGTGATGAACAGCATATAGAATATCAGGGCAAACACAAAATTACCCGCGTTGCCTATAAATTCGCCGTTCTTATACATATTCCAGCTTTCGGGGAAGCGCAGAGGCGCAAACAGCATCGCCGTGATGATAACAAGGGGCGGAGTCATCCACAGCAGATAGGGTCTGCATTTGCCCCATTTGGTGCGGGTCTTTTCCACCATAATGCCCATAAGCGGGTCATTGATGCTGTCCCAAAGCTTTGTGCCCAGAATGACCACGGAGGCAAGGCTCATGCTGAGCTTGAGCACATCGGTCATGAACACATTGAAAACGGTATAAACCGTGGAATTTATGAAAAACATTCCCAGAGGGAGCATGGAGAACGCAAGTATTTCTTTTGTGCTTGCGCTTTTCAGGTCAAGTCTTTTACTCATATCGTTACCCGCTTTCAGAATTTGAATATTATCTCGTTTGCCTCGCAGGATATTTCATCCGAGCCGATGAACGCCTTATAGGAAATATCCTCGGAAACGAAGCCTTTTTTCTCGTCATAGTATGCAAGGTCGGATTTCATGACCGTCAGCTCAACGGTCTTTTCCTCGCCGGGAGCCAGCTCAACACGGCTGAAATCGGTTGTACTCTTCGCAATCATGGAAACGAAGAAGAACAGAAGCCCTGCCAGCACTACAGTAAGTACTGCCATCACAATATTTCTTCTGAAACAATCCATCACATTCATTTTC
>JAZUJM010000090.1:0-7678 GCA_045642785.1 Acutalibacteraceae bacterium | reverse complement strand
AGTATGCAGAACCCGGATTCGACTGTCTATAACATTCCCGTTTTGTTCAGGCTTTCCGAAAAGGTTGAAGCCGAAAAGCTCAAAGATGCCGTTATCGCCGCCGTTAATGCTCACCCCTATTTGAAAACAACTTTGTTCAGCGACGAAAACGGTGACATCCGCGCAAGAAGAAATGATGACGCCGAGGTTCTTGTAAAAATAATCAAGGCCGATTCTATCCCCGAAAAATCAACTCTTTTGCGGCCCCATAAGCTTATTGATTCGCCGCTTTACAGAACAGAGATTTATGAAACAGGCAGCGGGCTTTATATGTTCCTTGACATTCACCATATAATCTGTGACGGAACATCCGAAGCAGTTATATTCAGGGATATTGACCGCGCCTATGCAGGGGAAAAGCTAACTCCCGAAAGCTTTTCCGGCTTTGAGGCGGCACTTGAAGAGGAAGAGATAAGAAAATCCGAATCCTTTAAAAAAGCCTTTGAATATTGGAAAGAGCTGCTGACAGGATGTGAAAATGATTGTCTGCCAAAAAAAGAACCCGAGAACAAAAACGGCGGTGCGGGTAATGTTCGCACGACGGGCAGGCTTGACCCGGCGGCAGTTGACAGATTCTGTGAAGAAGCGGGAATAACGGCAAACGCATTTTTCAACGGCGTTTTCGCCTTCGTTTTAAGCAGATTTATAAACAAGGATGAATTGACATATTCCACCATTTTCAACGGCAGAAACGATTCACGCCTTGCCGAAAGTGTTTCCATGCTTGTTAAAACCGTTCCCGTAACGGTACAATTCAAGGATGATGACAAGGTAATCGATTTTCTTCGTGCCATGCAGAATCAGCTTATGAGCAGTATGGCAAATGATTCGCTTTCATTTGCGGAGCTTGCGGCAAAATACGGCGTAAACTCCGATATTATATTTGCCTATCAGGGCAATACATTTGTTTTTGATTCGCTTTGCGGCGAAAAAGCTCAGCTTATCACCCTTGCCTCCGATGCCGCAAAAGCACCCGTTTCAATGAATGTTTACCTTGTAAACGGCGTTTATGAGTATGATACCGAATACCGCCTTGACTGCTATTCACCCGCCTTTGCAGAAGCGCTTGCAGACGCGGTGGATTCCGCAGCCGAATCCTTTATTCAGAAAAAGCTGATAAAGGAAATAACAATGCTTTCCGACAAAGCGGAAGAGCTTTATGCAAAGCTTAACGATTCGGATTTTGAAGCCGAGCCCACACTTATTCACGAATATTTTGAAAAAGCAGCTGCAGAATCACCGGATTCACCAGCAATAACCTCAAACGGCAAATCCTTAACCTACGCCGAGATGAATGCAGGCGCAAACAGAATCGCAAATTCACTCATAAGCCTCGGCGTTAAAAAGGATGACATAATCGGTCTTGTGCTTGAAAGAAGCTGTGAGATACCGATGTGCCAGATGGCAATTCTTAAAGCCGGCGGCGCATTTTCACCGATTCTCCCCTCCTACCCGGATGACAGAATTGAATACAGCCTCACAAACGCCGATATGCCCTTTATTATTACCACACAAAGCATAAAGGAAGAAAGAGCAGCGCTTTTTGCCGCTGAAAAGCTTTATAAGGTTCTTACGGTTGAAGAGCTGCTTGCGAACTCAAATGATAATAACCCCGGCATTAAGGTTGAACCCGAACAGCTTGCCTACTGCATTTATACCTCCGGTTCAACGGGTAAGCCCAAGGGCGTAATGCTTGAGCACCGCAATTTCACCAATATGTATCAAGCGGCAATAAGGAATATTAATTATTACAAGCAGGATATGCCCGGCAGTGCGCTTGCCTCCTGCTCGGTATCGTTTGACGCCTCAATACTTGAAATCTTCCCGCCCCTTTGCAGCGGTAAGCACCTTGTTATGAGCACGGATGATGAATTCCACAATCCCATGCTTATGAGTGAGCTTATGCTTTCAAACAATGTTCAGATGATGGTAGGAACACCGTCATATATGAGCAACCTTGTGAGCATGCCCGAATTGAAGCCCGCCATTGATAACCTTAAATCAATAGTTGTCGGTGCCGAGGCTTTCACCTCCGCTTTATATGAGGGTTTAAGAAGTGCCTCGCCCAATCTTCAGATTATTAACGGCTACGGGCCCACGGAGTGTTCTGTGCAAAGCACAAATAAAATTCTTACAAGCCCGCAGCGCATAACCATAGGCCGTTCGCTCGGCAATTTCAAGCACTATGTTGTTGATAAATTCGGCAGCATTCTTCCTCCCTATGCAGTCGGTGAGCTTATCATCTGCGGCGCAGGAGTAGGCAGAGGATATGTTAAGCTGCCGGAGAGAAACGCCGAAGCATTCTTCACCCTCAAAGGCTTAAAAGCTTACCACAGCGGCGATATCGTTCGCCTTAACGGCGATGCCGAGCTTGATTTCAGCGGCAGAAAAGACAATCAGATTAAGCTTCGCGGCTTCCGTGTGGAGCTTGATGAAATTGAAAAGGTTATGAATGCGTATGAATCCGTTAAGCAGTGCAAGGTTCTTGTGCGCAATAACGGAACCGAGGATTACCTTGCCGGATTCTTCACCGCCGACACAAAGGTTGATATTGAATCACTTACAGCTCACCTTAAAGCAAGCCTTACCTATTATATGGTGCCCGCCGTTTTAATGCAGGTTGAAAGTATGCCGCTGACCCCAAATGGCAAAATTGACAAAAACGGCTTCCCCGAAACCGTTAAAACCTCAGCTTCAAAATCAAAGCGCAAGGCTCCGAAAAAATCACTTGAACAAAGGCTTTGCGACATTTACGCCTCCGTTCTCGGTCTGGAGGAAGTATTTGCAGATGACAATTTCTTCGAGCTCGGCGGAACCTCTCTTTCGGCAGCAAAAGTTACAATGATGCTTATGTCGGATAATATTGAGGTAAAATACGGCGATATTTTCGATAATCCCACGCCCGAAGAGCTTTCGGAATTTATCGCTGCACGCGACAAAGCCGAAAAAAAAGAAGAAGCAAAGAAAGCCGATTCGTTTAAAACGGGAAGCAGAGAGGCGCTTAAATACAACACCCGCAAATATGCAAAAGAGGTTAAGCGTGAACCGCTCGGCAATGTTCTGCTCACCGGAGCCGTCGGCTTCCTCGGCATTCACATCCTCAATGAGCTGCTTAAAACAGAAGAGGGCCATATCTGGTGCCTTGTTAGAAAAGGCAGCTATGACAGCCCCGAAATCCGCCTTAAAACCATGCTTATTTATTATTTCAGCAACGGGTTTGAGGATGAGCTTAAGAACAGAATAAGCATTATTGATGCCGACATAACCGACTCAGGGCTTGAAAACGCTCTTGCGGATATTCCGTTTGACACGGTTATTAACTGCGCCGCCTGCGTAAAGCATTTTGCCGACGATGATATTCTTGAACGGATAAATGTTAAAGGCGTTGAAAACCTTATTGACATCTGCCTTAAACGCGGCAAAAAGCTTGTTCAGATTTCCACCGTTTCCGTGCCCGGCATTCACACCGTTGAAAGCTATGAAAAGCAGATTAAAATGCACGAAAACGAGCTGTTTGTTATTGACGATATGGATAACAAATACGGTATTTCAAAGTATCACGCGGAGCTTAAAATGTTTGATGCGGTTGAAAAAGGTCTTCGCGGCAAGGTAATCCGCGTGGGCAACCTTATGGGCCGGCACAGCGACGGTGAATTTCAGGCAAATCTTGAAACAAATATGTTCTTAAGCGGTATTCGAGGCTTTGCGCTTATGAAAAAATACCCCATAAGCCATATGACCGACCCGATGCGCTTTTCACCCGTTGACTGCACGGCAAAGGCAGTTGTTCTGCTTGCGGGCACAAATGATAAATTCACCGCTTTCAATGCCGATAACCGTTACGGCTTTGATGAAATGAAGATAATCGACGCCTGCAACAGAAACGGAATAGTAATTGAAGCAACCGAGGATGACGATTACTATGCGGAGTTCCGCGAAAAGCTCGGTGATGATAAAGTCAACAGCAAGTTAAACGGCCTTGCGGCCTATGATATCAAGGACGCCCACGCCGTTGAAACCGACAACCTTTTCACCACGAACATTCTTTACAGAATAGGTTTTTCGTGGCCGCTTGTTGATGATGCCTATCTTGACCGCGCAATCAACAGTATTCTCACCCTTGATTATTTTGATATGGATGACACGCAGTAACAGCGGAAAGGCGAATTATGAAAAATTCAATCGCCCGCAAAATAACACGAAGAATCTCAATAATTCTGTTTGTTTGTTTTACCGTTTTTATCGCCTGCTCTTTCGGCATTGCTTACAGGGTAATTATTTCAAAAACAAACACATATTGTCAGGCAATCACGGGCGTTTTTGCCGACATAATTGTTAACGATTCCGAAAAGTACGATGTGCCGGTAAACGAAGAAAACGCAAGTATCGTTTTAAAATATGCGGAATATATCTGCACCTGGTATAAAATTGATTATGCCTATGTTTTTAAACCGGATATTGAAAACGGTACAATAACTTATGTTGCGGCATATAAATCCGATAAAATAAACGGGCCCGAAATTGAGAATGATTATATCGGCAAAACAAAACAGTACACTTTAAGGCCGGAGGAGCTTGCCGTTTATAACGGTGAAAATATGTTTTGCCACTTTTATGAAAGCAACGAGTTCGGGCGCGAGATAAGCACTTGCACCGTAATTTGCGACCCGTTCGGCAACAGATTGATTGCGGGAATCGATAAATCCTGGAACGAAATATATTCACAGGTAGTGTTTTATTTTCTGATAATTGCAGCAATCAGCGCCGCGGTTATTCTGCTGATTTATTTTTCGGTTTATTACCTGTTAAAGAAAAACATAACCGCACCCGCACAATCGCTGAGCCGTAAAATGCAGGATTTTATCACAAACGGTACTTTGAATAACGAAAAGCTTTCCGTTAAAGGAAATAATGAATTTTCGATGATGTCGGATTCATTCAATTCAATGGCAGCCGACATTGAAAGTTACCTTGATGATATCAAATCCCTTACGGGAGAAAAAGAGCGCCGCAATGCCGAGCTTGATATAGCCTCACGCATTCAGCAGGGCTTTTTATCCCCGGGAAAATTTGAAACATCAAACTATTCACTCGATGCAATAATGAGCCCCGCAAAGGATGTAGGCGGCGATTTATATGACTATATTCCGCTTGACGATAATCGGGTAATGCTTGTTGTTGCCGATGTTTCGGGCAAGGGAGTTGCAGCTTCTATTTATATGGTTGTTATTCTTACTCTGTTTCGCCAATATGCAAAAATGGGGCTTTCACCCGCCGAAATCCTTGAAAAAACAAATGATACCCTTGCTGCAAAAAATAAAGAATTGCTTTTCGCAACGGCCTTTGTTGCAATTTACAACGCCGAAACAAATCTTTTAACTTATTCCAACGCAGGCCACAACCCGCCGTATATTGCAGGCAGAGAACTTAAAACGCTGAGTAAAGCAAACGGAACTCTGCTCGGGCTTTTCCCCGGCGAAAAATACTCCTGCGCCGAGGAATATATCGGCTTTGGCGAAACTTTATTTATGTTTACCGACGGCGTAACCGAAAGTATCAACCCGGCAAATGAATTTTTCGGCGAAAAAAGGCTTGAAGATGCACTTGTCAGATTTAAAAACGGAAAAGCGGAAAATGCCGTTGACTATATCATTGATGTAATTAATGATTTTTCAAACGGAACCGAAAAGCACGATGATATAACAATTCTTTCGCTTACAATGAAGCAATCGGAAGAGTTTATTTTAAAGCCGGAAATAAGCGAGCTTGAAAAAATCAAAGAAAAGGTTCTCAAACTGCCGTTCGGCAAAAAAACAAGGCTGGAACTCTTCCTTGCCGCCGAGGAGTGTTTTGTTAACATTTGCTCATATGCCTATGAAGAAAAAAAAGGCAAAACGGTCAGATTCACATTAACCCTTTCCGACAAGCTTGAAATTAGCTTTGAAGACTCCGGAATCCCCTTCGACCCGCTCACCGGTATAAATTCACCCGATGAAACGGATGAAGACAAAATCGGCGGTTTAGGCAGGTTTATCGCCTTTTCAAGCGTTGACGATGCAATGTATGAAAGAACCGACGGCAAAAACATTTTAAAATTAATAAAATATCCCGAGGAGGATGAAAAATGACAATAACAAAAACAGAAAACGGCGGGGAAATAATACTTGCCCTTAACGGATGGCTTGATACCCTTTCATCAACCGTGCTTGATGAGGAATTAAACAAAATCGAAAAAGCCGGTTCATTGATTCTTGATTTTGAAAATGTTGAATACATCGCATCTTCGGGACTTCGCCGCGTTGTAGCCGCCAACATCAAGGCAAAGGAGCTCGGCGCATCATTTTCCGTAATCAATACCTGCGATGAGGTTATGAGCATTTTTAAAATGACCGGACTTGATAAAAAATTCAATATCACGGCAAAATAAAAACAAAATGCATTAAAAATGGAAAAAACCCGTATGGTCAATACTTTGTGTATGACTATACGGGTTTGACGCTTTTATTCGGCAAATATGACGAAACAAAAGACAAGGAACCGTCCACTGTACTCAGGCAAAGGCTTCTACTTTTCCGGCTCAAAAGAATATGCGAAAGGATATACAGTCAGTAACGGTACTTTTTCGGGAAGGGTTATCGAAGCATATATCAATATCAAAAATCCATATATCGCAAAATACCCCGGAGGAATAGACACCGAAAAATTAAAAGCGCAGGGATATGATGGAGTATACAGTCCTTCAAATGATTTTTATATTCTTTTCGACCCCTCCCAAATCAAATCCGCCGACCCCATAACCTACGATGACAACGGCAACATCATTTCGCTGTCTGAGCGGTTCAACGAGAAGAAGGAGGATATAAGGTTCTCTCGCAAATTTGACCCGTATTTCGGATTGACAGATGAGCAGGTGACACGCTATAATATAGAAAACGGAAAAGATTTTATATCCGTGCTGACAGAAAACAGAGCTGCAAGCAACAACTCAAGCAGTATTGGATGGGTATATCGTCAAAAAATCTTTTCTGTGATTGAAAATAAGCTGTTTCTTCAGAAAATCAGTGAAATCAATCAAGGCTCAAAAGCGTTTATTATTAATGAGGATGGCGAATATGAGCTTGATATTGAGAACAAGATTGTTTATACAAAAGGTGATTATCTTAATCCCGATATAAGCAGGATAATCGAAATTATGTCGCCGTCAGCAACGGTTGTTACGCAAGCAAAGGAGATGATACGGTATGTTGCTTCAAGACCAGAAAGAGCACAAATGGTTATCCAGTTTTTTAAGCGAAGTGTGGGGCTCTGTGATATCTTTGAATACAGGGCTGGAGATGTCAAAGCTGTTAGATGGGAAATCAACAGAAGTGAAAGAAAAACTCGCACGCAAATTTTGCGAGATTATCGAAAACAGTCAGAGCGAAGAAGAAATGCTGAGGAAAGTAAGAACTCTGAAGAAGTAACAACCAACAAGCCATCGTCACAAGACGGTGGCTTTTCTGCACCACAAACAAACTCCTCCCGCAAGCTCGACCCCGTTGCCGCAGAGAATCGTCGGCTCACCCGCGAGAACGAAAAGCTTCAGGCCGCAAGTGATATTCTCCAACCTTGACGGGAGTATCAACACCATGCGCAAGGA
>JAZUJM010000089.1:0-5915 GCA_045642785.1 Acutalibacteraceae bacterium | reverse complement strand
TTTGAAGAAATCACAAACGAAACCTGCTCTGCCATGGTGTGCGATGATATTGACTCCGACGGCTTTTCCGAAATTCTCTCGGTCAATCAGGCCTCCAACAACGGCGTTATTCAAAACACGGCCTCCGTGCTGAAAATCGATAACGGCAAAATGGTTGTTGAGGGCACCGCAAATCTTGACCCGAATGTTTCATCCTATGTTTCCGCCAAGTGCGAAAAGATTAATGAAAGCAGCCCGATGAGAGTTTTTGTTGATGCTCTTAAGGGCGAAAGCCAGATGATAACCGAGGTTCTTTATTGGGATAAATCAGAAAACGCCCTTAAAGCTCCGCTTATTGACCCCGAAACGCTGATAAATTCGCGCACCCTTCGCTATGAGCCGATTCCGAGCGCCGATATTGACAACAACGGTTCCATTGACATTCCAGTTCAGATTTATACCGAGCCTTTACCCGAAAGCGAAAGCGCGGATGCCTCAGTTTTTGCTCCGCTTTACATAACCGAATGGATTGACTTTGACGGCGATAAGGCTGTCCCGGTTCGTTATTCCTCGGTTGATGTTAAGAACGGTTACATCTTCTTCTTCGGTGAGGATGAAGCCGAAAGCATAACCGTTGAGCAGACAAGAATAAATTGCCGCGTGTTCAGCTACCGTGATGCCGAAAGCGGCGAGGCAATAAACGCGTTTTCGATTCTCACCATAAACAAAAGCGACTGGAACAATAAAATGGAAGACAATTACACGGTTATTCTTGAAACCGAAAGCTCATATGTCTGTGCTTATCTTACTCAGTTTGCTCAAAGCATCGGCCTTACCGCCGAAAACATAAAAAGCAGAGTTTCGGGCTTCCCGTTTTGATTATTCAGAAAGAGAGTGATAATATGAACGATGCAGCAGAAAAAAGACTGCTTGTGGCCGAGGATGAAGAGGCAATAAGAAGCTTCCTTGTTATCAACCTTCAAAGAGCGGGCTATGATGTTACCGAGGCTGAAAATGGCGACCGCGCACTTGAGCTTTACGAAAAGAATAAAGGCAATTTTGACGCTGTGCTGCTTGATATTATGATGCCCGGCACCGACGGGCTCGGCGTGTGCAAAAAAATAAGAGAGAGCGACCAAAACATCGGCATAATAATGCTCACCGCCAAAACTCAGGAGATGGATAAGGTTTCCGGCCTTATGATGGGCGCCGATGACTATGTTACAAAGCCCTTTTCACCCACAGAGCTTGTTGCAAGGGTTGATGCCATCTGCCGCAGGGTTACAATGAACAAAAGCTCAAAGCCCGGCAGCGGCGACAACAGCATTATCGAACTCGGTGATTTCTGCCTGAATCTGAGAAACAGAACCCTTACCAAAAAGGGAGAATATATTGAGCTTACTCAGGTTGAATTTCAGATGATGGAATACTTCTTCACCAATCCCGGCGCGGCGCTGAGCCGAACCGATATTTTAACAAGGGTCTGGGGCAGCGAGTACTACGGAGAAGAAAAAATAGTTGATGTTAACATCAGAAGGCTGAGAATGAAAATTGAGGAGGAACCCTCAAACCCGCGCTGCCTTGCCACCATATGGGGTGTCGGCTACAAGTGGATAGTGTAAAATCAGCTTTTTGAACATTGAATAAAGGGCGGTGAAAACGGTGAAAGGAATAACAAAAAAATGGGTTATTGATGTTGTTTCAATAGTCGTCGTTGTTATGCTCATCGTTTCGGTTGCCCTTATCTTTATTGTTCAGCGTTCATACTATTCCACGGTTGAAACGGTTCTCGATTCAAACTCCGGTGATATGATAAACACCTTCTTCACCATTTACAGCAGTGAAAACTCCAAAAATTTCGCAATGACCGGCAGAGCCTTTATTGAAGATTTTTCCAAAAAGGATTCCATGGAGGTCTGGATAATCAATTCAAACGGCGAGCCTATTCTTTCCTCAAGCGGTTTCGGCGTTTCGCCCACCTATATGCCGGATTATGATATGGCTATTAATTCCGAAACGCAGACGGCGGTTTGGAAGGGAGAAAACAACAACGGCGAAAAGATTCTGGCAAAAACCGTAATGATTTCCTATTCAGACGGCGTAAATGCGGGCGCGGTTCGTTTTATGGTTTCTTTGCAGGATATTGACCGCCAGCTTATCAACGTTTCGCTTCTTATCGCGCTTGCGTGCCTTGCGTTCCTTGTTTTGTTTGTGCTTATTTCGGCAAGGTTTGTTTTCCGCTCCGTTATCCGCCCGGTTCGCTCCGCTTCCGAAACGGCAAGCCAGATTGCCGGCGGCGACCTTAAGGCGAGAATCGAAAATTTCAGCGACGATGATGAAATCGGCGACCTGTGCAAAACCATAAACAATATGGCGGAGGAACTTGAAAAGGCCGACAGTATGAAAAATGATTTCATCTCCACCGTTTCTCATGAGCTCAGAACTCCGTTAACCGCAATTAAAGGTTGGGGCGAAACGCTTTTACAGCTCGGAGATATTGACCCGGCAATGAGCAAAAGGGGTATGGAAATCATCATTGATGAAACCGGCAGACTCAACGGAATGGTTGAAGAGCTGCTTGATTTCTCCAGAATAAACAACGGAGCAATGAAGCTCAACATTGAAATGATAGATTTGCTTGCGGAGCTTGATGAAATTGTTTTCACCTTCCGCGACAGAGCGGCAAAAGAGGGGATAGAACTTTTATACAGCGTTCCTCAGTTTCCTGTTCCCGCCCACGGTGATGCGGCAAGAATAAGGCAGGTTTTTATCAACATTCTCGACAATGCGTTTAAATATAATCATCAGGGCGGCAAGGTTTCCGTTACGGCGGAGATTCGCACTCCCGGCTCGGTTTCTGTAACGGTTGCCGACACGGGCAAGGGCATTTCAAAAGAGGATTTGCCCAATGTCCGCGAAAAGTTTTACAAAGCGGATTACACGGTAAGGGGTTCCGGCATAGGCCTTGCCGTGGTTGATGAAATAATAAAGCTTCACAACGGTGAATTTGAAATAGACAGCGTTCTCGGTGAGGGCACGGTTGTAACCGTTACCTTCCCCACTGAGGTAGTCAATCCCGAGGAAGGAGTCAGCATAAATGAGCAGCAGTAAAGATAAAAAAGAATATGTTGCAGTCGGCGGTCAGGCTCTTATGGAAGGCATAATGATGAGGGGCCCCAAGTGCTCCGCAATGTCATTAAGATTGCCCGACGGTACAATAGAAACCACCGAAAAGAAATTTGTTTCAATCAGGAAAAAAATCAAATTCTTCAATATCCCGATTATCAGAGGCGTCGTTTCGTTCATTGAATCAATGATTTTCGGCTATAACTGCCTTATGGAATCGGCAGAGAAAACAGGCCTTGACGATTTGGAAGAAAGCGAGAACGATTCCAAGCTTGACAAATGGATTAACGACCATTTCGGCCCCAAGATGATGGCGGTTATCGGTGTTGTGTCGCTTTTCTTAAGTTTCGGAATAGCGTTTCTGCTGTTTATGTATGCCCCCACAAAAACCTTCAACCTCATTAATACAAAGCTTCTCAACGGTGCCATAACCCGTTACAAAACTTTGTTTGAAGGCCTTGTCAGAATCATAATTTTTGTGGTTTATATGTATGCAACCTCAAAGATGAAAGAGATTCACCGTGTTTATATGTACCACGGCGCGGAGCATAAATCCATTTTCTGCTTTGAGGCAGGTTTGCCCTTAACGGTTGAAAATGGCAGAAAGCAGCCGCGCTTCCATCCCCGCTGCGGCACAAGCTTCATCTTTGTTACCATAATCATCAGCATTCTTATTTCTTCGGTGTTTGCAATTATTTTGCCTGAATCGATAGTAACAAGCACATGGAAATGGCTTTTGATAAAGCTGCTTATTATGCCCCTCATTATGGGTGTCGGTTTTGAGTTTATTCAGCTTGCGGGCAAATACCCCAACAAATTCACAAGGGCGCTTTCGGCACCGGGATTATGGATGCAGAGGATTTCCACCGCAGAGCCAACCGATGATATAATCGAGGTCGGCATAGCGGCGCTTGAAGCAGCTCTTTACGGCGTTCCCGAAAAGAAAGAGGATGAACCCGCCGCGGATTCCGAAAACGGCGGCGAAGAGGAAAATAAAGACTGATGGCAGCGGTCAAAGCTCTTTTGCGCGAAGCGGTTGATTCACTTACCGCTTCGGGTGTTGAAAATGCCGAAAACGAGGCATACTGGCTTATGGAAAGCCTTTGCGGTGTAACAAGGGCCAGAATCATCTGTGACGGATGTCTTGAAATAGGTGAAGAAGCGGCCGGCAGATTCAATCAAGCCGTTTTGCTCCGCGCTCAGGGTACCCCGGTTCAGTATCTGCTCGGCAGTTGGGATTTCTTCGGCCGTGAATTTTCGGTGGGCGAGGGGGTCCTTATCCCGAGGGCGGAAACCGAATCACTTGTTGAAGCGGCACTTGAATATATTCCTCATGAGGGTAAAGCAAAGGTTATTGACCTTTGTGCGGGCTCGGGCTGTGTGGGCTTGAGCATTGCGGCTGAGAGGCCGTGCGCCGAGGTTTTTCTGCTTGAAAAATCGGAAAAGGCGGCACGCTTCCTTAATAAAAATCTGAAAACACTCGGCTTAAAAAATGCTTTTATCATTATCGGCGATATTTTTGACGGCCCGTCGCAATTAACGGGCTCCGGGTTTGATGTTCTTGTTTCAAATCCGCCTTATATCCCGTCACGGGACCTTGCTTCACTTCAGCGTGAGGTTAAGCGGGAACCATCAATGGCACTTGACGGCGGCGCCGACGGCCTTGACTTTTACCGCTGCATTGCGGAAAAATGGCTTGAATCGGTTAAGCCCGGCGGCCTTGTTGCCCTTGAATGTGCCGAAGACCAAACAGAAAGAATAGCGGAAATGCTCCGCTTTGAATGCGGCAAAATCAGAATTGCGGTTGATTATAACAATCTTCCCCGTAATGTGTTTGCCGAAAAATTATGACGGAAAGGCCGGCACCCTTTGTGCCGCTAACGGTGTATAATAATGCTTTTTGACCTTTTTCGCAGCGGCGGAGATAAATTAACTGTTATTATCGGGCTGTGCTCAAGCATATTTGTTGTTTTCTGCACTCTGCCAATTCACGAGTTTGCCCACGCCCTTGTTGCAACAAAGCTCGGCGATGATACCGCAAGATTAAAGGGCAGGCTCACCCTTAACCCTCTTGCCCATATTGACCCTATCGGCGCACTTATGATAATTCTTGTAGGCGTCGGCTATGCAAAGCCCGTGCCGGTAAATATGCGCCGCTTTAAAAACAAAAAAGCCGGTATGGCGCTCACCGCCCTTGCGGGCCCGGTTTCAAATCTGCTTATGGCGCTTGTGTTTATGTTCTTAAGCACCTTGTTTAATTATCTGGAGCTTTCACGCGGCGACAGTCTTGTTTTATATATCAGCTCCGTTTTCTTTTATTATGCCGCCTACATCAATGTGAGCCTTGCGGTTTTCAATTTTCTTCCCATTCCGCCTCTTGACGGCTCACGCGTTGCTTCGGTTATTCTTCCCGATAAGTATTACTACAAAATAATGCAGTATGAGCGCTATATTATGATTGCCGTGCTTGTGCTTTGGATTATCGGAGCTCTTTCGGTGGTTGTGGGCGCTGTTTCGGGCGTGATAATGAAAGGGTTAAGCTTTATTTCTGCTTTGCCGTTTTCATTGCTTGGCTGACAGTCGTTGATTTAAAGGAGTTTTTGCTTTGGAGCAGATTTCATACAAAATCGAAGTGTTTGAAGGGCCGATGGAGCTTCTTCTTCACCTTATAAGCAAGCGAAAGCTGAGCATAAACGATGTGCCGATAATGGAGATTATTGAGCAGTATCTTGATTATGTTAAGCTTATGCAGCAGGAAAACCTTGAAGTTGCAAGCGAATTTCTTGAAATGGCGGCAAGGCTCATTTACA
>JAZUJM010000088.1:0-6553 GCA_045642785.1 Acutalibacteraceae bacterium | reverse complement strand
AATGCAAATCCGATCTGCCTTCATATTGCAGGTCTGTAAATTACGGTACGCAAGAAGATTTTTTTGAAAAAGCCAAATCTAAAGTTATTATTGACAATGTTTATTGTGACCAAATAGAATTTTTGTATAAAGGCAAATTCTTTGAAAACGCAAAAAAGCGAGCTAAAATTCGATTAACAGCCAAAAACCAATTATCTTTTGGATTGTGGCATGGAACGCCGTTAAAAAAGATAGGTAAAGATCAAATCGGGAACGATAACATAGTCAACGCAGTTTCAAATAAACTAACCGTTATTACCGGTGATGACTATTCAAAAGAAATTATTCAAAATATCACATTCGGCAGTCCAAATGTCAAAGCATTGGGAATGGCCCGCAACGATATTCTTCTCAAACAGCACAACATCCCCGAAATCAAAAGCAAGCTTGGAATTCCGGTTAAAAAAAAAGTTCTGCTTTTTGCACCAACCTTCAGATGCGATAAATTACCTATTTGTTATGAAGATATTTGCAGAAGCGGAATAAACCAATTGGCAGAAATTAATATAGATGATTTGCAAAACATTCTCTCTTCAAAATTCGGCGGTGAATGGGTTATTATTTGCAGATTTCATTACCATGTTTCAAATTCTGTTGATTGGAATTCATTATCAACCCGTTATCCGATAATAAACGGTAATATTTCAGATGACATGAGCGAATATCTTTGCTGTGCTGATATAGTATTAACTGATTACAGTTCGGTAATGTTTGATTTCGCGTTAACAAAAAAGCCGTGTTTTATTTTTGCCAATGATTTATATCATTATCAAAATGAAGAACGAGGTTTTTATTTGGCAATTGAAAAACTACCATTTTCTGTTGCTCAAAACTTCAACGAGCTCAAAAACAATATTATATCTTTTAAAAAAGACGAGTATGAAAAAAAAGTTGAAGATTTATTGCTCGATTTGGGGAATCATAACAGCAAAACTTCTTGTGAAAAAATAGCTGAATATATATTCGAAAAAACCTATCATTCAGGAGGCTGATTATGAAAGCGTTAATTTTGGCAGCAGGAATCGGCTCAAGACTTTCTCCGTTAACAGATGATATTCCAAAAGCGCTTGTCTCAGTTAATAATAAGCCTATTATCTTTAATCAAATCGAATGCTTAATCAAATGCGGGATTACTGATATTATTATTATTTCCGGTTATAAATCCGAATTAATGGAATCAGAATTAAAAAAGCGATTTGATTGCGTAACCTTAATTGAAAACAAGGATTATTTAAAAACAAATAATATGTACTCTGCTCTTCTCGGCAAGAATTACATTGACGGTTCCGATTTTATTATGATGAATGCAGATGTGTTCTGCGATTATTCTGTAATTAAGGCTTTGGTTGATTTTAATGCAGCAGATGCAATAATCGTTGATGAGGGTTCATACAATCTGGAATCAATGAAAGTAGTATCAGAAAATAATAAACTTATCAAAATATCCAAAGAAATATCTATAGAACAGGCATTGGGCTGTTCTATAGATATATATAAATTTTCTTCTCAAACAGGTATTCTGTTTTTTGAAAAATGTTCAGATTATATTAAAAAGAATAAAGAACTAAAAAAATGGAGCGAAGTTGCATTAAACGATATTTTGCCGGATTGCAGCTTTAAGCCTTGTCCTATAAACGGCAGATGGTATGAGATAGATGATTTTTCTGATTTAATGCAAGCCGAAAAGATTTTTAAATAAATTATAGTATTATGAAAAAACTATTAAAAGGTTATTTATTACTTCCTGTTCAGGTCAAAGCTTCTTTATGGGCTCTTTTTTGCGGAATTCTCCAAAAAGGAATTTCAGTAATTACAACACCGATTTTCACCCGTCTGCTTCTGCCGTCAGAGTACGGTCAATATAATGTTTTTGCTTCATGGATGAGCATAATTTCCATTATTATTTCTTTGAATCTTGGCGCAGGAGTATTCGAGCAGGGACTTGTTAAATTTGAAAATGATAAAAAGGTATTCGCTTCGTCATTGCAGGGGCTTAGTTTTACTCTTGTACTGTTTTGGACGGGAATTTACTTTTTATCCAAAAGCTTTTGGAATAAAATATTCGGTTTATCAACAATACAAATGGTTGCCATGCTGCTTATGATTTGGCTTGGCACTGCTTTTAATTTTTGGGCTGCAGAGCAAAAGAACCAATACAGATATAAAGCTCTTGTTGCTTTTACATTAACTACATCTGTTTTATGTCCCGTTTTAAGTATTATATTCATTCATTACAGTAATGACAAAGTAACTGCCCGAATTATCAGCGGGCTGCTTGTCGCTTTGCTATTCAACACCTGGCTTTTTATAATCCAGCTAAAGCGAGGGAAGAAATTCTTTTCCGCAAAATATTGGAAATATGCTTTACTGTTTAATGTTCCGCTTGTTCCCCACTACCTTTCTCAGGTTGTTCTCAACAATACAGACAGAATTATGATTGAAAAAATAGTTGGTGAATCCGAAGCCGGTATCTACTCACTTGCCTATTCTCTTTCAATGATAATGCTGATATTTAACACCGCACTTTTGCAGACCCTTGGCCCTTGGATGTACAAAACAATAAAGGCGAAAAACTTCCGTGCCCTTTCTCCGGTTGCATATTCTTCGCTGATTTCCGTTGCTGCTGTTAATTTTTTACTTATCTCGTTTGCTCCCGATTTAATAAAAATATTCGCTCCGCCTGAGTATTATGATGCAATATGGGTAATTCCACCTGTTGCAATAAGCGTTTTTTATATTTTCAGTTATGATTTGTTTGCGCGGTTTGCATTTTACTATGAAAAGAAACTGTTTATTACACTTGCAAGCATAGTCGGAGCAATATTAAACATTATTCTCAATTTTATTTTTATTGAAAAATTTGGCTATATTGCCGCCGGTTATACAACTCTTTTATGTTATATTGGTTACAGCATCGGTCATTATTTGTTAATGCAAAAAATATGCAATAAATATTGTAACGGAATAAAACCCTACAATATTAAAATTATTATTTCCATCGCAGTTGTTTTTACAGTTTCCGGACTTGCAATGCTGTTAACATATAAATATACTGTTTGCAGATATGCAGCTATAGCTTTATTCTTCATTTTGATTCTTGTTTTTCGCAAAACAATATACAATTATTTTTCCAGATTACTTCAAATCAGAAAAGATTTACAATAATCCTTGTGACAAATCCATTTCAATATTGACCGGGAGTTTTTAATATGTCAAAACTGAAAGCACTCACAGAAGACAAGTACACCTTAAATGATATTTTTACTAAAAATCATGAAAAGTGGCTGCTTGCGCCCCTTTTCATCTATCTTCTCACCCCGATAGTGCATATGATAGTGTATGCCTGCCTTTATTCGCCCGATATTATCGATGATCAGATTGACCATTTCATCAAAACCGGCGAATATCCCGGCGACTACTATTCTCCCATTATCCAATTTTCTTTTATCATCGGTGCTGTTGTTGCCGCCGCCGCATTGATTTCTCACCTTGTATACTCAAAGCAGAATAAAATAAAACGTTCTGCCGACAGCATCCCGGTGTATTTTTTCTGTGCATACGCTTTGCTTATAATCATTTCCACCATTGTTAACAAAACCGATAAAAACCTGATTTTCGGCTTCACCCCCCGTGCCGAAGGTGTTTTGTCGCTGATGTGCTATTTCTTTATTTTTTATCTTTGCGGTTCACTTGTCAGAAAAGAGAAATATAAATACGCCGTTATTTATTTCTTCCTTGCCACGGGCGTTGTTATCGGCATTCTTACCCTGATAAACGAATATGTAACCGATGTTACCATAATCGGTGACGAATATGTAAGCGGAATATTCTACACTCACAACTTTTACGCATATTACCTTTCCATTACCATAATGCTCAGCGCAGGGCTTGCCTCGCTTGAAAAAAGCACTTTCAGAAAAATAGCCGCCCTTGCGGTTATGTGTTTCAACACATTTATTCTTGCCATAAACGATTCACTCGGCGGATTCCTTGCATGCTCGGTTGCCTTTGTTTTTCTGATCGCTGCCGTTTCGGTCAAAAAGCATAAATTTGCCTGGCAAACTCTTCTTATGTTTGCCCTCTTCCTTGCAATAGTATATGTTACCGGTCTGTTCACCCAGAGCTTTTTCAGCGAGCTCGGCGGCTTCGGCTCCGATGTTGAGGATATTGTCACCAACGCCGAAAATGCAGGTGACGCCGGAACATACAGATGGACCCTTTGGACCCACACAGCACAATACATAAAAGAAAAGCCCTGGCTCGGTTGGGGCTTTGAGGGCACGGCGGAAAGGCTCGGCACCGAGACTCACACCGATAAAGCCCACAACGAATATCTTGAAAACATGGCATATTTCGGCATCCCCGCGGGGCTTCTCTATCTGGGCGGCCTTATTTCGGTATATATAAAGGCGCTTAAAAGAAGAAAAGTTATTGATGCCGCCACCGTCTGCTGCCTTGCAGGCGCTCTCGGTTACATCGGCTCCGCCCTTGTGGGCAACTCCTTTATTTTCACCTCTCCGTTTTTCTTCATTTTTCTTGGCCTTGCAAATAACACAAGGGAAGAATACATTTCTGACGCTGAAAACTCAGAGCAGTAATTAACAATGAAAATAATTTTTCTTGATATTGACGGCGTGATAAAAGAGGATAAGCAGGGTGCGCCGTTCATCCCCGAAAGTCTGCGCGCGTTAAAATCGGTAATTGACAAAACCGGGGCAAAAATTGTAATGTCTTCCAGCTGGAAGGTGAAATACAAGGCCTTTGTTGACAACGGTTTTAAAACCGATATTGCGGATATTCTGTCGCTTTTTGCCGCACTTAGCGAAAACGGACTTTCGGTTTATGATTACACCCCGGTGAGCAATGCCGAAAAGCCGCTTCGCCGCCCGGCGGAGATAAGGGAATACCTTGACCGTGCCGAAAATGTTGAGGCTTTCTGCATTTTTGATGACAGAGCGGAATTCCGTTGGGCAGAGCTTTCGCAAAATCTTGTGCTCACCCTTGTTGAGGGTGCCGAGGCACATCTTACCGAAAAACACGCCGCAGAAGCGTTAAAAATATTAACGGCAGTTTAATTTAATCTGCCGTTTTTTTGCACATAATATCAACAGATTTCCTTTATCGGAGGATAAAATGAAGCAATACATTGTTACCGGCATGAGCTGTGCCGCGTGCTCGGCAAAGGTTGAAAAAGCGGTTCGCGCAGTTGACGGGGTCACCGATTGCGCCGTAAATCTGCTCACGGGTTCCCTCAGCGTTGAGGGCAGCGCCGACAGCCGCGAAATAATTAATGCAGTTACCGCCGCCGGATACGGTGCCGAAGAAAAAGGCGCAAAGCGCGGTGAAAGCAGCTCTTTTTCTCCCCTGCCAGCGGATGAATCCCCCGCAATCGTTAAAAGGCTGATTGCAAGCCTTGGTTTTCTTGCGGTGCTTATGTACTTTTCAATGGGGCACCGAATGGCAGGCTTCCCCGTTCCCGCATTTTTTGAAAGCAATTCCGCAGCCCTCGGCATTCTGCAGCTGCTTCTGTGTGCCGCGGTGATGATAATAAATAAAAAGTTCTTTATCTCCGGGGCAAAAAGCGCTTTTCACCTTGCCCCCAATATGGACGCCCTTGTTTCACTCGGCTCCTTTGCCGCCTTTGCGTGGAGCGTTTACACCGTTTTTCTTATGACATCCGCTTCACCGCAGCGAGCAAAAGAGCTTGAAGGTTCACTCTGCTTTGAATCCGCCGCCATGATACTTACGCTGATAACGGTCGGCAAGCTTCTTGAAGCAAAAAGCAAGGGCAAAACCACAAATGCGTTAAAATCACTTATAAGCCTTGCACCCAAAACCGCTGTTGTTATTAAAGACGGAAAAGAATTTTCCGTGCCGGTTGAGGATGTTGTGCCCGGCGATATTTTTGCCGTAAAACCCGGTGAAAGCATACCCGCCGACGGAGTAATAACCGAGGGCAGCATCGCGGTTGATGAATCGGCATTAACGGGCGAAAGCCTGCCGGTTGATAAAAGCGCAGGTGACAAGGTTTCTGCGGCAACGGTCAACCGCTCCGGCTATATTCTGTGCCGTGCCGCCCGTGTCGGCGAGGATACCACCCTTGCACAGATAATCAAAACGGTAAATGATGCCTCAGCCACAAAAGCGCCCATAGCCAAAACCGCCGACAAGGTTTCTGCCGTGTTTGTTCCGGCGGTGGTCGGCATTTCGATTATAACCCTTGCCGTGTGGCTGATTATGGGAAAGGGCTTTGAGTTTTCACTTACAAGGGCAATTTCCGTGCTTGTTATCAGCTGCCCCTGTGCACTGGGGCTTGCAACCCCCGTTGCCGTTATGGTGGGCAGCGGAGTGGGTGCACGGCGCGGAATTTTATTTAAAACAGCGGCCTCACTTGAACAGACCGGCAAAATAAAAATAGCCGCACTTGATAAAACCGGAACCCTGACCATGGGCGCACCGAGGGTTGAACGGCTTGCCGCCGCCCCCGGAATATCCGAGGATGAGCTGCTGAAAG
>JAZUJM010000087.1:0-20469 GCA_045642785.1 Acutalibacteraceae bacterium | reverse complement strand
GATGAAATGTACAAACGATTGATTGCAGAATAATCAAAAAGCAGGGAGATACTTCCATTCAAAGTATCCCTCTGCTTTTTTAATAATTAACAGAAATTATATGATTCTTTTTCTTTTTTCAATGCGCTTGATTTTTCCGGTTTCAAGCTGATTTATTACATCCGCTATTGCGCTTTCGGTATGCGGCGGGGCAAAGCGGTCGGCATAGCCCTTAACCTCCGGCAGAGCGTTTTCAACGGCAAAGCCTATATCACAGTCGCGCAGCAGGGTTATATCGTTCTCATAATCCCCAACGCCGACCGTGGTGTGAACTTTGGGGCAATACCTGCTTTTTAAAAGCTTAACGCATTTGCCCTTGCCGCCGCTTATCGGCAGCATTTCAAGCCCGGTGTTCCATGCGCGGACAAAATCAAATTCGCCATCAAACTCCTTGTTAAGCGCAATTCTCGCATTGGCGGCGGTGGTTTCATCAAGAAATCTGAAAACGATTTTCAGCGCCTCACCCTTATCAACGAGAGAAATCATATCGGCGCAGTCTGCCGCCCTGCCCTCAAACCTCTGTGAGCTGTCAAGGCCGCAGATTTCGGCGCTTTCATAGCAATCGCCGTAATTTGCCGCCATATGATTTACCGCGCGGGCGTAGTCACCGCTTAGTGGAAAAAGTTCAAGCAGGCAATCGGTTTTTAGGTCATAAACCGCGGAACCGTTAACGCAGACAACCGGGGCATTCACCTTAAACGGGAATTTTACAACATAGTGGGCAAATCTGCCGGTGGCAACCGTGAAAAGCCCGCCCTCGCTTTGAAAATATTCAATAGCTTCAAGGTTTTCACGCGAAATATTGCCCGTGCCGTCATCAAGCGTTCCGTCAATGTCGGAGCAGATTAAAAATCCGTCATACTTTCCCATATTTTCAGGCAGTAACCTTGTGGAATACTTTTTTACCCTTGCGGATAATAACGGGATTTTCCTTTATTGCCTCGGCGCTGAATGAAAGGGCAAAATCTGTAACCTTTTCATCATTTGCGGAAACGCCGCCCTGCTCAACAAGCTGCCTGCCCTCGCGGCGGGATTTGGCAATGCCGGTTTTTACAAGCACGCTTACTATATCAATGCTGCCGTTTTCAAAATCCTCCGCTGCAAGCACGGTGGTGGGCATATCGGCGCTGTCGGCACCTGCACCAAAGAGAGCGCGTGCCGCGTTCTGAGCCTTGGTGGCTTCCTCTTCGCCGTGAACAAGCTTTGTGAGCTCAAAGGCAAGAATCTCCTTTGCCTTGTTGAGCTGGCTGCCCTCCCACTTATCCATTGCGTCAATCTCTTCAAGGGGCAGGAAGGTGAGCATACGGATGCACTTCATAACATCGCCGTCGCCCACATTGCGCCAATACTGATAGAACTCATAGGGAGAAGTTTTTTCCGGGTCAAGCCAAACGGCACCGGAGGCTGTTTTGCCCATCTTTTTGCCCTCGGAGTTGAGGAGCAGGGTAATGGTCATTGCAAAGGCATCCTTGCCGAGCTTCTTTCTGATAAGCTCGGTGCCGCCGAGCATATTCGACCACTGGTCATCGCCGCCGAACTGCATATTGCAGCCGTACTCTTTATAAAGATGATAGAAGTCGTAGCTCTGCATTATCATATAGTTGAACTCAAGGAATGAAAGACCCTTTTCCATTCTTTGCTTGTAGCACTCGGCGCGAAGCATATTGTTGACCGAGAAGCAGGCACCGACCTCGCGGAGAACATCAACATAGTTAAGGTCAAGCAGCCAGTCGGCGTTATTAACCATCTGAGCCTTGCCCTCGCCGAATTCGATAAAGCGGCTCATCTGCTTTTTAAAGCAGGCTATGTTGTGGTCGATATCCTCTTTGGTGAGCATTTTTCTCATATCGGTTCTGCCGGAGGGGTCGCCTATCATACCGGTGCCGCCGCCGAGAAGAGCAATGGGGCGGTTGCCGGCCATCTGCAGTCTTTTCATAAGGCAAAGGGCCATAAAGTGGCCGACATGGAGGCTGTCTGCCGTGGGGTCAAAGCCTATATAGAAAACGGCCTTACCGTTGTTGATAAGCTCTTTAATCTCTTTTTCATCTGTTACCTGTGCAATAAGTCCCCTTGCAACAAGCTCGTCATAAATCTGCATAATGTTTTCTTCCTTTCTGTTTTTCGGGCAAAATTATATATTTAATATTATTTCTTGTCAAGCTTCTTTATATTTTCACTTCTGCTGCTCTCAGGCACTCAAGCGCGGCCTTTGCATCGGCACGGTAATCATCACCCGTGCCCGCTTCAAGTGAGCAGTATTCGCACCCTGCCGCGGCAAGGTTCTTTAAAAACGGCACCTGGTCAAATTCATCATTCACCGTGGGATAAACGCGCCTTGTATTGCCGCCGACGGGGTTTGAGGTGTGGGCGTGAACAAGCTTGCCGGAAAGTCCCGCAAGGTAATCAAAAGGTTCCGCCATACACACCATATGGTAAACATCCGCAAGCACAAAAAGATTGTCACACCCGGCTTTCGCCATAAATTCAACGCCCTCGTGAACGGTGTTGAGAATGTTGCACTCTTCTGTTCTAAGCGGCTCAATTACTATTCTTATTCCCTTTTGCGCTGCCATGGGGCAGATTATGGTTTTTACAACCTCAACAAGCTTTTCGCGGCCCTGTTCAATCGTTAACGATTCCGGAATCTCTCTTGCACCGCCGGAGCCGAAGATAAACGACTTTATGCCCAGCTTTCCGGCCCTTGAAATAAGCTTTTCAAGGTAAGCCTTTATCTGCTCCGGGTCACTTTCGGGCCCGGTGAGTTTAATATTTTTGGGGAAGAAGCCGTTTGCCGCAATCATCGGCAGGCCGATTCTTTCCTTCGCGGCAAGGAAGGCTTCAAATTCCTCATCGGTTAAACCGCTTATCGCACCGCAGCCGCTCTCGGCATAATCAAAACCAAGCTCCTTCAGAATTTCAAGTTTTTTTGCATCTGTTCCTATACAGGCTCCGAATTTCATTTTTATTCCCCTTTTATATATTTTCCGGCGATATTCCCGCCGACAAAAGCATTTCCTCCGCACTCTTAAGCTGGAGTTCCGTTACCGAAAGCCCGCCCATAATTCTGGCAAGCTCCGCCTTGCGCTCCTCAAAGCCGAGCGGCTTAACTTCGGTGAAGGTTTTGCCGTCACTTACGGATTTTGAAATGCACAGATGTCTGTTTGCCTGAGCCGCAATCTGCGCTAAGTGAGTAACACAGATAACCTGCCGCCCGCGTGAAACCTCCGAAAGCTTAAGGCCGATTTTCTGCGCCGCCCTGCCGCTGACCCCGGTATCCACCTCGTCAAACACAAGGGTACCTATATCGTCACCGGCTGAAATAACATTCTTGATTGCAAGCATTATTCTTGAAAGCTCACCGCCGGAGGCTATTTTTGCAAGCGGCCTCGGCTCTTCACCCGGGTTGGAGCTAAGCAAAAACTCCACATTATCCGCTCCGCGCGAAGAATATGAGGCTTCTTTTATGCTGACAATGAATTTAACATTCGGCATATCAAGAAAGCTCAGCTCCTCACACACACGCTTCTGAAAAAGCTCCCCCGCCCTTTTGCGGGATTCGGTGAGGCGTGCCGCCGCGGATTTCAGGTTATCCGAAAGCACAACAAGCTCGGCTTCAAGCTGATTTATCCGTTCATCCGAAAGACGGATTGACTCACGCTCTTTTTTGAACTCTTCAAGGTTTTTAAGTGCCGCTTCCTCATCCGGGCCGTACTTTGAAGTCATTCTGAAAATGACATCAAGCCGCTCATTGATTGCGGCAAGCTCCGATTCGTCAAAATCAAACCCGTCACAAAGCCCGCGAAGCTCGGCGGATAAATCCGAAACGGCATAGAACGAGGTTTTTGCCTTTTCCGCCGCAAGCGCGGCATCCTTTGAAAAGCGTGCGGCAAAGCCCAGCTCATCACAGCAGGCGGAAAGCAAATCCAGAGCTCCGCTTTCATCATCCGACTGAGGGCTGAGGCAGGCAAGCGCCGCCGAAAGCGATTTTTTCACCCTCTGAGCGTTCATGCAAAGGTTTTTTCGCTCGGTGAGCTCTTCCTTTTCGCCAACTTTAAGCGCGGCTGTTTCAAGCTCATTTATGCGGTAATCGAGAAATTCGGTTTTCGCCGCCTTTTCGTCCTCGCTGTCACAAAGGGAATCGAGCTCCCTTTTTGCGGCAACAAGCTTTGAAAACGCCGCCTTATACTGAGCCCTTAAAGCTTCGTTTTCGGCAACCGAATCAATAAAACCGCAATGTTTTTCCGGCAGAAGAAGCGCCTGATTATCGTGCTGACCGTGAATATTCACAAGCATTTCGCCCGCCGAGCGCAGGGTTCCCACGGTTACGGGAGCTCCGTTGGCGCGGCAGACATTCCGCCCGTCGGCAAAGATAACGCGGTCTATGATAACGGTTCCGTCCTCAACTTCAATGCCGAGGCCGCCGAGGGTTTCGGCAGCTGAGCCGGTAATCCCCTCAAACACGGCGGTAACCCGTGCACGGTCGGCACCCGTTCTTACAAGCTCGCGTGAGGTTCGCCTGCCGAGAGAGGCCGAAAGGGAATCAATAATTATTGACTTTCCCGCTCCGGTTTCGCCGGTTAAAACATTGAGGCCGCCCGAAAGCGTTATCTCCGCCTTTTCGATTATTGCAATGTTTTCTATCGTTAGGCTTAAAAGCATAATGGCAACCCTTCGCTTTTATTCTCTTTCAAGAATCGAATTAACGGTGTTTTTCATCTTTTCGGCATCCTCCTCCGTGCGGCAGAGGCAGAAAATGGTGTCATCACCCGCAAGGGTGCCGATAAGGGAATCCCAGCTCATTGAATCAAGGGCGGCACAGGCGGCCTGAGCCATACCCACATAGCATTTAACGGCAACCATATTCCCGGCATAATCCACCGAGATTACCGAATGTTCAAAAATGCTTCTGTATTTGCCGACAAGCTCGGCGGAGTCGCCCGTGTCAACGGCATAGCGGCTCTGACCCTTTTCATCAACCTTTTTAACAAGTCTTAAATCCTTGATATCCCTTGATATTGTTGCCTGAGTGGTTTCAAAGCCGTGCTCCTTAAGCTTTTGGAGCAAGTCTGACTGAGTGGAGAGAGTGTTTTCCTCAATGAGCTTTAAAATCAGTTCGTGTCTTCTTTTTTTCATTGACTTACATCCTTTCTTTGTGCAAGCTTTGCTGCAAGAATATCAATAAAATTATCCGATTTTATTCTTATAAATTCAGCTTTGAACTCCGCGCGGGAAACAACGGCTCTGCACCCGGGCTCAATGGTCATAAATTCCTGCCCGTCCATTGAAACCTTAAGCGGTTTATCCGATGAAGAGGTCAGGGTAAGCACCGAATCGGGTCTTAATATTATCGGGCGGTCAAACAGCGAATGTGAACAGACCGGGGTTAAAAGAATGCTTTCAAGCTCCGGGTCAACCACCGAGCCGCCGGCAGAGAGTGAATAAGCCGTTGAGCCCGTGGGCGTGGCAACAAGCACGCCGTCACAAAGATAGCTGTTAAGCGGGCGTTCACCGAGGTTAACGCTTATGCTCTCCATTCGTGTACCCGCTCCGCTTGAAACATAAGCATCGTTAACGCAATAGTCACAGCTGAGCTCATCTTCGCCCCTCATAATCTTTGCCTTAAGCATAAGGCGGCGGTCAACGGTGTAATCACCGCTTATAAGCCTGCTGAGCAAATTGAGCTCATTGCCCTCAAGCCCCGCCATAAAGGCAAGCCTGCCCGCGTTAACACCGAGCACGGGTTTGCCGAGTGCCGCGGCGCTTTTTGCGGCGTGAATAATGGTGGCGTCACCACCGACGGCAATCACCGCCGAGCAAGCGGCAACAGCCTTTTCAAAGGGGGCAAAGCAGTCTGCCGCCAAATTGAAGCTGCTTTTCAGCTCCTCCGGCAAAAGCACCCCGGCGCCGAGGGAAAGAAGCTTTGAAATTATTCCGTCGGTAACCTCTGCCGCCTTTTCCCTTGTGAGATTGGGAAGAATGGTAAAAATCATTTTTCCGCCTCCTTATCAAGCTCAAGGTGAGAGCTTTCGGAAAGCTCATTCGCCCCGCCCTGCCACAAATCCTCGGGCTGAGCCGATTTTTCAATAAAAAGAAGATATTCTATATTGCCCTCGGGCCCTTTTACCGGGGAAAAATCGGCACCGAGAACATTGAATCCGCTTTCAAGTGCAAAGGTGCGGATATCATCAATAACGGCGGCGTGAACCTTTTTATCCTTAACAACGCCCTTTTTGTTAAGGTGCTCGCGCCCCGCCTCAAACTGGGGCTTGATAAGGCACACCGAGCGGCCGTTTTCTTTTAACAGCTCCCTCATAACCGGAAGAATCTTTTTAAGCGAGATAAAGGAGACATCAACGCTTGCAAAATCTATTTCATCGGGAACCTGTTCACGGGTTACATAGCGGAAGTTGGTTCTTTCAAGGTTAACCACCCTTTCGTCGGTGCGAAGCTTCCACGCAAGCTGACCGTAGCCCACATCAATGGCAAAAACCTTTGTGGCGCCGTTTTGGAGCATACAATCGGTAAAGCCGCCGGTGGATGCGCCTATATCCATACACACGCACCCGTCAAGGGCTATGCCGAAGCTTTTCATAGCCTTGCTCAGCTTTAAACCTCCGCGGCTGACAAAGGGATTAACCGCGCCGCGAACCTCTATTTCATCCTCCGGCTTAACGGCGGCACCGCCCTTAAGAGCCTTTGCACCGTTAACATAAACGCTGCCCGCCATTATGAGCGCCTTTGCCTTTTCTCTTGTTTCGGCAAGGCCGCGCTCAAACACGGCAACATCAAGCCTTGTTTTATCACTCATAACAGCTCACCTCTTATCGCAGCCCGCCGCTTTCATCATTGAAAAGCGGTCAAGCGAATTAATCTCGGTCTGGCGCTTAACGGAAGCGTGGGCAACGAAGCAATCATCAACCGCGTGAACGGAATATCTGCCCTTAAAGCCGTTTTCAAGCAGCAGGGAAGCAAACTTTTCGCCTATTCCTCCGCTTCTGACTCCCTCTTCAAAAAACATAACCTCGGGGCAATTAATAACGGCCTTAACCGCCGAAGAGTCAACGGGAATTATTTTTTCAAGCCACAAAACGGAACAGGCACCGCCCGCCTCGTTAACGGCCTTGCAGGCCTCATATGCCTCATTTAAAAGCCTTCCGTATGTTACAATTACTGTTTTTGCATTTTCTTCGCCGATAAGCTTAAAGCCCGTGCCGGTAGTTTTAAGCTCCTCCGGCAATTCGGGAGCACCGCCGCGCGGATAGCGTATGATAACAACCCCGGGGTCTTTATAAAAAGCATTATATAAGGCATGGCCGAGCCCCTCATAGGTTGCCGGGGAATACACGGTAACACCCGGCACACCCGTTACCATTGAAACATCAAAAAGCCCCTGGTGGGTTTCGCCGTCTTCCCCGACAAAGCCCGCACGGTCAACGGCGATAACAAGCTTTCTGCGCTGAAGGGCGCAGTCGTGCACAAGCTGGTCAAAGCACCTTTGGAAGAAGGAGGAATACACGGCAAACACGGGCAGAAAGCCCTGAGCCGCAAGCCCCGAGCAAAAGGTGAGCGCGTGCTCCTCCGCAATGCCGACATCGAAGAATCTGTCGGCGTACTGCCGTGAAAATTCATCAAGCCCCGTTCCGATTGACATGGCCGCCGTAACGGCGCAGATTCTTTTATCCTTTGCCGCAAAGCTGCACATAAGCCTGCCGAAAACGGAGGAAAAGGAATCCCTGCCCCCGGCGGGCTCACCCGTTTCAATATCAAACGGTGAAATGCCGTGGAATTTTTCGGGCGAATGCTCGGCGAAATCATAGCCCTTGCCCTTAAGCGTGTTTATGTGAAGCAGCACGGGCTGGCCGACCATTTTTGCCGAATCCATAGCCGAGCAAAGAGCCTCCACATTGTGGCCGTCAATCGGGCCGATATACCGAAAGCCCATATCCTCAAAAAATGAGCTTGAATAAATTATGTTCTTAAGTGTTGTTTTAAGCTTAAACAGGTGCTCACTCAAAGAGTGGCCGACTATCGGAATTTTGTTGAGAGCGCGCTCCGTGCCTGCCTTAAAGCGATAATACTCCGGCTTGGCTCTGACCCTTGCAAGGGTTCGCGCCATGGCACCCACATTCTCTGAAATTGACATTTCGTTATCATTGAGAATAACGATAAGACGGTTGTTTTTGCGTGAACCGGCGTCATTTAACGCCTCATAAACCATTCCGCCGGTAAAGGAGCCGTCGCCGATAACGGCAACCGAGTAATTTTTGCCGCCCCTTATGGCGTTTGCCGCGGCAACACCTGCCGCCTGAGAAACGGACACACCCGCGTGACCGCTGTAAAAAAGGTCGTGCTCGCTTTCGTCAGGGCGGGTAAAGCCGGAAATGCCGCCCTCTTTGCGCAGGGTGGAAAACCGCTCATAACGCCCGGTGAGGAGCTTGTGTGTATAGGCCTGATGACCCACATCCCAGATAATTGAATCCCTCGGCGAATCGAAGCAGCGGTGAAGGGCAACGGTCAATTCCACCGTACCCAGATTTGAAGCAAGGTGGCCCCCGTTTTCGGAAACGGTTTCGATAAGCGTTTCTCTTATCTCCTCACACAGCCTTTCGGTCTGCCCGGGTTCAAGCGCTCTAACATCTGAGGGATGTTTAATTTCGGAAAGAATTTTAATCTCACTCATTTTAATTTATCCTGCCGCAAAGCTTTTCGGCAAACCAGATAAGGTAGCCGCTGTTTTCATACCCCGAAACGGCGCTCTTTGCGCTTTCGGTAAGCTTTACCGCATAATCCTTTGCGCCCTGTATTCCCAAAAGGGAAACATAGGTTGATTTGTTATTTTCTTTATCGCTGCCGACGGGCTTGCCCAACACCTCGCTGCTGCTTGTGACATCAAGAATATCATCAATTATCTGAAAGGCAAGGCCTATATCGGCACAGTATTTTTCTGCTGCTGATTTCATTTTTTCATCGGCACCGGCCGCCGTGCAGCCTATTGCGCCCGCCGCGCGGATAAGCTCACCCGTTTTGAGGCGGTCGGTTGCCCGGACCTCATCAAGCGAAGCTTCTCTTTCCTCATTGGCAAGGTCGCAAACCTGCCCGGCAATCATCCCGGCGGCACCCGCCGCCCTTGCAAGCAGCAGCCCGATTCCGGCACGCTTCTCTGCGCTTATTTTTGCATTTAAGGCAACCTCAAAGGCAAGGGTCAGCAGGCCGTCACCGGCAAGCAGAGCGTTGGCATAGCCGAAAGCTATATGATTTGAAGGCTTTCCGCGCCTCATATCGTCATCATCCATGCAGGGCAAGTCATCATGAATCAGCGAATAGGTGTGAATCATTTCAAGCGCGCAGGCACCGTCAACAGCCTCATTGATATCGCCGCCGAAAAGCCTGCAAAACGCCAGCGCCAGAAGCGGGCGCACACGCTTGCCGCCGTTTTCAAGAGAATAGCACATAGCCCGCCTCATAAGGTCAAGCCCCTGCGATTCTCTGCCCCGGAAGGCCTCTTCACCCGTAAGCTCCGAAAGGCGATTATTTATAAGAGCGATATCGCCGCTCATTATTTTCTCATACTCAGTCATCCGCCGTCTCCTTTTTTACAGAAAGGTCGGTTATTTTAAGCTCCGCTTTGTCAAGTGCATCGGAGCACATTGCCGCAAGCTTTGTTCCCTCTTCATAAAGCTTTACCGTTTCATCAAGGGTGAGCTCACCCTTTTCGAGGGCGGCGGCTATATTCTCAAGCCTTTTTATGCTTTTTTCATAATCAAATTTTTCCATATTCAATCCTTTCCCGTAACAAGGCAGTTAACGGTTCCGTCGGCAAAATTAAGCTTTACCGAATCACCCTTATTGAGCACGCCCGCCGAAGACACAACGGCGTTTTCTTTGGTTACCGCGGCATACCCCCTGCCGAGAATTTTAAGCGGGCTCAACGCATCAAGCTTGGCGCAGAGCTCTGCAAGCTCCGCCCTTTTTCTTCCTATGGCGCTTATCGCCGCACGCTCGGTTCGCATAAGTGCGCCGTCTGCCCTCAGGCGGTTTTCGGCAACCCTTGCCGAGGGTGAATTTTTTTGAATAACAGCCGAGAGCAAAGCAAGCTGCCTGCGCGAATCGGCAATTTTCGCCGAGGAAAGAGTTTGCGCCCTTCGCATAAGCAGGCGTATTTTTTCCTGCTCCTCCCGCAAATCGGGAACGGCAAGTTCCGCCGCGGCAGACGGTGTGGGCGCTCTTAAATCCGCCGCAAAATCGCAGATGGTGTAATCCGTTTCGTGGCCGACCGCCGAGATAACGGGAATACGGCTTGCGGCAACCGCGCGTGCCGTGCGTTCCTCATTAAATGCCCACAAATCCTCTATTGAACCACCCCCGCGCCCGACTATGAGCACATCGGCGGCGTTTAAGCTGTTCATTTTTTCTATTGCCGCAGCAATTTCGGCAGAGGCGTTTTCACCCTGCACGGTAACGGGCACAAACACCATTTCGGCAAGCGGGAAGCGGCGCGATAAAATGTTGATAATGTCGCGCACCGCTGCCCCGGTGGGTGAGGTAATAACGCCCACGCGCCGCGGATACTGCGGAATCGGTTTTTTGAGGCTTTCGGAAAATAAGCCTTCCGCCTCAAGCTTCTTTTTTAACTGTTCAAATGCCACACCGAGGGCTCCCGCCCCGTCGGGCTGCATGGCGTCAATATAAAGCTGATACTGGCCGTCACGCTCAAAAACGCTTATTCTGCCCCTGCATATTACCTTCATCCCGTTTTCGGGCGTAAAGCGCAGGCGGGCATTTGCGGAGCTGAACATAACCGCCTTTATTGCCGCGTTTTCATCCTTAAGGGTCATATAAAAATGCCCCGTGCGGTAGTGGTTGGTAAAATTTGAAATTTCGCCCGCCACATAAACGCTCTGCAATCTTATATCATCATCAAACACCGATTTGATGTATCTGTTTAACTGACTGATACTCAGAACAACGGCGTTACCCATTCTCCGTTTTCCTCCCGTAAGCCATAAGAGCCGCCCCCGCCGCATTGTCGCAGGAGAACTCCGGTGCGGCAAAAAATCCGCCGTATTTTTTGCTGAATTTTTCGCGGATAATGCTGTTTGACATTACCCCGCCCGCATAAACAAGCGGCAAAGCGCCGTTTTCTTCAAGGGCAAATTCGGTCATTTTATCAAGGGATGCCGAAACGCAGTCAATACAGAAGCGGGCTATATCGCAGCGCTCCTCACCGCTTTCGAGCATTTTAAGGCACTTGTTTTCAACCCCCGAAAGGCTGCAGAATCCACCCTTCACGGGCATTTTGGGCGAATAAGTTTTTCTGCTTTGAAGTGCAAGCTTTGTCAGCTCGCCGCCGCAGGGAAAGCCGAGGCCGAGGGCAACGCCCACACGGTCAACAGCCTGACCCGCGTTTAAATCAGAGGTTCCGCCGATAATTTCGGCGTTGAAATAATTTTCCCTGCTCGGTGAAACAAGCAGCATTTCGGTTGTGCCGCCGGAAACGTGGAAAGCAATAAAACGCTCATTTTTAAGCTCTTCAAGCTTGCCTGCGGAATAGAGTGCCGCCGTTATGTGGCCGCACTGGTGCGAAAACTCATAAAGCGGAGCGCCGCAAACGCAGGCCAGCGCACGCGCGGTGTTCAGCCCCACGGTAAAGCAGGGCATATATGAGCGCTCAACATTCCTCGGCCTTGCCGAAACGCCGATTGCGGAAAATCCGCCGCCGCACTCTTTAACAAGCTCTTCAAGCAACGGTGCAAGCTGTGCGGTGTGGTGAAACACCGCATCACTCTGGCGAAGGCCTCTTTCGCCTTCTTTAACCGGAAGAAGCTTCTTTCGCTGAATAACCTTGCCCGTTTCGCTGTTGAATACGGCACAGGAGGTTGTGTAATTGCTGGTATCTATTCCGAGAGTAAGCATTATCCCTGCGCCTCTTCAAGCTTTGCCGCCGCGCCGAGAACTCCGTTAACAAAGCTGTATTCCTCAGCCGAGGCGTATTTTTTGCACAGTTCAACCGCCTCGTTGATTGAAACACCCACGGGAATATCGTCATAGAACATCATTTCGCACACGGCTACCCTGAGCACCGCAAGCGACACCTTTGCTATTCTGTTTTTCTTCCAGCCGATGGAGCATTTTTCGATGCGGGCGTCTATTTTTTCAACCTTTTCCCACGCGGTGCAGGCAAGGCCGTTGGCAAACTCATCATCTTCAAGCTGACCGTTTTCGATGTTCACGGCTATAAGCTCATCCATACCGATTTCGGGCTGAAAGGATTTTTCAAACAAAAGCACAAAGGCCTGTTCTCTCGCTTCTCTTCTGGTCATCTGGAACCTCCGGAAAATGAATAAAATTTAAGCACAGCAGCCCGGCTTATGCGTTTTTTCGCATAATATCCAGCATACTGTGCTTATATTATATCATATTTTTAAAAATACTCAACCATTAAATTCAATAATTGTAACTTTTTCGCCGCCGAGCCCGGTCATGTTTGCCGCCAGCTCCTTTATTTGCAGGGCCGAGGTTGCGTCAAGCCCGCTTTTGCAAACCACAATCTGAACGGCTGAAGAATCTATCGCCGCAAGGCAGTCACACCCGAGCTTTGCCTTTATCAGATTTTCAAGCTTTGCCTCGGATTCAACCGTCTGCGAAAGGTAATTGAGCTTATCCGTTGCCTCCCTGACTGCCCTTGCGGGTGATGACGCGTCCGTTATCACCTTTTGAAGTGTTTGTGCCGCGCTGTCGTGAGCGGTGTTTCTTTTTTCCTTCGCCTCTTCAAAATACGCATTGCTCTGCTCCGGCATGGCAACATCGGTTGAAAGCACATATCTTGCCTCGCCCAGTTCGGAATCCTTTTTCACCGCTTTCGCCGCCGATGTTTCCGGCACGGCACTCACCGCTTTGCTCACCGGGCGGGTGTAATACCAGTTTACGAACACCGCCGAGCCGAGCGCCAGCACAAGAGTTGCCGCAAGCAGCTGTCTTTTTTTGATTACCATTTTTTCCTCCCGTTTTATTTCATTTTTGTTACGCTGACCCTTGCAGCGCTGATACCGAGCAGGGCGCAAACCGCCCCGGTAATCTCCTGCCTCACCTTTTCGGAATCCGCCCCGGTACATACCACCGCAACGCCTCTCACCTCCGGCGAAAGCACCTTAACCCTCACGGCCTCACCGTCAATGATTATGTACTCCGACTTTTCCTTCCAGTTGTTTCTTCCGTCGGCTCCGGTTTCGGCGGAGGAATCGTTATCCCTTGCAAAAACCTGCTCCTCGCCGCTTTCAAGCGTTACCATTACTTTAACGCTCCCGGCGCCCTCTATTGAAGCAATAAACTCGGTCAGCCGCTGTTCAAGGTCGGCTGAATAATCCGTTTTTGCCGGTTCGGTCTGCATGGCGGCTTTTTTCTTTGTTTCTTTCCCCGGCAAACTTAAAAGCACAAGTATTATCACCCCTGCCAGCAGCACAGCCGACGCCGCAAGCCTTTTATCCGCTTTCAGTTTTTCAATCAGTATCTGCGCCTTTTTCATATTCTTATTCCCCGATTTGCGGCGTTATGCCGTAATTTTCACAAATTATGGTTTTGATTTTTTCTCTGCTTTCCTCGGAATCATCACGCGGAAAAACCGTGATTTTTGTCAAATAGACAGCTCCGTTTTCATCTGCCGTCACATCGGCGCTCACTTCGTAAACAGCAAGCCCCTCGCCTTTCAGCAAAGCCGCCGTGTCCTTTTCGATTTCGTCCCTGACAGCCGAAACCGAGCGGTCAAGCAGAGCGGAGGAAAGCTCTTCCTCCGACGAAAAATCAAGGTTTATTTCCCCGCTCCCCGAAACGCCGGAAACCGATGAAACGGCGCAGGCAAGCACAAAGGCAAGCACGGCAGCCTTCAGCGCTTTTTTCATTTGCCCCTGCGGAAAAACCGCAAGCACCGCGCCGCCGATGATTGCCGCTGAAACAATGTGAAAAATGATGCTTTTTACCGTTTCCATTTTTCACCCCGCCGAAAGCCCGAGCACAATTCCGCAGGAGGCTATAAAAACCGCGGCACAGTAAACAACAAGCGCATTTGCCACCGAAAGTGCCGAGCAAAGTGAATTAAACACGCTGCCGAGAGCGGGTTCGCCCGCAAGCCCCGCCGCAAATTCCGCCGCCCTGAGTGCCGCACACCACAGCAATAGTTCGGCACAAACCGGCAGCGCAAGGGCAAACAGCGCCGCCGCACCGAAGCCGCCGAAGGCGTTTGAGATAAGCTTTAATCCGCCGTTGACAGCCGAAAGGCTTTCCCCCAGCGCGCCGCCCACAACCGGCACAAAGCCCGCCGCCGTTTTGGCTCCTTTCAATAGCAGACTGTCGGCGGATTTTGAAATAACACCGTTTATTCCGAGACAGGCGGAAAACAGAGCTGCGGCGGTGCCGAGCATTGTTTTTATCAGCTTTTCAAGCGAAGCGGCGGCAGAGGAAAGCTTTAATTCCGGCGAAAGGCCGTCGGCAATTCCGAGGGATAAAACCGCTGCCGAAAGCGGAAGAACCACCCCTTCGGAAAGCTTCTGAACCGCCTCGGCGGCAACCATTGTGAACGAAGCATAAGAGAGGGCAAGCCTCGGTTCGCCCGCCGCCGTAACCGCCGCCGCAAAGGCGGGGATAAGAGCAAGTTCGAATTTTGCCGCCGCTGAAACGAAGGCGGCAGCCGCCTTAAAGCAGGAAAGAATCGGCCTGATAATTGCCATAATAAGGAAACCGCATGAGGCGGCAGAGAAAGCGGTTGAACCCTTGCCCTCCTGCAAAAAGCAGCCCGCGGCACAGGTGAAAATGACAACCGCCGCCGAGGTAAAGAAGCCTTTAAGCGGCTCTTTGAATCCGCCCTTGAGCACTTCGGCGGAGAAGCCGATAATATCGCTTAATCCCGCGCCGGAGAAAGCCGCCGCATCATCGAAAAAGCCGTATTTTCGCAGAGCTTTTTCCGTTTCATCCGGCAAAAAATCCGCCGCACTTTCAAGCTCTTCCTCAAACGGAGTAACCGCAAATGCACAGACCGAGGCCAAAAGAAAAATTGCAGCTGTCATAAACGCCGCTGCGGCAATTTTAATCGTTTTTCTTTTCATTCTCATTTCAAAAGTCCGAGCGCTGTTTCAGCCGCGGGCATAATAAGCGGAACGGCGCACAAAAGCGCCGCCGCTCTGCCTGCAAAGGTCACCGCTCCCGCGGCGGATAACGCTCCGTTTTCGCGGCACACATCCGCCGCAAGCTCCGTTACTATGCAAACGGCAAGGCATTTCAGCAGGTTTTTTAACGCTTCTCCGTATATTCCGGCATACTCCGCGGTTTTCTCAAATTCGCTCCCGGCAGCCGAAAGCTCTCTTAACGCAAAAATCAACACAGCCGTGCATACCGCTGCAGAAACCACCCACGAAAGCTCAGGGCAAAGAGCTTTTACAAGCGAATACAGCACCGCCGCCGCGCAGGCAAACAGCGCAATTTTAATAAAGTCCATTAAAAATCAAGCAGTCTTTCAGCCTCGTCAAGCAGTTCGCCGAGCTGAGGCAAAAGCATAAGAAGAGCCGCCGCAATGCCCGCAAGCGCCGCAAGCAGGGCATAATCATCCCGCCCGGAGCGCGTGAGAACGGAATTAACCACCGCAACAAGCAGGCCGACAGCCGCAATTTTAAGCACAACACCGAATTCCAACTTCCCGCCCCTTTCATTTTTTACAAAACCATTACCGCCGCCGCAGTTCCCGCAAGCGTACCGAGCGCCGGATAAAGTTTTTTTGCACACAGATATTTTTCTTTTTCCCTTTCAAGCTCCGCTTTAAAAGCCGAGCAATAGAGTGAGCAGGCTGAAAGCTGACCCTCGGAATCCGTTGTGCCCAGGCAGTCACCGAAAGAGCAAAGCCGCCGGATGTTATCATCGGACAGGTAGCCGGAGTAATGCTCAACCGACTGCCGCCACGCCGAATGAAAATCGCTGCCGCGCTTTATTTTTTCATCGCACTCCCGCAAAAATTCAAGCCCGGAAAAGCGCGAATCACCGAGCAAATCGCCTATAAGCTCATCCACAGCCGGGCGCGAAAATCTCATTTTTGATTCAATAAAATTAATCATCTCAACCGTTTTTTCAAGTGTTTCGGCGCAGGCACGGCGTTTAAAAAGCAACCTGCTTGCGTAAATTACCGCTGAGGCAAACGCCATTATCGCCGCGGCGTATCTCATTTTCAAGCTCCTTTGCATCATAAAAATTCATTTTTCCGTGCTCGTGCGAAAGCAGAACCACCTTTTCAAAGGCTCCTGTCAGAATAAGCTCTTTTATCTGCGGCCTTGATATCAGGTCACCGCTTGTTGAGGCGTGAACGCTTGCAATAAAGCTCACCCCGGCATTAAGCCCCGCCCTTATCGCCTCAACCTCCTGCGGCGTGCCGACCTCGTCACAAATAATAATCTGCGGCGAAAAGGAGCGCAGGGCAATCATTATGGCTTCCTTTTTCGGGTAAGCATCAAGCACATCGGTATTCACCCCCACATCATTCGAGGGGGTTCCGCGATAAACCGCCGCTATCTCGGAGCGTTCATCACAGATAACCGTTTTAAGATAAAGTCCCCTCTGCCCGCCGGAAAGCTGACGTGCAAGGTCGCGCAAAACCGTGGTTTTGCCCGTTGAAGGGCCGCCCGCAATAAGCACCGAGGGCACACCATGCGTAAAAAGCGCCGAAAAAACGGGATTTGCCGCCCCGCGAACCTGCCTTGCAATACGCAAATCTATGCAGGAGATATCCTTAACCGATATCACCCTTGCCCCGTCTGTTACCGCCGTGCCGCATATTCCCGCCCGGTGGCCGCCGCGCAGGGTGATATATCCGCTGTTGAGCGAATCGGCGTGTGAGTGAACCGAATAGCCGCAAATGCGGTTAAACGCTTCGTTCATCTCTTCGCCCGTAACAACCGCCGCCCCGGGCGAAAAGACTTTGCCCGTGCCCGACGGGTAAAGGAACCTTGCCCCGTCACAAAAGCTGAGCACAAGCGGTGCCCCACGCCTTAAGCGAATTTCCGTTATTCCGCTTTTTTCATCCTCACCGAGCGAAGAAATCAGCCCGAACAGCCTTTGCGGCAGGCATTGAAGCGCAAATGCAAGCTTTTCCTTTTCGCTTACTTCCTTTATGCTATCACCTCCCGCCTTTCACAAGAACATATTATGAAGCCTTGTCCCTGATTAGAACCTTTCCGATGTTCAAATATTGTTCACTTGCTTTATTCGGTAAAATATGTTATATTTTATTTTTAGATATGGAAGAACTTATATTCGGAGGATTTTTATGAGCAAAACAAGTTCACCCGGAATAAAAAAGAAAAGCCTTTTTGACCGGATAATTACCGACAACGCCTTTTGCTGGCTTTCGGCGCTTTGCACCGCCGGAATAAGCCTTATCATCGCCGTGTGCTTTGATATGATTCCGTTTGGTGACAACACCATTTTAAGAATGGATATGTATCACCAGTACTGCCCGCTTTTTGCGGAGCTTTATGACCGCGTTACGGGTATGCAAAGCTTTCTGTACTCCTGGGAAACAGGCGGAGGCTCGGCCTTCCTCGGCAACTTCTATAACTACCTTTGCAGTCCCTCAGCGTTTTTCGTTTTGCTTTTCGGGCATAAAAACGTAACCGAAGCAATAGCGGCAATGATTTTCTCAAAGGCCGCATTCGCCTCGGGTGCATTCACATATTATATTAAAAAGTCCTACGGCAACCACGATTATATCTCCGCAGCCTTCGGTCTGCTCTACTGTATGAGCGGCTGGTTTATTGCATACTACTGGGATGTTATGTGGGTTGATGCAATGGTCTTTTTCCCGTTCATCATCCTCGGCATTGAAAAAATAATTAACCGCCGCCGCCCCGAAACCTTCATCATCGCCCTTTTCCTTACCCTGCTCACCAATTACTATATGGGCTATATGGTGTGCATTTTCTCGGTGCTTTATTTCCTTGTTTATTATTTCGGAACCTGCGACGCCGCCAAAACCGACGGCAAAGAGTTTTACTGGAAAAACCCCGACGGCAAAAAATCCACGCCGGTAACCGAAAGGCTGCGCCACTCAATTCTTATAAAGAGCGGCCTCACCTTTGCGGGCGCGGGAATAGCCGCCGCCTGCCTTGCGGCCTTTGCCCTTGTTCCCGTTTACTTTGTGCTCAAAACCTCCTATGCAACCAATGACAGCTTCCCCACCGAATGGAACTCATATTTCAATATTTTTGATTTTATTGCCAATCACCTTTCAAGCCTTGAGCCCACCATCCGTTCAAGCGGTGACGATGTGCTGCCGAATGTTTACTGCGGCATGGCAACCGTTATGCTTGTTCCCCTTTATCTTTTCACAAAATCCGTTCCCGTTAAGGAAAAGATTGCAAATGTTGCCCTGCTCGGCTTGCTCTATGCCTCATTCAGCTACAATGTAATCAGCTTTATCTGGCACGGCTTCCACTATCCGAGCGACCTGCCCTACCGCTTCTCGTTTATGTATTCGTTCATTCTTCTCACCCTTGCTTACAAGGCTCTGCTCCGCCTTAACGAATTCAGCGGGCGTGAGCTGCTCGGTGCGGGGATGGCGGTTATCGGCTTCATCATCCTTGTTCAGAAGGTCGGCTCCAAAAATGTTCAGGATGTTTCGGTTATTATCAGCATAATCTTTACCGTAACCTATGTGCTTGTTTTCTATGCCCTCAGAAGCGATAAATTTCAAAAAAGCTCAATCGCCATTCTTCTGCTGTGCTGCATTATCGGTGAAAGCGTGAGCGCAAGCACCCAGCACTACGATATTGACCAGCCCAAAAAGAATTACGCCGGCGATTACACCGATTTCAAATCGCTTCAGTCAAACCTCGAAAAAACCGAAACCGAGCCGTTTTACCGCTCCGAGCTCACCTACAACAGAGCAAGAATGGACCCGGCATGGTACGGCTTCAACGGCATTTCCACATTCACTTCAATGGCCTACGAAAAGCTTTCAAAGCTTGAAAAATACCTCGGCCTTTCGGGCAACAATGTTGACAGCTACACCTACAACCTGCAAACCCCGGTTTACAATATGATGCACGCCTTAAAGTATGTTTACGACAACAACGGCGATGTTGATGTTGACGAGGATTATTTCACCGAGGTGGGCGCAAAGGGCAATTTTACTCTTTACAAGAACGAATATTATCTGCCCCTTGCCTTCGGCGCTGGCAGCGAGCTTGAAAACTGGTGCTATGAGGGCTCCGACCCGTTCCGGATTCAGAACGACTGGTTTGAGCTTGCCACGGGCGAAACTGAGGTTTTCAAACGCCTTTCACTTGATGATGTTACCTATTTCAATATCAAAGAGATAACCTCCGGGCTCACAACCGGCAACATCTATTTTGACAAGGAGGAATCCGCCTTCGGTCAGGAGGGAGAAATCAGATTCTTCATCCACACCGAAAAAGAGGAGCATTGCTACATCTATGTTGACTCCGGCTACTTTGACAGCATAACCGTTTCAAAGGACGATATGAGCGTTGATGTCAACATCGACGACCCCTATGTTTACGACCTCGGTGTAATTTTCCCCGATGAATATGTAACCGTGCTTATCAGCATTAAAGCGGATGACGATTACGGCAACTTTACCTTCCACGCCTACTCCGTTAATGATGATGTAATGAAAAAAGGTTATCAAGCCCTTGCAAAGAACCAAATTGAAATCTCAGATTTCAGCGATACAAAATTCACCGGCAAGGTTACCGTTCCGAAAAACGGGCTCATCTACACCTCCGTTCCCTATGATGAAGGCTGGCAGATAAAGCTCAACGGCATTGAAGTGAGCAGGGATGATATTATCGCTTTGGGCGACGGATTCACCTGCATTAAGGCAAAGCCCGGCGAATACGAGCTTTCAATGATATTTGTTCCCAAGGGTCTTCTTCTGGGCAACGCAATCTCAATAGGTATGCTCGGGCTCCTCATTATCATCAGCTTTTTCATTAAAAAGAAGAAAGAGAAGGAAGAGCTTGAACTTATGAGGATAGCCGCCGCACAGTCGGCAGCGGCTTTTGCGCCGGAAATTCCCACCGAAATTGAATTACCCGAAGCCGGTGATATTTACATTTCGGAGCAGATTTCGCCCCCTGCCGCCGAGGAACCCGAAGCGGAAAGCGAAGCAGAGCCGGAAGATAAGCCAACCGACAGCGACACAGACGAATAAAAAAATTAACGGCCCTCTGTGAATCCGGAAAGATTTACAGAGGGCCGTTTTATTGCTTTATTCAATTACCACTCGTCATTTTCATCAAGCATAACCGCGTGGGCGCACCTTATGCCGTCAACGGCGGCGGAAACTATTCCGCCCGCATACCCGGCACCCTCACCGCAGGGATAAATGCCGCGGATGTTGGATTGATAAATTTCATCACGGATAATGCGTACGGG
>JAZUJM010000086.1:0-6653 GCA_045642785.1 Acutalibacteraceae bacterium | reverse complement strand
TTTATATCACACCACACCCCGGGCCACCCCCGCCGATGGTGGAGGACGGGCCGCGGCTGTGCATATATTAATGCGGGGTGATGATATGTTTTCGGTGCTTTATCCTTTGCCCGCAAAGGGGCGCGGCGGCATTTTCAAAAGGGAAAAGCCGCCCTTCGCCGAGGCGGTGAGAACCGTAAACGGTCTTCCGTTTTATCTGATAAAATTTCCTTTTAATGGTAAAGATATTGCACTTGAACCCGCAATAAAAGCTGCCCTTTGCCGTGCACCGAGGGTACTTGCTCCCTCCGGGTTCAACATTCCCGAAAAGTATTCCCGGGCATTCCGCTTCCCCTGCGCAGGGGCGGCGGAGCTTGTTTTTTCACGCACCGTGAGCCTTTTTGAGAAAGCGGGTGAAAGGCCGCTTTTTGACAGATTGACCGTTATTGACCCGGAGGGTCTGCTTGCAGGCAGGGTGTGCACCCTGCTGCCGTTTGCATCGGCGGTGGGCATTTGCACCGGCAAAAAAGAGCGCTTTGCCGCCGATGCGGCGCAGGCTATGCAGCAATATGGTGCCGCCCTGATTTTTCCGGATTCCGCACCCGAAAACGGGGCAAAAATATATGTGCCGCACGCATATTCCGAAACGGGGATGTATGCGGCTTTTTCGGTTTGCGGCAGGGCGTTTTATCACACAATGTCATTGCCGCCCGCCTACCGCGCCTGCCTGCCGCCGGGCATTGACCCGCTTTGGTTTGCCGCCCTGCTTTATGAGGCCTGCCGCGAAAGGCCGGGTGAAAACGAGTTGTTCACGGGCTTTTTATCCTGCGGAAGGGAGTATGATTGCGCCCAAACAGCTGCTCTGCTGAGATAAGGGCAAGGAAACACTTGACATAAACATATATTTTATATATAATAGCGCTATACTGCCCGAGTATCGCAATGAGCAGAGAATGGGTAAAAAGGAGTAATCAGAATGGCTAAACAGAAATTTTTCACAAAAGAAGATTATAAGCAGCTTGCAGAGGAGCTTGATTATCTCAAAACGGTAGGCAGAGATGATATAGCGGAGAAAATAAAAGTTGCCCGTTCCTTCGGCGACCTTTCCGAAAACGCCGAATATGATGAGGCCATGAATGAGCAGGCAAAGCTCGAGGCCAACATCGCAAGGCTCGAGGCCGACCTCAGGGATGCCGTTATCATTGACGAAAGCGAGCTTGCCGACAACGGCACCGTCCGCATCGGTTCAAAGGTTGTGCTTCTTGACATGGAAGAAAACGAAGAGGTTGAGTACAAAATCCTCGGCAAGAGCGACATCGACAACGGTGTTATCTCCGACCAGTCACCCGTCGGCGCCGCACTTATCGGCAAGGCCGTGGGCGAAACAGTTGATGTTACCGTTCCCACCGGTGCGGTTATCAGCTTCAAGGTAATCTCAATTTCAAAATAAACACAGTTTTTTCGCGACGGGGCTTATGCTACCGCCGTGCTTTTCACAAAGAAAGGAAAATCAGAAAATGGCTGAGAACAAAGTAAATAATCCCGCCGAGGCTGAGGAAAAGCAGGACACCAACGCCTTAAGGCAGATAAGAATAGAAAAGCTGGAGGCTCTTCAGGCCGCCGGAAAAGACCCTTTCACCGTTACAAAGTATGACCAGACCGAGCACTCCGCCGACATCAAGGCTGACTTTGAGGCATTTGAGGGCAAGAGCGTTTCCGTGGCGGGCAGGCTTATGTCCAAGCGCGTTATGGGCAAGGCTTCCTTCTGCAACATCCGCGATTTAACGGGTGATATCCAGTCCTATGTTGCAAGGGACAGCATCGGTGAAGAAGAATACAAGGATTTCAAAAAAATGGATATCGGCGATATAGTCGGTATCAAGGGTGAGGTTTTCAAAACCAAAACCGGCGAAATATCGGTTCACGCCTCCGAGGTTGTGCTTCTTTCAAAGAGCCTTCAGGTTCTGCCGGAGAAATATCACGGCCTTACCAACACCGACCTTCGCTACCGTCAAAGATACACCGACCTCATAATGAACATGGATGTAAGGGACACCTTCATCAAGCGTTCAAAAATAATCAGCTCCATTCGCCGCTACCTTGACGGTCAGGGCTTTATGGAGGTTGAAACCCCCATGCTTGTTTCCAACGCCGGCGGCGCGGCTGCCCGCCCGTTTGAAACCCACTACAACGCACTTGACGAGGATGTAAAGCTCCGCATTTCACTTGAGCTTTATCTTAAGCGCCTTATTGTCGGCGGCCTTGAAAGAGTATATGAAATCGGCAGAGTTTTCCGCAACGAGGGTGTTGACACCCGCCACAATCCCGAGTTCACCCTTATGGAGCTCTATCAGGCCTACACCGATTATAACGGAATGATGGATTTAACCGAGAATCTTTTCCGCTACCTTGCAAAAGAGGTTTGCGGCACCACCGAGATAGTATACGGCGAAAACACAATAGATCTGGGCAAGCCCTTCCGCAGGCTCACAATGATTGACGCGGTAAAGGAATACGCCGGGGTTGATTTTGAGCAGATTAAAGACACCGAAGAGGCAAAGAAAATCGCCAAGGAGCGCGGAGTTGAATTTGAAGCGCGCCACACAAAGGGCGACATTCTCAACCTCTTCTTTGAGGAATTCTGTGAGGAAAAGCTTATTCAGCCCACCTTCATTATGGACCACCCGGTTGATGTTTCTCCCTTAACCAAAAGAAAGCCCGGCTTCCCCGACAGGGTTGAGCGCTTTGAGCTGTTTATCAACACATGGGAAATGTGCAACGCTTATTCCGAACTCAATGACCCCATTGACCAGCGTGAGCGCTTCAAGGCTCAGGATGCCGCGGCAGCCGCAGGCGATGAAGAGGCAAACCACACCGACGAGGACTTCCTCAACGCCCTTGAAATCGGTATGCCGCCAACGGGCGGTATCGGCTACGGAATAGACCGCCTTGTTATGCTGTTAACCGATTCCCCCGCTATCCGCGATGTGCTTCTGTTCCCGACAATGAAATCCATTGACTGATTAAACGGAAGAAAAAGCAATGAAAAAAGCAGCAGCGATAATTTGCTCGGTGATTCTTCTTTTCACCCTTACCTCGTGCAGCGGGAAGGATAACGGCGAAACCACGGTTCCCGTTCCGACCCTCCCCGAAACCGAGCCCGTGACCGTTTTTGCCGACACAATAGATACCGAAAACGGCAATATCATAATCCACATTGCTCCGAAAACCGACGAAACCACAAAGCGTACCGGCTTTTGGAACAAAAAGGATGATGACGAGCCGTCAAGGGATGCGTGGATAGGCATATGCCCCAAGGGTGATTATTCAAATGAAGAAAAGGCCGATGAGGCCGATATCAGCCGCGGCACACTTTCCGAAAACGGGCTGGCGGTGGTTCCCTATGCCGAAATTGAGGCGGGCGACTATCTGCTTGTTTACTGCGCCGACGATGACGGCGGCAAAATTCTTGCCACAGCCGAGCTCACCATACAGGATAATCGCTCCATTGTAATCGGATGATTTGACTATGGAACTTTCAAAAGAACTCAAAGAGCGGCTTATTTCCGCCGCTCTTGATAATCTTAAAAATTCATATGCGCCTTATTCGGGCTTCAATGTTTCCGCGGCGGTGCTCACGGCTTCGGGCGGAATTTACACGGGCGTTAATGTTGAAAACGCCTCTTACCCGGCGGGTATCTGCGCCGAGAGGAACGCGATTTTCACCGCGGCGGCAAACGGCGAGCGAAAGCTTGCGGCGGTTGCCGTGGTCGGCGGCAAAAACGGCACGGTAACCGATTACTGCTTCCCCTGCGGAATATGCAGGCAGGTTATGCGCGAGTTTGCCGAACCTCAGAAGATGAAAGTAATCATTGCAAAAAGCGTTGATGATTACCGTGAAATGACCCTTGCCGACCTTTTGCCCGAGAGCTTCGGCCCCGAGGCACTCAAATAACAAAATGGAAAACAAAACCGAAATTTCCGTTGCCCTTGCGGCTTACAAGGGCGAAAAATTCATTGCGGAGCAGTTGGCTTCAATTCTTGCCGAATTGCCGCAGAACGCGGAGGTAATCGTTTCGGATGATTGCCCGGGCGGCAAAACCGAAGAGGCAGTCAAAGGCTTCAATGACGGGCGCATAAAATACATTGCGGGCCCCGGAAAAGGAGTTACCGCCAACTTTGAAAACGCGCTCAATGCCTGCTCGGGGGATTATATTTTCCTTGCCGACCAGGACGATGTGTGGCTGCCGGGCAAGGTGAGCACCGTTATGCAGGAGCTTAAAAACGGAGCTTCGCTTGTGCTGCACGATGCCTCGGTAACCGATTCCGCGCTGAATATTCAACAGGAATCCTTTTTTGCCGTTCACGGCTCAAAAAGCGGGCTTGCCGCAAATCTTCTGCGAAATTCGTTTGTGGGCTGCTGCATGGCGTTTGACCGCGAGCTGCTGGGGACGGTACTCCCCTTTCCGCAAAAGCTGCCCATGCACGATTGGTGGATAGCTCTTGCCGCACTTAAAAAACACAAAAAGGTTGTTCTTATCAACACCCCGCTTATTTATTGGCGCCGCCACGAGGGCACGGTTACCGGCAAAAAGAATTCCGTGTTAACTCAGCTTCGCTGGCGTGCACAGATGGCATATTATCTGATTGTTAAATAATCTCATAAGGGGATAACAAAAATGTCTTCACCTAAGGTCACGGGCTGCATCGTGACATACAACAATATGAGCACCATTGATAACGCCGTGGGCTCTCTGCTTAAGCACACCGCCGTTGACTTTAAGCTTTTTGCTGTGGATAACTGCTCTACCGACGGCACTCCGGAGCACATTGCCTCCGAATACCCTGAGGTTCAGGTTATCAAAAACGAAAAGAATATGGGCTTCGGCGCGGGTCACAACTCCGTTATCGGCCTGCTCAATTCGGATTACCATGCAATAATCAACCCGGATATCATAATCCGTGATGATGTGCTGGCTAAAATGGTTGAGTATATGGATAAAAACCCCGATATAGGTCTGCTTTCGCCGAGGATTCGCTTCCCCAACGGCAAATCGCAGATTCTCGGCAAAAGGAACCCCAGAATCTCATACCTTGTGGCAAGCAGAATGAGGAACGAGCAGGCTCCGGGCAGCGCACTTCGCGAATATGCCATGCTTGACCGCGACCTTTCCGTTCCCTGCGATATTGAAAATGCAACCGGGTGCTTTATGCTTATCCGCACCTCACTTTTCAAGGAGCTCGGCGGCTTTGACCCGAGATATTTTATGTATTTTGAGGATTGCGACTTAACCCGTGAGGTTTGCCGCAAAAGCAGGGCTGTCTATTATCCCGACGCCACCGTTTACCATGAGTGGGGCAGGGAATCCAAAAAAAATATGAAGCTAAAGATAATTCAGATTAAATCAATGTTTGCCTATTTCAACAAGTGGGGCTGGAAATAAGCTCCGCAGAAAGGATAAATCAATCCGGGATATGAAAAGCAGCTTTCAGACTTTTTATAAATACCGCTATCTGCTTTATGAGATAGTGCGAAAAAACATAAAATTGCAGTACCGGGATTCCGCTCTCGGTGTGCTGTGGACTTTTATTCAGCCCCTGCTCACCACCATTGTGCTTGTTGTTGTTTTCGGCAACCTGCTCGGCAAGGATTCCTCCAAGGTGCTCAATTATCCCATATATCTTCTCTGCGGCAGGCTTCTGTTTGAGTTTTACTCCCAGTCTACCAAAAGAGCAATGCGCTCAATTACCAACAGCGCCTCGGTAATAAAGAAGGTTTATGTGCCCAAATATATCTATCCCCTCGCAAATGTTATCTCCAATTTCATTACTTTCCTTATTTCACTTATTGTTCTTGTTTGCTTTATTGCATATTTCAAGATTTCCGGCGTTAACCCGCCGAACATCACCCCCTATGCTCTTCTTGCCTTTGTGCCCATAATAGTGCTGTTTATTCTTTGCACGGGCGTGGGGCTCATTCTTTCAACCCTTTCGGTATTCTTTAAGGATATTGAATACCTTTATGATGTTTTCTGCCTTCTGCTCTTCTATATGACCCCGATAGTTTACAATCTTGACCAGTTAAAGATTACAAACACGGCTATTCTTACCGTGCTCAAGGCGAACCCTCTTTATTCAATAATCGAGATGTTCCGCTCCTGCGTGCTTTTCGGCAGAATGTTCAGTATTCATCATCTTGTTTATTCCCTTGCCTTCAGCCTGCTGTGCGTTGCGGTTGGGGCTCTGCTTTTCCGCAAAAAGCAGGATAAATTCATTCTTCACATATGAGGAGGGAGCGCTTGTGGCTGAACCGGCAATAGAGGTTAAGGATGTAAGCGTTCTTTTTAACCTCAACAAAGAAAAGGTAGATAATTTAAAGGAATATTTCATAAAGCTTGTTACCCACAAGCTTCATTATAACGAGTTCTGGGCGCTCACCGATGTTTCGCTGAGGGTTGAAAAATCCGACAGGGTGGGAATCCTCGGCTTTAACGGCGCGGGCAAAAGCACCTTTTTAAAGGTGGTTTCGGGCGTGCTTAAGCCCACAAAGGGCTCGGTTAAGGTTAACGGAGTTATTGCCCCCATGCTGGAGCTCGGCGCGGGGTTTGATATGAATTACTCCGGGCGTGAAAATATTTTTCTTTACGGCGCAACAATGGGCTATTCACGCAAAT
>JAZUJM010000085.1:0-7625 GCA_045642785.1 Acutalibacteraceae bacterium | reverse complement strand
AGAACGCCATGGCTCCGATCCGACTTTCGCCTCGCCCACATAAAGGCTGAACTCGTGGTTGCCCGCGGCAAAAAAGCAATCGGTTTTTGCAACAAATTCACCGGCTCTTTCAAGATTCTTTTCCGACACAAAATCAATAAGGTCGCCGGTGTGGATAAGCGGAAAACCCGTTTCGGTACAGAGTGTTTCAAGTGCTGCCGCCGTTTCACCGGCAAGCGGAAACGATTTTGTTCTGCCTTCGGCAAGCTTAAGCTTTCTTTCGCCGTTTCTCGAATCCGCAAGGGTTAGATGAGTGTCGCTTGCGTGAATAACATAAAAAGGTGACAAAGCACCGAGAGTTACGGTTGATTTTATTATGTTCAAAGCATTGTTCTGCATTGGTTATATCCTCCGGAAATATCAAAAATCCGCCGCACCCGACGGCGCGGCGGAAAGCAGGCTTATTTTGCGGCAACAAGGCTGTAATCGGCAGCCTCATCAATTACCATAAATCTTGAATAGCCGCTCATTGAATCAACGGTGCCCTGACCGTCATTGTAAAGCAGAGCCTTGGTAAAGGCAAGGGTGGAATCGGTAACCTTGGAGTGAGTGATGTTTTCGATGAACCAGGTCTGCTCAGGGAAAAGGCAGGTGGAGGCATCAATGTTCTTTGCAGGAGAGATGTATTTTGCATCCTTGCCCGCAAGCGCGGAATCGGGAAGCTTTTCGCCATAGGGAGCAACGGTTGCGCCGAAGGCGGTGTCGTCACATTCAAGAACCATATCGCCCGGATTGCTCCACGCCTCGGTCATGAACATTGAGCAGAAGCCGTGCTTTGCAATAACATAAAGATTGCAGTTTTCGTTGATTTCGTTAAGAATCTCAACCTTATTCTTTCTTATGGTGTTTTCAAAATTGTTAACCTTTTCCATAAGGCCGGCATAAGCCGAGTTATTACCCGCGAAAACGGTGTTGAAAACAAAATCGTAGGAATCGGCAAAGTAATCCTCACCTGCCATTGCCCAGGTTGAGGGCCAGCAGCCGAACAGCGGGAAAAGGCTTTCGCGCAGAAGTCTTTCACCGCACTCTTCAAGAAGGCCGTTGAGCAGTTTGCAGAGCCTGCCGGTAAAGCCTGTCTTTTTGAGGAAAGCAAAAAGGCCGTTTAAAAGCTTTTCATTTTTGTTATAGGAGAAAACAGCCTTGAAAAATTCGGTAAGAGCTTCATCGTCAAAGGTCATTTTGCCCTCAAAAAGCTCGCCGGCAAAGCCCGCGCCGAAAACGGCGGAAGCGTTGAAAACTATGCTCTGAATCTTGTCGCAGCCGTAAATTCCGGCATAGGTAAGGGCAACCACGCCGCCGAAGCTGCGGCACTCAAAGCAAACCTTTTCGCTGCCGGAAACCTCGGTAACATAATTGACGAATTTGTCAAGCTCAACAACAATATCGGTGGGGTCAAGGCGCCAGTCATACTTAAATTCAAGGTCGGCACCGTTCTTTATTTCCTCTGCCGAGGGGTACTCCCACGCAATGCCGCTGCCGTTGGAGGGATTGCCGGAGGCATCAAGGCAGGCGGGGAAAAGAAGCTCATTGACAACCGGGAAAGCCTTATCGGCAAAGCGGTTGTAATTTTTGGTGATTATAAGCCCCATAAGCGAGGGAAGAAGCTTGAAAACAGCGGGCACTATTTTATTTGTCGCGGGGCCCCAGATTTTTTCGGAATCGGGATTGCCCTTTTCGGCATAGATGTCGCTGCTCATAAAACCGCGAATGAGAATATAGGGTGCCTTGGCCTCGGCAGGCTGAGCAACATCGGCGCCGAATGCGGCAGCCGCGGGCAAAAGTGCCAAAGTCAAAGCAAGCACAAGCGAAATGATTCTTTTGGTGAGTTTTGATTTCATTTTTATGTTCCTCCAAAACATTTATGTTATTCGGCAGCTATTGCCTCGTGCATTTCCTTTTTGGTCTTCTCATCTATCCTGTAGAAGAACATCGGAATTGCGCTGAGCAGAGCCGAAATACCGACAAAGCCGACATATGCGAACATCACTATGTTCTGCATCTTTACGGGAATGCTTCCGGTTTCGTAAACCACCTGAGTGTAGCCGGAAATTGCAATTATAAGAAGCCCCGCCGCAACGCAGAGCGCATTGCTGAGCTTGATTGCCATGCTGAGAATGGCGAAATTAACACCCTCCTTGCGCTTGCCCGTTTTCCAAAGCTGATAATCAACAATATCGGCGGTCATAACAAGGGGAATATAGGTGTTTGCGGAGGTGAGGAAGCCGCCGACGGCCTGAGTTGCCATTATGAAATAAAGGCCGGTATTGCCGTAGCGGAGAGCACTCCCCTCCGGGATAAGCCAGTAGAAAATGCAAAAGGCTGTGGAAAAGATAAAGCTTGCAACGGAAAAACCGATGTAGGTTTTCTTTTCACCGAGCTTTTTGTTGATTGCGGGCACAATGCACACGCCTATCATGCCGAACACTCCGCCGAGAAGGCCGGGCAGCCATGTGGCATCGGCCGTGGTGTCCATGGTGGTGCCGAGAAGGTTAACCTTGCCCACAAGCGCACCGTTTGCCTGAACGCAGACTATTGTTGCCATGGTTCTTGCAAAGCCGAGAATATAGATAAGAAAAACAATAAGAATCATCTTGTTGGTTTTGATTTCATCAAACATTTCTTTAAGCGAAATGCTTGTTGCCGACTGACTGCTCGGAACCTTTTCACGGTTTACGAAATAAATAAGCAGATAGCAGAAGGTGCCCACCACAAGGAAGGCAAGCGCGGTGACAAGATAATACTCTTTATCGGGATAGTTGCCCTCACCCTTTATGGCGTTGAGGATAAGCATAACAACCGTTACAAAAACGCCGGGCGCAACAAGGGCTATTGATTTTGCAATGTTTGAAAAGCTTGCGGCAACATTTCGTTCCTCGGCATCGGGTGAAAGCAGAGAAAGCATACCCTGAGAGGGAATATCCGCAAAGCTCATTGCAATGTTCCACAAAACCGTGGTAAGGGTGATATAGGCATAAAGCAGAATTTTTCCGCTGCCGAAGTTCTCAAACGGAATGTAAATAAATATAACCGTTGTGAGAATCGCAATGGGGAAAGCACTTCTGAGCACCCACGGCCTCATTTTTCCGCCTTTAAGCTTGCTTTTGTCAATCATGGCGCCTATCAGCGGGTCAAAAACGCAGCTGATAACCTTGGCGACAAAAATGATTATCGCCGAAGCGAAAAAAATGTTTTTGTCAAAGCCGGAATACATTTTGTTGTAAAACTCGGTCTGGAAACTGTTCATATAGCCTATGAAAAGCTGCACGCCGAAAATGCCGACGGCGTAAACCAGCGCCGAACCCGTTGAAAGAGTTTTGTTTTGCTTTTTCATATCCACCCTCCCGAAATGAAGCTTTAAACATTTATCTAATATATCACAGCAAAGTATAAAAATCAATGTTGAAAACTTTTTTACATAACATTAAAAAATTCTGCATAAAAATACACAAAAATTCGTTTTGGATATTGAAATTTGATGTGCATTTGTTATAATAGCAGAGGCAAGTCCAATAAAGGCGGAAAACCGCGGAATATGAAAGGAATTGTTACAATGATTACTCGTATTGAATCTGATTCAATCGGCGAAAAAGAAATAAACGCCGAAGCATATTACGGCGTTCAGTCACTCAGAGCAAAAGAAAACTTTCCGATTACCGGCATACCCATGCACTCCGAGCTTATAAAAGCCCTTGCCCAGCTTAAGCGTGCCTCCGCAATGACCAACCGCGACTCCGGCAGGCTCAAGGCCGAAAAGGCAGAGGCTATCATAAAGGCCTGCGATGAAATCATCGGCGGTGCCCTTCACGACGAATTTATAGTTGATTCCATTCAGGGCGGTGCGGGCACCTCGGCAAATATGAATGCCAATGAGGTTATCGCCAACCGCGCCATTGAGCTGCTCGGCGGCAAAAAGGGCGATTATTCAATAGTTCACCCCAACGACGATGTCAATATGGCTCAGTCCACCAACGATGTTTACCCCTCGGCCGGCAAAATCGCCATGGTTCAGATGCTCAATGTGCTTATCCCGGCAGAGCAGAGGCTTTACGATGTGCTTATGCAGAAGGCAAAGGAATTTGACGGCATTTTAAAAATGGGCAGAACCCAGCTTCAGGATGCCGTGCCCATGCGTCTGGGTCAGGAGTTCCACGCCTACGCAACCGCAGTCAAGCGCGATATTGAGCGTTTTGTGTTTGCCGAAAAGGCTCTTCATGTGCTCAACATGGGCGCAACCGCAATCGGCACCGCCATTGACGGCGACCCCTACTACCTTACATATATCTGCGACAATATTTCAAAGGTTGTTGACGGCAACTATACCCAGTGCGAGGACCTTTTTGACGGCACTTCAAACCTTGATATCTATGTCACCGTTTCCTCCACCCTCAAAACCGCCGCGCTCAACCTTTCCAAAATGTGCAACGACCTGCGCCTGCTTTCAAGCGGCCCCAAAACCGGCATTGCGGAAATTTCTTTGCCCGCAAAGCAGAATGGCTCTTCCATTATGCCCGGCAAGGTCAACCCCGTTATTCCGGAGGTTGTTTCTCAGGTTGCGTTCAGAATCATCGGCAGCGATATGACCGTCACCATGGCGGCAGAAGCCGGCCAGCTTGAGTTGAACGCCTTTGAGCCCGTTATCTTTTACAGCATTTTTGAAGGGATTCAGGCGCTCACCAACGCCATCGGCACCCTTATCGACAACTGCATAAGCGGCATAACCGTTAACGAAGAAAGGTGCAGCGAGCTGCTTCACCGCAGCGTCGGAATCGCCACCGCGTTAAAGCCATACATCGGCTACAAAAAGGCGGCGGATATTGCAAAGGAATCGCTTAAGACCGGAGTATCCGTTAAAGAAATCGTGCTCAGAGATAACCTGCTCAGCGAGGAGCAGCTTGCCGAAATTCTTGAGCCGAAAAACATGACCGAAATCAAAAGGCTTAAATAAAAGCGCAAAAAATGCCCGTGGCTCAAAGCCACGGGTATCTTTTTGCTTATTATCAGTCCTTTTTGCCGAGAATGTCGCCGATTTTGCCGGCAACGGAGCTCACGGTTTCGGCGGTGAGCTTTGACTTGACAACATCAATAACCTTTTTGATTATTTCATCGGGAAGGTCAACGCCGAGAATGCCCTCAACGGTTTTAACGGGGTCTTTCTCAAACTTCGCCTTGATGTTCTTGTCTTTTTTGATGTTTTCGATTATTTCTTCTGCCTTGTCCTTGATATCAAACATTTTATTATCCTCCTTGTTTTTTGATAATTCTACGCCAAATGCGCCGAAATGTCAAATAATAATCTGCCGAATGTTGACATTTATTTTCCATTTATATATACTTTTAAATAGCAATTATTCATTCTGCTTAGGAGGGGTATTTTATGATAATCAGCAAAATCATAAGCTTACTTTCAACCGCAATAATTCTGATTGAATCCGCTCTTTCGCTGCCGGTTCTGAGCCTCAATTTCAAATTTGACAGGCAGGCCTCGGTTTTTGAGAGCGGCGACGGAATGTACACGGTGATATGGTCAACCACCCGCCCCGGCTCCGGCTATGTAACCTACAGCTACGGCGGAAAGGATTACACGGTTTATGATGAAATCGGCGGCAACATTCTTACCCTCGACACCGTTCACGCCGTAAGGGTGCCCAAGGCGCACATTGACGGCAACTCCTACACCTACCATTCACAGTATGTGGCAACAAAGCTTGCCTACTCAGCAATCAAGGGCAAAACAATAGATTCCGAAGCGGTCAATTTCAAGGGTTATTCCGGCAGGGAGATAAATGCCCTTGTGCTTTCCGACATCCACGCCAATCCCGCCCCTGCCGAAAAAGCCGTTGCGGGCTTCAAAACAGAACCTTCCTTTATTATTCTGTGCGGCGATATCGTGAGCGGCATGGAAAAGAAGAGCGATTTCTTAAACATTCTCGATTACGCCTATCTTTTCTCCAAGGGTGAAATACCCGTGGTTTACGCCCGCGGCAACCACGAACCCCGCGGCGAATATGCCCCCGAAATGTTAAAATATTTCCGCACCTCCCAAAACGGCCTTTATTATACCTTCAACTACGGTCCGATTTGGTCGGTAGTGCTTGACGCGGGCGAGGACAAGGAGGATTCCCACCCGGAATACAGCGGCCTTGTTGATTTCAGAGCCTATGTTGCCGAAGAAACCGAATGGCTTTCCGGCATTGAAGCCGACGATTCGGCAGAATATAAACTCTGCATTGTGCATAAACCTGATTTTGATGACCTTGACGGCGAAAAATGGCCCGACATTCTTTCCGGCCTCGGCATTCAGGCCTCAATTTCAGGCCACTATCACAAGCTGAATCTTCATTTCCAGGAGGGCTCAACCCCGTTTTACAGATTGATAACAGGCGGCAAGAGCGGGAACTCCGACTTTATTGCCACTATGCTCACCTTTGCAAACGGTGAAATGAAGGCTCTTTCCATAAACAATAAAGGCGAAATTTGTGCCGATGAAGCCTTCACATTCAATTCAGTAAAATAAAAAGCAGGAGTAAAAAAGATGTAAAAATTAACTGCACTTTTACTTTCGCTTTCCCTCATCTTTATATTTGCCGCCTGCGGCAAAAAGAGCACACCCGAAAAGGAAAATACCACCGCCGTTGATTCTGCAGAGGATGTAACCGAAAAAGCCGAAGAAAACGCGGCACCCGCTGAAGGCACAACAGCTGCAAATCCTGATGAAAAAGCAAGCGAAGCCCCTTCAGAAACCGTTTCGGAATCCGGCACAGCAGTCGAAACAACTGCGGCTGCCGGCGCAGATTACCTCTGCGAAGAGGTGGATTTCGGCATAAGACGTTTTGATTTTTCAAAGGTTGATGCCGACCCGACAAAGTGGACCATGCAGCAGATTGTTGACTGCTACAAATCCGGCATGGTTATGGAAGGCCACAGCGGAGTACAAACCGACCAGAAATTTGAGCTTATCGGCGATATGCCCGGCATACTCGACGGCCCCGTTAAGCTTGCAATGAAGCTTGCCGCTCAGCCTTACGAAGCACTCACCGGCGGATACTGGGATATCACCCCCTCCGACCTTCAAAAAGCGGATGCACACAGAGAGGGCGACTATATAATTATCAACCTTTATCCGAAAAACCAAACCGACGGCCCCAACGGTAATGAGCATGAAGGTACAGTCGGACATGTGGTTAATGTTGTTCAGGGCATTGATGATTTTATCGGTTACGTTGAGGAAAATTTCGCTGTTCTCAATGCCAAATATGATAATGACAGCGTTGTGCTTAAATATTCAAACGCCTACGCAAAGAATGTCAGAATCAACACCAAAACCGGCAAAATGGAAAGCGGCACCTGGGGCTACATCCTTGATGTTTACCTTGACCATTGCAGTATGGCCGGCGTTGATTTTGAAAACTTCCACACCACCATCGGCTGGACCTGCCGGTATCCCGTTAAATAACAAAAGAGGTTAAACTATGAGCAAAAAAGTAATTATCATCGGCGCGGGTCAGGGCGGCCTGCGTGCGGCAGCTCTGCTCGCAAAGGGCGGGTATGATGTTTGCGTTTATGAAAGCGCCGCCGAGGATTCGGTG
>JAZUJM010000084.1:0-7846 GCA_045642785.1 Acutalibacteraceae bacterium | reverse complement strand
GCACTGAACCCCATGGTCGGTGCGGCGGCAATGAGCCTTTCAAGCTTCTGCGTTGTTTCAAACGCTCTTCGGCTGAATCTTTTCAAGCGTGATGTTCACGGCGCAAAGGCAGGCAGAAAAGCGGTAAAAGAAGAAGAGCTTGAAGCAATAATTGAAGAAATATGCAAACTTACGGAGGAAAAGCCAATGACCAAAATATTAAATATTGAGGGTATGATGTGCATTAACTGTGAAGCACATGTGGTAAAGGCTCTGCTTGCCGTTGACGGCGTTGAGAGCGCCAAAGCAAGCCACACTGAAAACAACGCTGTTGTAACCCTTTCGCATGAGGTTGACAACGAGCTCCTTAAATCGGCGGTGGAACAGGCAGGGTATAAAGTAAATGATTAACCAATCCGCATTTGCCGAAAGAGATTAACAAATGAATTTTATTTTCGGCAAAAACGGGTTTACAGCCTTGCCGCCTTGTGTTATTATTCTTGTAATATGGTAAAAAGGCAGGAAATAATCCATGAAAAAAAGGGTGTCGGTGCTGCTCACGGCAGCAATACTGTTTATTACATCACTGCCGCTTATCGCCGCGGCGCAGGGAGAAATTATGATTAACAACGATTATTCAATAGTATACGGCTCTGACGAAAAACTTAAGCCCATAGCCGATGTTATGGCGGGCTATCTTTCGGAGCAGCAGGGGCTCACCCTGCCCGTAACCGCCGGGGATGCCGAGCCCTGCATAAGGCTTGCCATTGACCCCTCTGCCGCCGGCGACGGCTACAAAATAGAGGCTCAGGGTAAAAATGTGGTAATCTCCGGCTCAAATTTTCAGCAGACCATAAGCGGTATTTTTTACTTTCTTGAAGAATATGCGGGAATTTACCGCTACACAAAAGACCTTGTTGTTTGCACAAAGGATTCAGTTTCGGTACCTGCCGATTTAAGCTTTTGCTACACACCGTATTTTGAATACCGCGAAACAGACTGGCTGAGTCCCTGTGACCCGGATTACGCCCTTTACAACGGCATAAACGGCGGCGATTACCGCACAATTCCGGATGAGCTCGGCGGCAATGTGGATTATATCTCCGGCTTTGGCCACACGCTCACCAACCAGTTCTGCTCATCTTCAAAATATTTTGACGAGCACCCCGAATACTTTGCACTTTCATTCGGCAGAAGAACTCCCAAACAGCTTTGCCTTTCCAACCCCGAGGTATATGAGATTGTGCGCGATGAGGTTATGGCTCTTCTTAAGGAAAAGCACGACCCCGATGCGGATTTGCAGATAGTGTCCCTTACCCAGCACGATAACATATCTTACTGCACCTGCAAAAAATGCCATGAAATCGATAAAAAGTACGGCTCCCACGCGGGCACAATGCTTGAATTTGTTAACGCCATTGCCCGTGATGTTAAGGCAGCCGGCTACAACAATGTGGCAATAGATACCTTTGCCTACCGCTACACAAGAACTCCCCCGAAAGGCATAGTACCCGAGGATAATGTTATTGTTCGCCTTTGCTCCATCGAGTGCTGCTTCTCGCACACCATGGATGACCCAACCTGTGCCTGCAATGTTTCGTTTATGAAAGACCTTGCCGGGTGGTCAGAAATCTGCAATCGCCTTTACATATGGGATTACACGACCAATTACGCCTGCTTTGTGGGTCTTTTCCCCGATTTCGGCACCCTTCAGCGCAATATGCAGGTGTTTTATGAAAACGGCGTTAAAGGCGTATATGAGGAGGGCAACTACACCCTTGATGTGTGCGACACCGAGTTTGCCGAGCTTCGCGCCTACCTCATTGCAAAATTGATGCAGAACCCTTACCGCGATTATAAGCAGACCCGCGATGGCTTTTTGAATGCTTTCTATGGTGCGGGCGGCGAATACATCGGCGAATTTCTTGATATCGTTACAAACAACGCCTCAACAAAGCACCTTTCAATCTATGAGGGGATGAATAACACCCTCAACCTCACCAACAAGCAGGTTAAAGCCTGCGATGAGCTTTGGGAAAAGGCAAAGGCTGCCGCCGATGGCACAGCAAAGCAGAATGTACTTAACTCCGAGCTTTGCTGGCGAACCTGGAAATCCGGGAACCGCGCTTCCGAATTTGCCAACCCGATTAAGGCAAAAGAAGAAAAATCCCGGCTTGACAGCGACCTTACCGCCACCGGAATCAAGCGCCGCTCCGAAATGGACGGATTCAAGCTTTTCATTCTGCCGGTATGGGAGAGAATAAGGAATGTCATTCTGCCCGTTTATAACCTTATTTTAAAACTTCTCTATGCGGTATAAAGTTAACGGAGCCGCGGCAACTCGCCTGCGGCTCCGTTTTTGATTTTAAAGATATGCCCTGAGTGAAACCACAAGGTCATCCTCCGCCTTGATTGTTCGTTGGGCTATATCCTTTGCTGCCGGGTCTGAGGCGGCATATTTGTTAAGATATTTGCTCAGCGACTTAATGCCCATTCCGCACCCGTCAGTCATAAGATCGGCAACCTCATCCGTGTGAGGATTCCATGCCATTTTAACATTTGTTTTAACCCATGACATACCCTTTGCCATCGGATTGGGCTCCTTTTGGCCGGAGCCGTGGCTTTCAAGCTGAGCGCCCGTTTCGGCGCCAAGCTGTTCGTGAACGGACTTACTGCCGCTCAATATGGCAAACAGATTTTCATTTTCCACATACGGCATTATTTCATCAATTGAGTCAACAGCCATTTTTATTCCCGCGCTGCACTCACGCAAAAGCTTTATTGTATCATCATTTGAAATTCTCATTATCAATCACCTCATTTTCAGTATTTCCCGAATCTCTTTCGCCATTCAAGCCGAAAAAGCGAAAGCCATAAAAAAGATTTAAAAAAATTTAAATTTAAAAAGATTTAAAAAAATTTAAATTTGGTGTTGATTTTTCAAATACTTTGTGTTAATATATTCGGGCAATAAGGAATGCGCCAGTAGCTCAGCTGGATAGAGTGTTTGGCTACGAACCAAAAGGTCAGGGGTTCGAGTCCCTTCTGGCGCGCCACCAAAATATCACTCGAACTTGATTCGGGTGATATTTTTTTCTTTGCCGCCATTATTATTTTTCGGTAAAAAAGCAGGGTGATACAAATGAAAAAAATATTTTCATCCGTAATTTGCATTATTATTTCGCTCAGCCTTATTCTTTGTGCTTCGGTACCCTCGGCGGCGTTCTCATTCGGCATTTCACCGCGCCCCTTCACAAGCGCAGCCAAAAAGAGGCTTGCCCCCGGAATAACCGAGGAGCACATAGTTACATACCGCAGCGGCGACACGGGCAGAAATGATAATTATGTTGCCACCATTGATTTTTCAAATGAAAAGGTCGGCATGCTTGCAGGCTACCGCAACTATGATTCCTCCGGAAAATGGGGGCTTCAAAGCGTTAAGAATCAGGCAAAGGCCGCCGAAAACGCCACCGGCAAAAGAATTGTTGCCGCAGTAAACGGCGATTTCTTCCTTTCCTCCGGCGAGCCGGTAAACACCCTGATAATGAACGGCAAAACGGTTAAGGCAAGCACCGAAAAGTATTACTTTGCCATTCTGAAAGACGGCACTCCCGTTATCCGCAAGGCAACCGAATCCACCAAGGATGTGCTTGAAGCCGTGGGCACAAATAACCTTCTGCTTAAAGACGGCGAAATAAAAACGCCGAAAAACGGCAAGGAGGTTGCACCGCGCACGGCAGTCGGCATAACCGAGGACGGGTGCGTTAAGGTTCTTGTTACCGACGGCAGAAACAGCCCCCAATCGGTTGGCGCCACCCTTTACGAAACCGCGCAGCTGATGCTTTCGCTCGGCTGTGTTGACGCACTCAACCTTGACGGCGGCGGTTCCTCCACCTTTTGCACAAGGGGCAGGGGCGACGATGAAATAGAGGTTAAAAACAACCCCTCCGACGGCAGTCCGCGTGCCGTTTCAAGCACGCTGCTGTTTTATTCCACCGCCGAACCGGGTCTTGATTTTTCATTTCTTGATTCAATAGTTCAGTTTTTTGCGGGAATCATTGATTTTATAGCAAATCTTTTTCGCAAGGGATGACCCGATAATGAGATAATTTTAAAGCCCGCCAAAGAGGGGTAAAACCTCTTCGGCGGGCTTTGAATTTTATGCTTCAATCTTAAGAATATATTTTATGAAATATCCTATCTCAATTTTAATCCACTCACCAAAATCGTGCTCGTCGTAAGCCTTGTATTTTGAAGGATATTTTTCTATTGAATCCTTGTAATAATCGCTGTAATAAACCGAGAATGAGGATATCGCCTCATAGCTTTCCCTTTGCGGGTCTTTCAGAATATCCTCGTTAACATCAATTACCCTCACACCTCTCGCCTCAACTTTTTCGCCGTTTTCATCGTTGAATCTTGATGAAATGTTGAAGCCGCCTGCCGAGGCTGTTGCACCGAGAATTATGTTATCCCCGGTCAATCCGCAGTAATCGTTTACATGGGAGTGGCCGAAAAACGCGGCAATAACATCGCCGTTTTTGACCCATTCGGCGTATTCGCCGCTGTTTTCGGTGGGGATTTCAACCGACTTGTTAAGGTGAGTTTCAATTCTGCCGTTAGCCCTGCCGAATTCTCCGTTATAAACCGAATCCGAAAAGCCGGGCTTTAACTCATATTTTTTATCACCCACCGTGCAGCCGTTTTCACTTTCATTGAAAAGCTTTGTAACCTCTTCAACGGGGAAATGCTGAAAAGCGATTGCAGGCAGCGCCTTGCCGCCGTTTGCTTTTGCAAGCGCCGCGCAGGTTTTACCGTACCATTTCAGCTGCCCGGCATTGACCGCCTCAACCTTTTCGGAAGAGGTTTCTATTATTGTGCCGGAGTCAAAAAGCCAGATATTGAAAATATCCTTTTGCCCGTCGGAGCCCTTAACTGTGATGTTGCCCACCCCTGCTCTTGTAAGGCTTGAATAGCCCTTGGGGGCAATGCACCCGGAGTGGTCAGCATAAAACCTGCTTTGAAGCTGCTTGGGGCAAAGGTAGGTTTGCCAATCGTGGTTGCCGTAAACAAACGAAAACGGGATTGAACGCTCCTCAAGCGGGGCAACAAGCTTGTCAATGGCGGCCTTAACGCCTAACTGCATTGAGGTGTCAAACCAGCCCTTAACATTGTCGCCGCCGAAAATCACAAGGTCGGGCTTGTAATCGTCAAGCACACGCCCCATAAAATCAATCGCTTCTTCAAACGGAAAATCCGTAAAATGGGTGTCTGTAATGTGCAGAATTCTGAAATTTCCGTCTTCACCGAATTTAAGCTGATTTTCCCCGCCGGAGCTCTTTGCCGCCGCGGCAAGGCTGAGGCAGTTTATTATTATTACTGCCATAAGAATTGCGGAAACAGCGCGTTTAATGTTTTTCACAAATCGTCATCTCCTTTTTTCATTATTAAGCATTATATCACAAGGTCTGCCTCTCGGGCAAGAAGCAATCCGAAAAAGTTTATACACCTAAAATGCACCGCAAAGCTTGAATGTTGCCCGCTTCGTGTGCTATAATTGGAATTCACAAAAAAGGCAAAAGTTAATCGAGGTACGGGTAATTGAAGAGAAATAAATATGAAATAGATATGTGCTCCGGGCCGCTTATGCCCAAGCTGATTTCATTTTCGCTGCCGCTGATGTTTTCCGGCATTCTGCAGCTTTTATTCAACGCAGTTGATTTAATTGTCGTTGGCCGTTTTGCGGGCAGCAACTGTCTTGCGGCGGTTGGCGCGACAACGGCGCTTATTAACATTTTCATAAACTTTTTTATCGGCCTTTCGCTCGGTGCAAATGTCTGCGCGGCAAGGTATTACGCCGCAGAGAAATATAAAAAGATGAGCGCCGTTGTTCACACGGCAATCTTCACCGCCCTTATCTCAGGCGTGATTATTCTTATTCTCGGTCAGATTTTTGCCGAACCGGCTTTAAGGCTGATGGATACCCCGGATGAAATAATAGATATGTCCGTTTTATATATGCGGATATATTTTATGGGCACGCCGTTTTTTATGCTTTACAACTTCGGCGCCTCCATTCTTCGCGCCGTGGGTGACACCAAGCGCCCGATGATGTTTTTGGTGCTCGCCGGTGCGGTCAACGCGGGGCTGAATGTTTTCCTTGTTGTTGTTTTTCACCTTGATGTGGCAGGTGTTGCGATTGCCACGGTTATTTCGCAGATGATTTCGTGCGTGCTTGTGCTTATTGTGCTGTTCAGAAGCCCGGAAGCCTACCGTCTGCACCTTTCCGCGCTCAGAATAGATTTGCAAATGCTTAAAAGCATTGTTAAAATCGGCGTACCCGCGGGATTACAGAGCACGGTTATCAATGTTTCAAACGCCATGCTTCAATCCTCGGTCAACTCCTTCGGGCAGGATGCCATGGCGGGCTACACCGCGGCAAACAACATTTTCGGCTTCCTTTATACCTCTGCAAATGCCATTACTCAGGGCTGTATGAGCTTCACAAGCCAGAACCTCGGCGCAGGCAATTACAAAAGAATGCGCAAGGTGCTTTTAAACTGCCTTGTGCTTGAAACCGCTGCCTGTCTTTCACTCGGCGCAGTCGCCTACTTCTTCGGTGAGTCGGTTCTCGGCATTTACACATCCTCACCCGTTGTTATCGGATACGGCATACAGGTACTGAGCCTGACCACATTGACCTATTTCCTTTGCGGATATATGGATTGCATCCCCGGTGCCCTGCGCGGAATGGGCCGCTCCGCCGTGCCGATGATTCTTTCGATAATCGGCACCGTGGGCGTGAGAATAATATGGATTTACGGTCTGTTTCCCACCCACCGCGATATGAAATTCCTTTTTATCTCTTACCCCGCGTCGTGGATTGCAACAATAATAATGCAGTCAATTTGCTATTTTATTATCATCAGAAAATATCCCTCAACAGACAGAATCAAAGGCTGAGGCATATTTGATTTATAAAAAATCAGGAGGAAATGTTATGTTTGAAGGCAGAAAGTTAGACCACATCGGAATCCAGACCGTTGATTCCGAAAAAGACGCAAACTGGTATATGGAAAAGCTGGGCTTTAAGCTTAAGGGTAAGTTCAAAAGCTCACGCGGTGATTTTTACACCTGGTTTGTTACAAACGGAGAGGTGACCTATGAGCTTTCACAGAAAGCCGACCTTGACCCCATGCTTCAGGGCAAGGTTGACCACATTGCTCTTAACTCCGCCGATATTGAGGCCGATTACAAAGCCTGCCTTGATGCCGGGCTCACAATTTCAACAAACGGAATTGAAAGCATTCCCTCACGCTGGGAGAACGGCTGCAGATTTTTCAAGGTTGTAAGCGCAACCGGCGAATCAATAGAAATCAATCAGGACCTTTAATAAATTTCAAAAAACGGTGCGATTCATTTGCTCTTTTTCTTCTGTGGGGTGTTAGGGGCTTTGCCATTAAAGAACGAGCCGATGAAGGTCGGCTCTGAACGGAAAAATATATATTTTATCCCTGCTTGCTATGGTATAAGACAAAGATACCCGCTGAAAACATTTTTCAGCGGGTTGTTTCATTTTGTTCGCCAAACCGGGATTTGAAGCCGAATTGGCTGATATCGGTTTTTTCACCCGAGTGCGCGAGCAGTCGGTTCACAGATAAACCGGGATTTGAAGCCGGGCAGGCTGTTATCGGATTTTCCGTCTCGGTGTGCGAGCAGTTAACGCACAGACAAACCGGGATTTGGCGTGCTCGGCACGAATGAATAATGGACTCGTAGGGGCGAACTGTGTTCGCCCGTTTAATATATTGATATTTTGAAAAAGTCATTTTTGGGCGAACACAGTTCGCCCCTACGGATTATCGGA
>JAZUJM010000083.1:0-22975 GCA_045642785.1 Acutalibacteraceae bacterium | reverse complement strand
GGATTAATACATTCCGCCGCCCTGTGCCGCCGCTGCCATTGCAGCTGCGTTTGCCGCATCTGCTGCGGGGTCGGGCTTGTCGGTAACAAGGCTCTCGGTGGTAAGAACCATGGCTGCAACGGAAGCCGCGTTCTGAAGAGCGGAGCGGGTTACCTTTGTGGGGTCAAGGATACCGGCCTTTACCATATCGCAATACTTATCGGTTGCGAAGTTGTAGCCGTAACCAACCTTTTTGGAGGAAAGAATTGCATTTACAATAACGGAGCCTTCAAGGCCTGCGTTTGCCGCAATCTGGCGAACGGGCTCTTCAAGAGCCTTAAGAACGATGTTGATACCGGTCTTTTCGTCGGGGTCCTCGGTGGTTTCAAGCAGAGCCTTAACATCATTGATGGTGTTAAGAAGAGCAACGCCGCCGCCTGCAACACAGCCCTCTTCAACAGCCGCCTTGGTGGCTGCAAGAGCGTCCTCTATGCGGAGCTTCTTTTCTTTCATTTCGGTTTCGGTTGCGGCACCGACCTTGATAACAGCTACGCCGCCGGAGAGCTTTGCAAGGCGCTCCTGAAGCTTTTCTCTGTCAAAATCGGATGTGGTGGTTTCAAGAAGGGATTTAATCTGACCCACACGGGCTGCGATTTCGCCCTTGTCGCCTGCGCCGTCAACGATAATGGTATTCTCTTTGGAAATCTTAACCTGGCGTGCTCTGCCGAGCTGAGCAATGGTGGTATCCTTAAGCTCAAGGCCGAGGTCAGAGGCAATAACCTCACCGCCGGTGAGAATGGCTATATCCTGAAGCATTTCCTTGCGCCTGTCGCCGAAGCCGGGAGCCTTTACGCAAACGCAGGTGAACACGCCGCGAAGCTTGTTGACAAGAATGGTGGAGAGAGCTTCGCCCTCAACATCCTCGGCAATAACAACAAGCTTGCCGCCCTGCTTAACGAGCTGCTCAAGAAGGGGAAGAAGATCCTGAACGGAGGAAATCTTTTTATCGGTGATAAGGATGAAAGCATCATCAATAACGGCTTCCATCTTTTCGGTATCGGTTACCATATAGGGGGAGATATAGCCCCTGTCAAACTGCATGCCCTCAACAACCTCGGCGGAGGTGACGGCAATCTTGGATTCCTCAACGGTGATAACGCCGTTGGATGTAACCTTTTCCATAGCGTCGGCAATGAACTTGCCCACTTCCTCATCAGCGGAGGAAATTGTGCCTATTCTTGCAATATCCTTTGAGGAGGATACGGGCTTGGAATTTGCCTTAAGGGTGGCAACTGCGGTTTCAACTGCCTTTGCCATGGCCTTTTTGACTACCATCGGATTTGCACCGGCGGTAACATTCTTCATGCCCTCGCGCACAAGAGCCTGAGCAAGAAGAGTGGCGGTTGTTGTGCCGTCACCTGCAACATCGTTGGTTTTGGTTGCAACTTCCTTAACGAGCTGTGCGCCCATATTCTCAAAAGCATCCTCAAGCTCAATGTCCTTGGCGATTGTAACGCCGTCATTGGTGATGAGGGGTGCGCCGTATTTTTTATCAAGCACAACATTTCTGCCCTTGGGGCCGAGGGTTATTTTAACTGTGTCGGCCAGCTTGTCAATACCTGCCTGAAGAGCCTTGCGGGCGTCTTCGCCGTAAATAATCTGTTTTGCCATTTTATATGCCTCCGTTTATATTATTCAACAATAGCAAGGATATCGCCCTGACGAACGATATTGTAGGTTTCGTTATCGAGCTTAACCTCGGTGCCGGAATATTTGCTTGTGATGACCTTATCGCCTATCTTAACAAGCATTTTAACCTCATTGCCGTCAACCATTCCGCCGGGGCCTACTGCCACAACCTCAGCCACCTGGGGCTTTTCCTGAGCGGAAGCGGAAAGGATGATTCCGCTTGATGTGGTTTCTTCAAGTTCAACAGACTTAACTACTACTCTGTCTGCAAGGGGCTTTAACTTCATACTGTTTTCCTCCAAACAATAAGTAAATATGTTTTTTGACCCGTTTTTTGCAAACCCGGGTCGAAAAATCAATTTTTGGCACTCTTTGTGGTTGAGTGCTAAAGCTATTGTATCACTTTATCCGCAAAAATCAAGAGCAAATTCAAAATTTAACAAATCTGTCACAAAAAACCGGTTGAAAATTAAATGCCGCCTTAATAACATTATTGTAATAATGGTTGACTTTAAATCGCTATATTGATATAGTATTGATGAATACGGATTTTTATATCTGTTTTATGAGGCTTGTATGAATATTCTTTTAACACTTGATTCCAATTACATATATCCCCTGTGTGCGCTTCTGCGCTCACTCACCAAATCCGACCCCGGCGAGGATTTTGATTTTTACATCATCTACTCCTCACTTACCGAAGAGGATTTCATAAAAATGGAAAAAGCGCTCTCCCCTCTCAGCTTCAGGATTCACCGCATCAAGATTGACGACAGCTACTTTGCCGCCGCCCCGGTGCTTGACCGCGTGAGCAAGGCCACCTATTACCGCCTGCTTGCGGGCGAGGTTCTGCCCGAAAGCGTTGAAAAGGTGCTGTATATTGACCCCGATGCAATCATCAACCGCCCCCTGCGTGAATTTTATGATATTGATGTTTCCGGCTGTGTTCTGGCGGGGTGCAGGCACCTTTACGGGCTGTGGGGTTTAATCAACACCGTTCGCCTCGGCCTCGGTTTTAAGGTGCGCTACATAAACGCCGGTGTGCTGTTGATAAACCTCAAAAAGTGGCGTGAAACGGTCAGCCTTAACGATATTATGGCATTCATTAACAAATACTACCGTTTTCTGCTTTTATCCGACCAGGATGTTGTCAATGTGCTGTTTCACGGCTCAATAAAGCTTGTTGATGAAAGGCTTTATAATCTTGACGAAAAAACCTATATCCGCTCCTCATCACGCCTGAGGGGCAAGGAGCGAATAAACCTTGACTGGGTGCGCAAAAACACGGTTGTAATCCACTATAACGGCCAGCCCAAACCGTGGTATGAGGGCAAATACAGATATTACCTTAAGGAGTTTTTTGACAACAACAAAGATGAATAAGCAAGAAAAAACCAAATCCGAAAAGGTTCTGCTTTTTCAGCGTGTCGGGGCAATCGCCTTCTGCACGGCGTTTGCGGCGGCATTCTGCTTTTGCTATGTTAAATACGGAACCGAGCTTTACAACATTTTTTGCGACACGGAGCATTTAAGGGCATTTCTTTCACGCTTCAACAACTATGACAAGCTCGTTTTCATCGGCATAAGAGCCTTTCAGACTGTTATTAAAATCATCCCCGCCGAGCCGCTTGAAATAGGCTCCGGCGTGCTTTACGGCACATGGGGCGGGCTGCTTATGTGCCTTGCGGGCACCGAGCTTGGCTCGCTTGTGATTATCCTTTTCACAAAGCTTTTCGGGCGCAGATTCGTCAATCTTTTTATCCCGACAGAAAAGATTGATTCCATGAAACTGTTTCAGAATAAAGAAAAGCTGTGGATTTCGCTCTTTATCATTTATCTTATCCCCGGCACGCCGAAGGATGTGCTCACCTATGCCGCGGGAATAACCGGGCTTGATATGAAAAAATTTCTTCTTATCACCGGAATCGCAAGAATCCCCTCCATAATCACCTCCACCTGGTGCGGTGAAGAAATCATCAAAAGAAACTATACCCTTGCCGCGATTATTTTTGTGATAACCGGCATTGCCGGAATCGCCCTTTCCGTGGTTTACAAAAAACGGGCGGGCGAAGGTGACGGCAAAAAAGAACAATAATTTTCCGTTCGGAGGAAACCGAGTTGAAAACAGATTCGCTCAGCAGCGGCAAAACATTCGCTTGTGCCGCCCCGGTGCTTTTTCTTGCGGCTCTTTTGCCGGAGTACCTTGCACCGGTGCTCACCTTTGTTTTTGCCGTTATCGTTTTGAATAACTGCCGCAGGTGCGGCAAAGCCCCGAAGCCCGGAGCCGTGGGAAATGCCCTGCTTGTTTTTCTTGCGTGGTGCCTGATAAGCTCATTTTGGAGCTCCTCCGCCCTCACCTCCGCCGCCTCGCTCGGGGTGTGGCTGCTTATGCTCGGCGGCTATTTTGTAATGACCGAAACCGTAACAAATGAAGAAAGGCTCGGTGCGGTTATCAAATCGGGCGCCGCCCTTGCCGGGGTTGAAGGTGCCATAGGAATCGGGCAGATGTTCATTTATCATTTCGGCAACCGTTTTGTGCCGGGGATGAGCAAAATGTTCAACCCGTTCTGGCGCTGCCTTGATTTGCTGATAGAAAAAGCGGTGGTTCTTCTCCCCGATTCACTCAAAAGCAAAATGGCAAGCACAACCTTTCACACCTTTGAAACAAGAGCCTGCGGAACCTTTTCAAACCCGATTTTCTTTTCCTCAGTCGGTGTTATGCTGCTGCCCTTTGCGGCTTATGTTTTCCTTTGCGGCAAGGATAAAAAGCAAAGGTTACTCGGTTTTTTGTGCTTTATGCTTGACGCGGGCGGCATAGCCTGCTCCTACTCCCGCGGGCCCTACATTGCCGCGGCGGCGGTGTTCGTAATTCTCTGCTTTTACGGGGTTAAAAAGCTTGCAAGGCTTGCCGCGGTCGGCGCACTTGCACTCGGCGGCCTGCTTGTTTTTTCACGCGGAACGCTTAAAAGACTGCTCACATTAAAGAGCACGGGCGATGTTTCAATCAACACCCGCAAGGCGATATGGAAAGCCGCCTTTGAAATGCTGAAAAAAAAGCCCGTTTTCGGCTACGGCAACGGGTTTGACAATATCCGCTCGGTGCTCCACAACACTTATGGCATAAAGCAGCCCCACGCCCACAATATCATTCTTGAAATATGGCTTGAAAACGGAATTTTCGGCGTTATCGCATTTGCGGCAATATTCGTTGTTTTCCTTGTGCTGATAATCAGGCTTGCAAAGCTCGGCACAAAGCAGAGGGAATATGCCGTTACCCTTTTCGCAAGCGCGGCGGGTTTTATGCTTTGCGGAATGACGGATTGCCTTTTCTACGGCTTAAAGCCGCTTCAATACCTGCTTATGCTGCTCGGCCTTTCGCAGGCGGTGTATACCCTTTTCCTGTGTAAAAAGCCGGAGGAAGAAAAAGAAACCGAAACAGCGGTTGAGTAATAATTTAGAGATAAAAAGCTCCGTGATGCGGAGCTTTTTTATATTACCGCTTCGATTTTCAGCGCGTTGTGGTCGGAAACGGGCAGACCGTCTGCAGCGTTTTCCGCAATAACCTCATAGCTTTCAATGAACGCCGAATCAAAAAGGCAATAATCAATTATCGTTCCGTTAAATCCGGGGCGTTTACCCCAATCGTTAAAGGTTGAAAACGGCAGCATATGGCGCGCATAAAACTTGGAATCCTTAAGCCCGGTGTTTTTTATCAGCCTGCGGTATGACGGTGAGCCCTCGTGAACATTCATATCGCCGCAAAGGATAACCGCCGGGCTGCCGTTTTCCCCCGCTTTTGCCTGCGCCTCTTCTTTAATCTCCTTCAGTATTTTGCCGAGGTTGTTTATTTCCTCTGCGCGGCAGGTGAAATCACCGTTTTCGCCGTCGGAGGAAAGGTGGGTATTCACCACAAGAACGGTTTTCCGGGTTCTGAGTGATTGAAGCAGAACATAGGAGCAAACCTTGTTGCCGCGAAACGGGCCGCTGCCGCGAAGGTATCTGCTGCCCTGCATAAGTGATTGAAACTTATTCGTGTTCCAGAACACGGGATTATAGGTGTCGCGCTCCTCGGTGCCTTTACCGTTCTCTGCTCCGTAGCAGCTTTTTCCCTCCCACCGGTATTCTTTTATATTTTCAATCAAAGCCGCCATCCACGGCTCCGAAGCTTCATTAAAGCAGTAAATATCCGCCCGTTCACCGTTCACAAATTGCAGAAGTCTTTTTATTCTGCTTCCGGTTTCAAGCTCTGCCGCGGGGTCGGAGGCCTTGCAGCACACATTGTATTCAACAACGCTCACCTTTTCACCCGCGGGCTCAATGCCGAGGTCAATCGACCCGTTTTGAAAGCTCTCAAGCCTGCCGGGCGAACATCCGCCGCAGCCGAGGGTAAAAGCCATTGAATTATCAATAACATTATGAATCGAATAACCGTTTGCCCGGTATTTATCGGGGCAATATGTGAAAGAACACAATGTTTTACCGCCCGAATAAAGGCTTATTATTGCTTCGTTTCCGCTGTTCGGCAGGCAAAATCCGTTTTCATTCATTTCTTCGCTGCCGCTTTTTGCCCCCTCGGCAAGAGCCCTTCTGCCAAGCGGCAGTTCAGCCTCATAATACCGCTCAAACTCGCGCCAGTAATGCTTAAGTTCCTCCGCTGTTTCATAGCCGATACCGAGCTCGTGAGTGCGGGCGGTGTAAACACCGATAACCCATATCTCACCCGGTAACATCACCGTGCTGCCGCCCTTTTCAAATATCAGCGCATTGCTTTTTATTTTGCCCCCGGCTTCACACCGCAGCTGTGCGCCGCGCAAATCAACCGCCGCCAAACCGGTATTGACAACCTCAATAAATTCAAAATAGTCATTATCCGAAAGCACTTTTTTTGAATCGGTTTCATAGGCAGGGTCAAAGCAGATTTCCGATACAAAAAGCCCGTTCACCGCGCTCGCCGCCCGTGCGCACGGGGCAAAGCAGTAAAGCGCGGTTAATGCGGCAAGAATTATATTCGTAATTTTAATTTTCAAAGCATTCTCTCCGTTTCCCGTTCTGTTCGTTGACATCAAAAAGCCGATGTGATATTCTTATTATTAATCTGATTCCGATTTTTATTAGAAAGAGGGAAAGGGAATGAAAACAAAATTTACTGATTTTCTGATTTTTGCCGATTCCCGGCAGTCGGAAAAGGCCGCTTTGCTTTTTATTGATGAAATAAAGCTTCGCTCAGGGCATGCCGCCTTAACCGAAGATAAAGACAAAGCGGATTTTCTGTTTTTGACAGATTCACGAAATAACAAAGACAGCTTCACGATTACCGCCGATGATAAAGTAACCTTTTGCGCTTTCGGAATCCGTGCGCTGATATTCGCCTTCGGCAGATTTTTAAGAAAAACCGAGTGGAAAAACGGCGAAGCCGTGCTCACCGAGGATATCAACGGCGAATACACGCCGGATAAAAAAATAAGAGGCCATCAGCTCGGCTACCGCACCACGCCCAACACCTATGACGCGTGGAGCTATGAGGATTACCGCCGCTATTACCTTGACATTATGTTTATGGGTGCCAACACGGTGGAGCACATTCCCTATGAGGGCTTCACCTCCAACCGCAACCGCCTTATGAAATATGATGAAGAGGAATTTCTTGTTGAAGCCACCCGCATGGCGGATGAATTTGACCTTGATGTTTCGCTGTGGTACCCCAACCACAATGAAGAAAGCGACGAAGAGGCCGCACAGCGCAGAAAAAAGCTTTTGCAGACCTTGCCGAGAGTCAACATCATCTTCCCGCCCGGAGGCGACCCGGGCAACATTCCCGCCGCAGATTTCATAAAGCGCTCGGCTGCAATCAAAAAAGCCACGGCAGAGGTTTTCCCCGAAATCGAAATGTGGCCCTCCGCTCAGGCTCCGCACGAAATACCGAACTGGGGCGAAGAGCTTGAAAAGAGCCTTGCCGCCCTGCCGGAGGAGATTGACGGAATCATCACCGGCCCCAACCACGCCTTCCCGATGGATGAACTCAGAAGAAGGGTGCCGGCAAAATATCCGTTAAGGTTCTACCCGGATATTACACATAATCTCAGGTGCGAATACCCCGTTCACTTTGACCGCGACGACTGGCACTTTGCCATTGCCACGGGTCTGGGCAGAGAGTGCACCAATCCACGCCCCGTCGAATACCGCAGAATCCACCGCCTGACAAGGCAGTATGTCTGCGGCTCGGTTAGCTATTCCGAGGGTATCACCGACGATGTAAACAAATTCATATGGAGCGATATGGATTTCACCCCCGATGTGGATTTAAGGGAATCCCTGCTTGATTATGCCCGCCTTTTCTTCCCCGGAGCCCCCGCCGAAAAATTAGCCGACGGCATACTGAGGCTTGAGCTTGACTGGGCGTGCGACCCTGCGGAAAACCCCACCATAGACTCCTGCTATGAGCTTTTCAGTTCCCTTGCCTCTGATTTCCCGTTTCTTAACGGCAACTGGCGATTTGACCAGCTTCTGCTTCGCGCCGAATGCGACTATGTTCTGAGGCAAAGAAGGCTGTTTGAACAAAAGCTTATCAAAAAAGCCGCCGTGGCTTTAAACGGCGGCGATTCGGCAAGGGCAAGGGAAATCCTCAGTGAAGAACCGGGAAGCGAATACAAGGCCGTCAGAGCCGATATTGACCGCCTTGCGGAGGATTTGTTTAACGAGATAGGCCTGCAGCTTGATATTGAGCGCTACTGTGCCAACAACTGGGAGCGCGGCGCGATTCTTGAAACAATAGACCTGCCGGTTACCGACAAGGCGTGGATACTTAACCGCCTTGATTTTGCCGACACCCTGCCCGAAGACGAGCGCGCCGGATTCTTAAAGAGAATTATCAGCCGCAACAGGGTTGACAGCGACGAATATTATTTTTCCGTTGCCGAAAACGGGCTTGCCGAAAGCGGAGTTCCCGCACAGGAGGGCGAGGTTTATTTCAACTTCCAGGGTGACCGCCCGACGGTTAATGATGGCAGCGTGCCCACCTGCCTTTTCAACATTTATGACAACCTCAGCTTCCGCCTGAAAACCGGCGGCTTTACCGCAAATGAAAATTACAAGCTTGTGGTTTCGTTTGTTAATTCAGAGGATAAAAGCCTCACCGACCACCGCATAACCGTCAACGGCCACACGGTTTATGAGGGCGAGCAGTACGGCGGCGAAAGAATACCCGAATATGACAAAAAGCTGCTTCACCCCCGCCTTGTGAGCGTTGCCTACACCATCCCCGCCGAATACTTTGTTAACGGCTGCATGGAGCTTGAAATGCGCGAGGATAAAGAGGGCGTTATGTTTGCCGAGCTCAGAGTTATCAAGGAATCAAACTTTGAAAAGATGAAAAAGTAAAACAAGAGCCGCAGAACGGAATTGGTTCTGCGGCTCAACTGTTTTTATGATTTTTCTTTTGCCCTTTTTACTCCGGCGGCATAGGCGATAATCAACAAAATCATTACCGCCATGCCGACGGCAAATGCGGCAATGGCAGGCGCTTTAATCACTGCAAAGGCAACCGCCGAGGCAAGCTGAACGGCACACAAAACCGCCGCGCAAACAAAGAACGGCACGCCGAGCACCTTTTTGCTCCCGTCACGGGAATCATCTTTAATCAGCATAATTGCGGCGGCAAGAGTATCAACAACCGCAAAAAACACCGCAAGCTTAACATCGGCATCAAAGCGTGAGGAAGAAAAGCGGCACTTGATTGTATCAATACACTTCGGCACATAAAGCACATCAACGCTTTTGCCTTCAAAAGTGTTTTCATCAACCTTTTTCACGGTTTTTCCGCCAAGCTGCTCCGGTAGATAAATTTCGGAATCCACGCCTTTATAAGCGGTTATCACGGCATAATCGCCCGATATTTCATAGGAAAAATCCTGCTCCTGCTGTGAAAAATCAAAGTGATTATAGGAATAGTAGGGAAAAATGTCATAGCCGTTTTCGGCGGCGTAATCATATACCGGTGTGCCCTCAAGGCAGCGGATTGTGACAACCGAGGGATTCACCCCGAGGAAGAGAGCGGCGGCAACAGCGAGCGCCGTTACGCCGCACAGAATAAGAGCGGTTATTTTGCCCGAAAGCTTTTTCATATTTCAAAATCCTTTTTCATATTTTTATCAGGAAAATAATACGCCGGCACCCGGCCTTTGTCAATGCCGAAAAATTGAAATTATTGTTAATTAATCGGCATAATTAATTGACTTATTTAATGTTTTTTTATATACTGAATTAAATCGGCATTTTACGGAGGTGAAAAAGTGGATATTGCAAGCTTAACCTCATGCGGAGGAAGAGAAGAAAACGAAGATTTCTTTTCCGTTTGTGAAAAAAGCGGCGAGGTTTGCATAACCGTTTGCGACGGCCTCGGCGGTCATGCGGCGGGTCAGGTTGCCTCAAAGGCGGCTTGTGATGCTTTTACAAGCACTTTTTCTTCACACTCCGGTGCGGCGGATGATTTTTTTGCCGCGGCATTTGATAATGCGGCGGCCGCGCTTTGCTCGGCAGCAAAAGAGAACCCCGCCCTTGCCGGGATGAAAACAACGGCAGTATCACTTGTTTTATCGGGCGGTAATTTTCGCTTTGCCAACATCGGCGACTCACGGCTTTACGGGTTTAAAAAAGGGAAAGCCGAGCTTCTGAGCTTTGACCACAGCTACACAAGGATGCTTGCCGAGGCGGGTGAAATCAAGCTCAGTCAGATTCGCCGCCACCCCGACCGCAACATTCTGCTCAGAGCCCTGGGCACAAGCGGCGAAAAGCCGGAATACGATTCTCACCCGTCGGAATCCGCAAAGGATTACAGCGCCTTTCTGCTTTGCACTGACGGATTTTGGGAGCTTATAAACGAAAGAAAAATGGCACGCGAGCTGCTTCACTCCGATTCAGCCGAAAAATGGCTTAAAAAGATGGAGAAAAGCATATGCCGAAAAGGCAGAAGAAAAAATATGGATAACTACACGGCTGTTGCCGTTATTATCACCGAAAGGGATGTAGATTAATGCGCTGCCTCGGATGTATGAAAGAATTTGAATCGGGCAACACCTGCCCGTTTTGCGGCTATGAGGTCGGCTCCGCGCCGGAGGCCGGCAATCATCTTGCGCCCGGAACCATGCTTTCCGGCTCATATCTTATCGGCAGAGCGCTCGGCAGCGGCGGATTCGGAATAACCTATATAGGTTGGGATTCACGCTCCTCACGCCCCGTCGCCATAAAGGAATACCTGCCCGGAGTTTTCGCCTACCGCACCCCCGGCCAGAACTCCGTTTCCTGCTACGACAGAGAAAGCGAAAAGAAATTCAAGGCGGGAATACTTAAAACAATAGAGGAAAGCAACTGCCTTGCAAGGCTGAACTCGTTTGAAAGCGTTGTGAGTGTTTACAACTGCGTTGAGGAAAACAACACGGTTTACATAATCATGGAATACCTTGAGGGCAAAACACTTAAGGAAATACTCGAAAGCAAAGGAAAATTCACCTTTACCGAAGCGCTTTCGATAATGGCGCCCATTCTCCGCGCCCTGTCCGAGGTTCACGAGGAAAATATTATCCACCGCGATGTTTCGCCCGACAATATCTTTATCTGCAACGATTCAACGGTAAAACTTATTGATTTCGGCGCGGCGCGCGATTCTTTCAGCGATGAAAAGAGCCTTTCAGTTGTACTCAAAAGGGGCTATGCGCCCAAAGAGCAATATTCCGGCAGCACCATGCAGGGCCCGTGGACCGATATCTATGCCTGCGCCGCCACCCTTTACCGTATGCTCACCGGCATAGTTCCGCAGGAGAGCCTTGAAAGGGATATTGACGACAAGCTTGTTCCGCTGAAAGATATGGGCATTGATATTCCCGATTATGCGGAAGCGGCGATTATGCACTCACTTGCCGTTGATTACAGGGACAGAATCTTTTCCGCCTCTGAATTTCTTCGCCGCCTTGTTGACCCCAATGCCTCCGGCTTATCGGAGGAAAAAAGCGGCGGCACCATTCATGTTGAATACTCCTTTGATGATGAATACACCGAGCCCGCCGAAGAAAAGCCGGTCAAGAAAAAGAAGCTGCCGATAATTCTCGGCATTATAGCCGTTTTGCTTATCGGTGCAGGCGTGTTTGCGGTGCTTCACCGCGGTGGCAAGGAGCCCAAAAAGGTTATTGTGGACTCCGGCACCTGCGGCAGCGGGGTTAACTGGGAGCTTGATTCTTCCGGCAGCCTTGAAATCACGGGTGCCGGCAGAATGAGCGCCTTCAACTCACCGGGTTCTGCTCCGTGGGCGCAATCCGCCGAAAAAATAAAGAAGCTCACCGTTTCGGGCGGAGTTCAGAACATAGGCAAAAATGCCTTTAACGGCTGTGAAAATCTCGGCGAGCTGATTCTTTCAAGCGGCATTGAATCGGTTGATGAATCCGCCTTTTCCGGCTGTGCCAAGCTCAAAGAGGTTATTTTGCCGGAATCCTTAACCGTTATTAACGCAAACGCTTTTTCAGACTGTACCGAGCTTAAAACCGTTCACGTTCCCGCCTCGGTCATCTCCTTCGGCGAAGGGATTTTTGACAACTCCCCCGCCTGCATTTGCTGTAACGCCGAAGAAAGCGATGCAAAAGCCTACGCGGCCTCACACGGAGTTCGCTTTAACCTTTGCGAGGGTCACAAAATTGTTGCCGCGGCCGACGAAAGCACCGTTCTTCCCTCCGTTTCGGAAGAAACAACAACCTCGATAATAATGACGGGTATGTGCGGTGCCGAGCTTAAATGGGAGCTTTCCACCGCAGGCGTGCTTCACATAAGCGGAAACGGAGCCATGGAAACCGGGTGGAAGAGTGCGGAAACCGCCAACGCCTCTGCCCCGGGGTGGAGAATATACTCCGATAAAATAACATCAATTACGGTTGACGAGGGTGCCCTTTCAATCGGCAGCGCCGCTTTTTCCGGGCTGAGGCTTGTAACCACCGTCAAACTGCCGGAATCACTCACATACATCGGCGTTGAAGCCTTCTCAGGCTGCACGGCGCTCACAAGCGTCAATATTCCCGCTTCCGTTTCGGCAATAGATGAAAAAGCCTTCAAGGCCTGCCCCGCATTGACCTCAATTAATCTCAACTGCACTGTCACCGCAATTTCAGACGGCTGTTTTGCCGCCTGCCCCGCACTCGCCTCCGTAACCCTTCCCCCCTCACTTACCCGCATTGGCGCAAACGCATTCAGCGATTGTGTTTCACTCAGCGGCATCACGCTGCCGCCGACACTTAAAGTGCTCGGCGCATACGCATTCAGCAACTGCGCCTCATTAACCTCACTCAGCCTGCCGCTCGGCGTTCGCGATATTCCCACCGCCTGCTTCAAGGGCAGCGGCCTTAACGATTTCACCGTGCCTTCAAGCGTTGAAACCGTCGGCGATTATGCCTTTGCCTCCTGCCTTAACCTTCAATCGGTAACCATTTCCTCCGGCGTTGCGGCAATCGGCAAGGGCGCGTTTAACGCCTGCTCCGCGCTGGGAAAGGTTGTTTTACCGAAAACAGTAACACTTGTAGGCCAATACGCTTTCAGCGACTGCGGCTCACTTTCGTTTGTTCACGTAACCTCCGCACTCAAAAACATCGGCGATTCCGCCTTTGCCAACACACGCGCGGTGGTTTGCTGTGAAAGTCTTCTTTGCCCTGCCGCCACATATTGCCTTAAAAACTCCGTTTCATATGAGCATTGCAACGGCAGGCATTAATCACGCAAAAATACAATAAAGGAAATAATAATGCAGCAGCTCAAAAAAATAAAACCGTTAAATATTCTTATGCTCACCGTTGCAGGTGTTCTGAACGCAGTCGGGGTAACCTTTTTCCTTTCTCCGCTGAATCTGTACGACAGCGGTGTTTCCGGCACCTCGATGTTTCTTTCGCAAATCACCCCGGCGTGGCTGTCACTCTCCGTCTTTCTGCTTGCGCTTAATATTCCGATGTTCCTTTACGGGCTTAAAAAAGAAGGAATTCTGTTTACCGTTTACGGAATATATTCGGTTGCTGTTTATGCCGTTACGGCGTGGCTGATAGAGGATGTATTGCCGATAGATGTAAGCCTTGCCTCCCCCGTTGCGGGCAATGACCTTTTGCTTTGCGCCGTATTCGGCGGCGTTATCTGCGGCACGGCGGTCGGAATCGCCATTCGCTTCGGCGGCGCACTTGACGGGGTTGAAGTGGTTGCGATTATCATAGCCAAAAAGCTCGGCGTTTCGGTCGGAACCTTCTGTATGATTTATAACATTTCGCTTTATGTAATCTGCGGAATTGTACTTAAAAGCTGGATTTTGCCCCTTTACTCCATAATCACATATTTTGTTGCCCTGAAAATGGTGGATTTCATTGTTGACGGCATTGACCGCGCAAAGGCGGCAATTATCGTAACCGCCAAGCCGGAAGTCGTCTGCCCTGCGCTCATTGAGGCATTCGGCACAGGAATGACAAAAATAGAAGCAAAGGGAGCCTACTCCGGCACCCAAAAAACAATGGTTTATTTTGTAATCAACCGTTTTCAGGTTACAAAAATGAGAAATATAGTTCACGATATTGACCCGACGGCGTATATCACAATTAACGATGTTGCCGATGTTTTCTCGCTGAACATAAACGGCGACCAAAGCTCATAAAAGAAGCGGCTCACGGAAAAACATTTTTCCGTGAGCCGTAATTATTTATATCATTAACTCGCAAATAAGTTCACTCAAAGCCGATGGATCATCAACCGCAATGCCGCTGATAAGGCAGGCAGAGGAATAAAGAAGCTTTGCATACTTTGCAACCTTGTCATTATCGGCACCGTAGAGCTCCCTGAGCTTTGAGGCCACCGGGTGTTCAATGTTGATTTCAAGAATCATCTCCGCCTTAATCTTTTCGCCCGCGGGCATGGCGTTGATTACCTTTTCCATTTCGCTGCTTATCTCGCCGCCGCTTGTAAGGCAAACGGGATGCTTTGAAAGCTTGTTGGTAAACCTTGCCGCCTTGATTTTGCCGTCAAGCGAAGAGGTGATGAAATCAAGCAGTTCCTTTGAATCTCTGTTTTCGTTTTCGGTCTGCTCCTTTTCTTTTTCATCACCTAAATCAAGCGAATCGGTGCAGATGTTGACAAAGTTTTTGCCGTCATAGTCGCGCATCATCTTGACCATAAACTCATCAACATCATCGGTCATCATCAGCACTTCCATACCCGCCTGTTTTACGGCATCGGTCTGCGGAAGCATGTCGATTTTTTCAACCGTTTCGCCGCAGGCATAGTATATGGAATTCTGATTTTCGCGCATACGGTCCTTATACTCGGCAAGGGTGGTGTATTTGTTTTCGTTTGTTGATTTGAAAAGGATTAAATCCTGAAGATTATCCTTTTCCATACCGTAGGAACTGTAAATGCCGAATTTAAGCTGAAGGCCAAAGGCTTCAAAGAATTTTTCATATTTTTCTCTTTCATCCTTAAGCATTTTTGCCAGCTCATTCTTAATCTTGCGCTCAATGTTGCGGGCAATAACCTTAAGCTGGCGGTCGTGCTGAAGAAGCTCACGCGAGATGTTGAGTGAAAGGTCGGGGCTGTCAACAAGGCCGCGGGCAAAGCTGAAATGGTCGGGCAGCAGGTCGGCGCATTTTTCGGTTATCATAACGCCGTTTGAGAAAAGCTGAAGTCCCTTTTCAAAATCCTTTGAATAATAATTAAACGGAGCGTGAGCGGGGATGAAAACGAGTGAATCATAGGCGGGCACGCCCTCATTCTTTGAGTGGATAACCTTTAACGGCTCCTCATAATCATAGAATTTTTCGCTGTAAAAGCTGTTGTATTCCTCGGCGGTTATCTCATTTTTATTCTTGCGCCAAATGGGAACCATTGAGTTTAACTGCTCCGGTTCAACAACCGTTTCATACTCGGTTTCCTTGTCCTCTTCGCCCTCTGCCTTGGGCTTGGCGACGCTCTTTTCAACATCCATCATTATGGGATAGCGGATGTAATCGGAGTATTTTTTAACAAGGCTTCTGAGCTCATACTCTTCAAGGAAGCGGCTGTACTCTTCATCCTCGGAATCCTCTTTAAGGTGAAGAGTAATCACGGTACCGTAATCAAAATCAACCTCACAGGGCTCCACGGTGTAGCCGTCCGCTCCGTCGGAAATCCAGCAGTTGGCATCCTCCGAGCCGAAAGCACGGGTTTTGACCGTCACCTTATCGCTTACCATAAACGCCGAATAGAAGCCGACACCGAACTGGCCGATTATTTCAAGGTCGCTCTTGCCCTCTTCATTGCCGGATTTAAAATCAAGCGAGCCGCTTTTGGCTATGGTACCGAGGTTGTTTTCAAGCTCCTCCGCAGTCATTCCGCAGCCGTTGTCGCTTATTGTTAAGGTGCGCGCATCCTTATCAACCTCAAGGCCGATAACATAATCGCTTCTGCCCATTCCGCTGTCGGAGCCGAGGGAGTTGTAATACTGCTTATCCAATGCGTCGCTGGCGTTGGATATGAGCTCACGAAGGAAAATTTCCTTGTGGGTGTAAATTGAGTTTATCATCATATCCAACAGCTTTTTGGATTCTGCCTTAAACTGTTTTTTTCTCAATTCAATTCACTCCTGTTTTATTAATAAAGTCGGATATATATTTTAGCCTCTCAGCCCGGTTTAGTCAAGGCTGAGAGGCTATTGTTAAAGCTTTGTTAAAATTTAATTTCTATGAGCGAAATTTTTTGACAAGAAGCTCCAGCTTTGTTTCAAGGTTTTTAAGCTGTTCGTTTGCGGCCTCTTTCATCATCGGGAACTCGGCAAACATTCTGTTTTTCATCTTGCCCTTTTCTATTCTTGCGGAATCCGAAAGGCGGTCAAAAGCTTCTTTGATTTCGTTCCATTCTTTCGTGCCCGTTTCTTTGAACTCATTCAGCTTTTCCGCAAGCCTGCTCTGCTCGCCGGTAAAAACCGGCTCGTCATCCTCAAACGCAAACACAGAGGAGATGTAATCGCGGAAATATTTCAGCTTATCCATAAGCTTTCTGACATCAAGAGCCTTGCGAACCGCGTCGGCAACATCAACCAGAAAAACGGCAATAATCAGAATCAATATGATATAAACCGCTTTTTCGGGCAGACGGGAAAAGTATTTTTCAAAGAACGGATGAATCAGGCACAGAAAAACTATGCTCGCCGTGCCCCAGTAAATTGAATGTTTAAAGCAGATTCGCCCCTGAATGTTTAAAAAGTTTTCGGAGTAATCCCACCAGCGGGCGTGGAAAAGCTTTTCCATAATAAGCGAAACGGTAAATTCAACTATATCGGCAAACACAAGCCCCGCCAAAAAGACGGCGGCATAGGTAAAGCTTATTGATTTGCCGAAAAGCTCCGCTTTCATCGGGATTTGCCTTATCGGCTCAACAAGCACCAGAAACACAAGCGCCCCGGTGCCGTAAATCGGGCACAAAGGCCCTGTGAGGAAGCCCCTGTTAACCCATTTTCTCGGTCTGACCGAGCAATAGCATGATTCAACCAGCCAGCCCAGCGCGCTGTAAAAGAAAAAATATAATGCGTATCTTGCAGCTGTTTCCATTTTATTCCGGCGCGGTAATGCGCCTTACCTTCCTGTTATTTATTCCTTTTTGCTTTTCTGCACTCGGCAAGCTCCCTTGCGGCGCAGTATTTATCCGCAACGCAAAGAATCATTCCCTCTTTATATTTTGGGGGAATGACGGTCAGCGGCCACATATGGCGCTTAATCATATTTTCGGTTTTTTCATCAATGCCGCCGCAAAGCTCCTTTGCGTTTTTTACCGCAAAGCCCGGGTGACGGTAGCCGTGAGGGCGGTGGCTCCAGTCATTTTCGTGCCAGTCGTAATAAAACAAATCGTGCATTACTCCTGCCCTTGCCGCCGTTTTGTAATCAAGCTTTTTTGCCTTGCAAATGCAAAAGGTCATATAGGCAACGCTTGTTATGTGACGCAGGCGGTTTATATAATCATGCTGAACATACTGTGCCAGACCGCTCACCTCGGGTGTTTCAAGCAAATCACCCGCACACTCAAAAAATTCGGCGTCACTCTGCTTTGAAAGCGAAAGTGAACGCTCGTAAATAGAATCAAGACTTTCAGTTTTCATTTTCTATCTCTCCGGAAAATATTGCTGATAGTTTACCACAACAAAAGCTCATATTCAATTAACAAAATATTAAATTTAATATAAGGAATCACATTATTAATAACAATATTGTCACAATTTGAGTATAAAAATCTCCTACCCTCAAAGAACGGCAAAAATCCGGTTTTAAGGGTCGGAGATTATTAAAGGTTTATTCGGGGCAAACGGTAATGCTGAAATCAAAGCTCTTTTCGTCAAATATTCTTTCCGGGTTATAACCCTCTCCGCGGTTGGCGGAGTTTATCTTGTAATCCAGCGAAACAAAGGTTTTGCCCGTTTTTTGAAGTTCATCAAAATGTGGTGCCGAGTGTATCATTTTATCGGAATACGGAATCGCCTTAAAGCAGAACGAGCCGGGTTCGGCGGCATAAAAGCTCAATCCCCTGCCCTTTTCATCCTTAACCGAGGCATAGCGGCAGGCATAGTGGGAATTTGATTCCTGCGGTTTTACATAGGGCTCAAAGTCTTTCTCGGCAGTTGTTTTAAACATAGATAAACGGCAGGCACCGAAGCGGTCGGCGTAGCTTTCATACGGGCCGAAGCCGAAAAATTCGGTTTTGCCGTATTTTTCCGGCATTCTGATATCAAGGCCGAACCTCGGCAGCTCGGGAGCGTTGCCGGTAACAACAGCGCGGCAGTCAATATTGACCTTTCCGCCGCCGAAGAAGGTGTAGGTAATCTCCGCTTTAACAGCCGGAGGCATTGCCGCCGAGGCAAAGGCAACAGAAGCTTTAATAATTACCTTGCCGTCACTCTCCGAAATTTGGGTTGAATAGGTTTTCTGCTTTATGTTATCGTATCTTGCCCGCTCCCAGATTTTCAAAAGGTGTCTTGAATTGTAGGTGACGGGGTGCCACATTGAGAAGCCGATTTTGTCTGCAAGCAGCTCTTCTCCGTTTTTATTAACCGATATAATCGAACCTTCAACACGGTCAAAAACATACTCCGTTTCGCCGCAGGCAACGGCAAATTCGGTTCTTGTGTTCCTTGTTATTTTTACGCCGCCGGTTTTAAGCTCCGGGACGGGGAATGAATCCGAAAGCACAAACTGCTTAAAGCCGACTTCATATCCCTTTTCGGCCCAGAGAGTATCGCCGCCTTGTTTTACATAAACATTAAGCGTGGTAAACTCATCAAATGAGTCGGTTTTACCGAAAACTTCAAATTCTTCACATTCGCCGGGCTTTGCCGAAAGCGGGTATTCTTCACTTTCAAAAACGGGCTTGCCGTTCTTTTCAAGGCTCCATTGAACGGTTAAATCCGAAAGGGCGGTAAAAAATCTTTTGCTTTTAACCGTCAGCTTTCCGTTTTGGAGTGTGATTTTAAACGGCTCATAGGCCTTTTTCATATCGTAGTAACCGGGGCGCGGAGTTCTGTTCGGGTGAACAATGCCGTCAACACAGCAGATGTTGTCATTCGGCCAGTCGCCGAAATCGCCGCCGTAGCGGTATTTCGGATTTTCAGCCGTGCCGATATTCACCGCATGGTCGCAAAACTCCCACACACAGCCGCCGAAATATTTATCGTTACCCTCTATTTCTTCGTCCCAATGCTTGGCTATCTCACCCGTGCTCATTGAATCAACATATTCGCAGTAGAAAAACGGTTTTTTCTTTTCCGGGTCGGCAAGATAGCTTTTAAGATAATCAATGGAGGCATACATCCTGCTTTCCACATCAGAAATGTCGGAAAAATCTCTGCCGACCTTTTCCTCATATTCAAGGTGGGCGTTTTCATAGTGGATAACAGCCGTTTTATCGCGCTGCCTTATATACTGAGCCATTGCACGGTGATTGTCGCCGCACCCGGATTCGTTGCCGAGCGACCACATAATAACCGAAACATGGTTTTTATCACGCTCATAAAGCCTTGCCGCACGGTCAACGCAGTCCTCGCGCCAGTCGGGAGAATCGCAGAGAAAAGCCCAGTAATCCCAATACCAGTCGCCGAAGTTGTAGCCCATACCGTGGGATTCAAGGTCGGCCTCGTCAACGACCATAAAGCCGAGAGTGTCGCACATTTCCAAAAAACGCGGGTCGTTGGGATAATGTGAGGTTCTTATGCAGTTGACATTTGCTTTTTTAAGAAGATAAAGCTCTTCAAGCATTTTTTCGGGGCTCACCCAGTAGCCGGTTTCGGCGCTTGAATCGTGGCGGTTTATTCCCCTCGCCTTAACTTTAACGCCGTTTAAAAGCACCGCGGAATCAACGATTTCAAAGCGTTTAAAGCCGACGGGTAAAGAGATATATTCATCCCCCGATTTAATAAGCAGGCGGTAAAGAACAGGCTGCTCCGGATTCCAAAGCGCGGGATTATTAACGCTAAATGCCGTGCCGCTTTCGTCGGGATTTATTCTTTCACCGTTCGGTGCAAGAAGAACGCACTCCGGCTTTGCCGCGCCTTTAAGCAAAAATTCAACATTTAATGAAGCATCCGAGAAATCCGCACTGACCGAAGGAATAAGGCGGATATCCTCAATTCTCTCTTTTTCCCTTTCAAGGATATAAACCTCGCGGAATATTCCCGAAAGGCGGAAGAAATCCTGGTCCTCCATATAGGAGCCGTCGCAATGCTTGACGGCAAGCACATAAACGGTGTTTTCGCCGTTTTTTAGATAATCCGAAATATCAATAGCGGAGGTTGAGTGGCTCACCTGACTGTAAGCGGTAAAGGTGCCGTTAATCCAAAGATAAAAGCAGGAGGAAACGCCCTCAAAATAAAGGATATAATCCTTATCCGCTTTTTTTGCAATATTAATCTGCTTTTTGTACAATCCGCAGGGTATTACATCCGGCAAAAACGGAGGGTCTACCGGGTAGGGATAATCCTGATTGATATAGTTGGGCACATCATAGCCCCTGCCGAGGGCAAGCTGCCAGTTGCCGGGAACGGTGAGCTTATCCGTAAAATTTTCATTTTCGGGGAAGCCGCTTTCTTCAAGCTCCACCCTTGCAATGTTTTCATAAAAATGAAAATCCCATTCGCCGCAAAGGCTTGTGAAAAAGGCGGAATTTTCCCTTTCACCAGCTGCTTTCCCGGCGCTTTCAAACGGGATAAAATAAGCCGCGGGCGGCAGACAGCCTATGTGCAGCGCCCCGTGAATGGCGTGATATCTTTTTAATTCGGGCATTTTATACATCCTTTTTTTCAAAATAGGTTCCCTTATCCTCAAATCCGCAGTCGGCAAGCAGGCGGCGAAGGCTGTTCACCGCGCAGTCAAATCTGCCGCGCTTTGAGGATAAATCATATTCGGCCTTGTTGAAGCCCTCACAGCCCTTGAAGAGCACAAGATGAGGCTCAAGGGAAAAAACCGTATCGGTTTTAAGCGTAAAAATCAGCTTTTTAAGTTCAGCGTCGCCGTAACCTGCGGGCACCACGCTTTTGCCCTTTGCATCCTTCATATGAAAATAAAAAGCTTTATCGGCAAAAAGAGAAACGGTTTTTGAGGGCTCCTGCTTGCTGATTACAAAATTGGCAGGGTCATAAATAAGCTTTAAATCGGGGAAGCGCTTTATTAATTTTTGCAGATTTTCGACAGAGGCGCCGTAAAGGCCGGTATCATTCTCGTGACAGAAATTGATTCCGCTGCTTTCCACCAGAGTTTTTATTGCCGAAAGCTTGTCAAACGCCTTTTTTTCACCGTTGGGGATTAAAAAGGTGTAAAAGCTGAAAGCACGGATATTCTGCGCGCCCATTATTTTTGCGGTTGTGCAAAGATTTTTTGCCTTTTCAAGCTCTTTGCCGAGCGGGGTGAAAACGGGAACCTTGCAAAGCGGTGAGCCGAGTGACCACACCTTTATTCCCGCGGCGGTGAACTTTGCGGAATATTCTTTCGCTTCCGCCTCAGTAAATTTTGAAACATTCTTACCGTTAATTGAGCGAACCTCCGCCAAGCCTATATTGTTTTCTTTAAGTGCTTTAATCTGCTCCTCAACGGTTGAGCCCGCCTCGTCGCAGAAAGCGCAGAGCGTTATTTTCATAATCGGTTCTCCTTTATCTGCTCATTATTAAAGGGCCCGCCAATAAGCAAAATCGGCGAGCCCTCACCTTATTAAATTACATTCCGAGCTTTATAAGGTCAATGGCACCCTTCGGGCAGGCCTCGTGGCACTTGCCGCAGCCGGTGCACTTTTCAAAATCAACAACCGCGCAGTTGTCCGTAACGGTAACGGCACCCGCCTCGCAGACCTTTTCGCACTTTTTGCAGCCGATGCAGCCCGCCTTGCACTCCTTCATTGTGAGCACGCCCTTGTCGTGGTTGTTGCAAAGCACGGCGGCATTTGCCTCGTGAAGGGGCATAAGCTTGATTATACCCTTGGGACAGGTGTTAACGCACATTTTGCAGGCGCGGCATTGAATGGGGTTGATTCTTGCAACGCCGTTGCAAAGCTTGATGGCATCGTAGGGGCAGGCGGCAACGCAGTCGCCCATACCTACACAGCCGTAAATGCAGTCCTTCGGGCCGCCGAAAAGCTGAGTTGCCATTTTGCAGCTCTGAACGCCCTGATAAACAAGCTTTTCGGAGGCATTATCCTTGTGGCCCTGGCAAAGCACAACAGCCGCCATGGGCTTGACGGAGCCCGCCGAAAGGCCGGTTATTTCCGCAATGGCCTTTGAAGCGTCATTTCCGCCGGGGTTGCAAAGGGCGGTGTTTGTGGTTTCACCCTTTGAAAGGGCGGCGGCGTAGCCGTCACAACCGGAAAATCCGCAGGCGCCGCAGTTTGCGCCGGGAAGGCACTCCCTAATTTTCTCCGCCTTTTCATCAACGGGAACGGCAAAAACCTTTGAGGCAACCGCAAGGGCAAGGCCGGCAATGGCGCCGGTAACCGCCAGAATAAGCACAGCGGTGACAATAGGATTCATATTTTACACCGCCTTTCTCAATGATTGAATATTCCTTCTACGACTCCGGTGAAGCCCTGGAAGGAAACCGAAACAAGTGAAGCCGCGATAAGGGTTATGGGCAGGCCCTGAAGAGCCTTCGGGATATCACAGCTTTCGAGTCTTTCACGAACACCCGCGAACATTATCATGGCAATCATAAAGCCAACGCCGCCGCCGACTGAGTTAATCATCGACTGGGCAAAGTTGTAGCCGTTATCCACATTCAGAAGCACAACGCCGAGCACGGCGCAGTTT
>JAZUJM010000082.1:0-4874 GCA_045642785.1 Acutalibacteraceae bacterium | reverse complement strand
TGATAAGCTGAACGAACGGGGTCCAGCCGATGGTGAGGTTAAGAAGATCAGAAGCCCATCTTGTGAAAAGGGGAATGTCAATGGTGGGCACTATCATCGGCTGCTCAACTGTTTCGCCCTCAGCCGAAACGGGGAAGGCCTGGGAGTAAAGCACTCCGCCGGGGCCTGTGAGGGTGAAACGAACATAGAGGCCTATCTTGTCTTCAAGTGAGTTCAAATCAAGTGAGGTGAGGTTTTCGCCCTCGGCAATGATTTCACCGTTTGAATACCAGCGAACATAATCAAAGTTCTGAGCGTTGAATGAAACGGTGTCGGTGTCGTTGTTGACCTCAAGGCAGGAAACATAGGGAACCTCGTTTTCGCTGCCGTCAAAATCATCGCCCAAATCGGCTCTGTCATAGTGAGAGCAGGCGAAGAAGGCTCCGGTTTCCATGCTTGTGCGAAGAGCCTCGGCGGTAAGCTCCGGCATGCACATATAGGTAAAGCCGCGGTCATACTGGTCAAGGTGGTGACCGTCGGAGAAGCAGAAGCAGGAAACATTTCTGCCGTAGGGCAGGGTGAGCATAAGGGTGTTGTCCCAAAGCTTGTAATCGTACTTTGTGCGGTTGTTGATGCCGGAGTTTACATCCATTCCAACGCATGAGGGGTAGGTTAAAAAGATGTTTGCAAATTTGTTGGCGTAGTAGGGCTCATCGGCGCGGGGAGCGTCATTTTCACACCCCACATATTCACCCGTGTGGTCAAGGAAGGTTATGCCGCCTGCCTTTTCAACATTCTTAGCCACGGTTTCATAATCGCCGTAGATTCCCATTTTTGCCTGACCCCACTCTTTGCCTTCATCCATAAAAAAGGCGTTGATGTGGCAGTCGTTTATGGGGGTTGCACCGTTGAGCTCGGCGGCACCGGTTATTTCAAGCATCGGCTTGTTGCTGCCGTCATCATTGAAGCGGTCGGCACCGGTTGAAATCTGGGCTCTTCTTTCGGGGGTGAGCACATCAACGGGGCCCATTTTGGTGTTGCCGAATTTGAAGAAGCGGTAAATGGGAACGGTGGTGGGGATTTTATCCCACTCGGTGCCGATAACCGCGTGGTCGCTCAGGGCAAGAATATCATAGTCAAGCTCGTAGTGCTTTTCGATGCTTTCGGCAATGGTGGGCACGGCATCGCTTGCGTTGGTGTGAGAATGGAGCGAAGTTTTGTACTCTTTCCATACGCCCCATTGAACATCCTTATACGGGTTTTCAATGGTATAGTTTTTGCTGCCGGTAACATTTTCGGCAACATCGGCAACCCGTTCAACCGTGGGCTTTGAAGCGAGGGCAAGCGGGGTGCAGACCCCGAGGCAAAGCAGAGCCGCAAGTGCGGCGGAAATAAGCTTTTTAACTTTCATTGAATATCCCTCCAATTAAAAACCGAGATTGCGGAAAAATGAGAAAATGGCCTTTGTAATATCAAAAAGCCAGAAATCAATGCTTGCTATTGTGTCCCTTGCCCATTCGTTAAAATCAAAATCCATTTTTATTTCCTCCTTTACAATTCTATACTGCATTTTACACTAAATAATAAAAAATGTAAATAGAATTTTGTTAAAATTACCTTTTAAAGAAAACGGTGTTGATTTGAACCGGAATTGGGTTTATCATATGTAATTAATGAATAAAAAAGAGAGAAAAAAGAAGATGAACGGAGCAAAGGCGTTTTTTATTGATATTGACGGAACTCTTACCGCCAAAAGGTTTGAGATTCCCGATGAGAATATAGCTGCCCTTATTGCCGCACAGGCAAGGGGGCACAAGGTGTTCATAAACACCGGGCGTTCAAGGGCGAATATCCCGGATTACCTTATGGGAAAATTCTCGTTTGCAAACGGAATAATTTGCGGCAACGGCTGCCATTTTATAGCAGAAGGCAGAGATGTTTTTGCCGATTTTATACCGGGCGAAACCGTCAGCCGCGTTGCGGAATATTTCTTTGACCACCGTGAAAAGTGGTGCGTTATCGAGGGCGAAAAAAAGCTTTTCATTGTTGAGGATGAAGGCAGAACAAGGGATGACCTTGACGGAAAAATCATTCTTAAAAGCAGGGATGAATACCGCACCCGCTATTACGATGAACCGATTGAGGTTATAGCCTGGGGAAGGGGAAAACCCGATGAATTTGCAGCGGAATTCAAAGACGAGCTTGATGTGTTTTACATCGGCTCCTACTGCGACTGCGTAAAAAAAGGCTGCAACAAATCAAAGGGTATGCTCAGGGTGCTTGACCTTATCGGCTTTTCGCCTGAGCAGTCGGTTGCAATCGGCGACAGCGAGAATGACCGCGGAATGATGGAGGCGGCGGGCTTTGCGATTGCAATGGGCAACGCGCCCGAAAGCATAAAGAGCATTGCGGATTATGTCACCTGCTCCAATCTGGAATTAGGGGTGGCAAAGGCAGTTGACCTGCTGTTTTAAAAACGGAACAGCAAAAATAAAAAATCTGACCCGTGCATAAGCACCGAGGCGGCGGAATCGTATTTGATTCACCGCGCGGGAGGCTTTGCACGGACTTTTTTTTGCCTTTTTTTGCACACTTTTCCACAATCTTTCCACAAAAGTTTTGCACAAGCTGTGGATAAAAAATTGCTTTCACAAGATATTGTGGCGAATGGCGTTTCCACCAACAAATCAGTAAAAAAAACACGAAAATATTCAAAGAAATTAGAAAAAAACTATTGCATTATTTTGCCCGAATATATATAATAGGTGACGATAGGTGAAAAAAAGTGAAAAAAGGTGGCAAAATCCTAAAAAATCACAGCCGAAGGGGGGCGGAACGCAATGTTAATAGATTTTATGGGCACCTTCACACATAATCTTGACCAAAAGAACAGACTTGCCGTTCCGACCAAGCTCAGGAACAACCTCGGCAGCGAGTTTGTGGTTTGCAAGCCTTTGACCAAAGATATCAGGTGCCTTTATCTTTACAGCCTTGACGGCATGCAGGCTCTGGCCGAAAGAATCAAAGAAAAGGCCTCCGGCGAAACCCTTACCAAGGTTCAGCGCAGGCTCTTCCTTAACTCCGACAGGGTAGAGGCAGACGCACAGGGCCGTTTCACCATTCGCGCCGATTTCTGCGAATTTGCAGGGCTCACAAAATCCGTCACCGTTTTCGGTGCGGGCGAAAGAATCGAAATCTGGGATTCCGAAGCATTTGCCGCTCTTCAGGCGCAGGATGACGAAATTGATGATTTCGACCTTTCAAGCATTGAGTATTGACGGGCGGTGTAAAAATGGAATTTCATCACATTCCCGTTTTGTTTTACGAAACCGTCGATTCGCTGAATGTTGCGGAAGACGGAATATATGTTGACTGCACGGCAGGCGGCGGCGGTCACAGCGCGGAGCTGCTTTCACGCCTGGGCAAAAACGGCAGGCTTATTGCCATAGACCGCGACCCTGAGGCGATTGAAACGCTGACTGAACGCTTCGGCGGCGATTCAAGGGTAACAATAGTACACGATAATTTCTTTAATATAAAAAATATTCTTTCATCATTAAATGTTGCCGGCGTTAACGGAATAATGGCCGACCTCGGCGTAAGCTCACACCAGCTTGACGATGCCGAAAGGGGATTCTCCTTTCACAAGGATGCAACGCTTGATATGAGGATGAGCCGCGAGGGAATGAGCGCGGCAGACGCGGTTAACACGCTTTCGGCCCCCGAGCTCAGAAAAATAATCAGCACCTACGGCGAAGAAAGATTTGCCGCCTCCATTGCCGGTGCGATTGTTGCGGCAAGGGAAAAGAAAAAAATCGAAACTACTTTAGAGCTTGTTGATATAATCCGCTCGGGTATGCCCGCCGCGGCGGCGAGGGAAACTCACCCCGCAAGAAGAACCTTTCAGGCGCTCAGAATTTATGTTAACGGTGAGCTTGACGGGTTGGGCGCAGCGGTAAACGATATGTTTGATTCACTTCTGCCCGGCGGCAGGGTGAGTGTTATAACCTTCCATTCACTTGAAGACAGAACCGTAAAGCAGTGCTTTGCCGAGCTTGCAAAGGGCTGCACCTGCCCGAAGAGCTTTCCTGTTTGCGTTTGCGGCAAAAAGCCTGCGGCAAAGGTGATAAAGGCGGTTTCACCCGGTGAAAAGGAGCTTGCCGACAATCCGAGAGCAAGAAGCTCAAGGCTCAGAACGGCGGAAAAGATAAATTACGAAGTTGATTAATATAAAGGATAATATACGGGGTGTAAGGAATGGCAAATTACAACAGCACGGCAGCATATGACCTTGAATTATTCAATGCCCTGCCCAAGCGTGAACCTCAGGAGTTTGAAACTCCGAGAGTCATTAAAAGAAAACCGAAAACAAAATTACAGTTAAAGCACGAGGCAAAGGTTTCGGCGGTTACGGCTGTTAAAATATTCACTACCGCGGCGATTCTTTTTGCTTTCTTCGGAGCTATCATTATTTCAAGAATCACATTAACACTCAACCGCCGCGAAACGGAATCAATAAAGAATGAGCTTAAGACGGCTCAGAGCGAAAATGTAAGGCTTAATATGGCTCTCGGCGCAATGATATCTGATGATAAGGTTGAGGAATATGCCTCCGAAGTGCTCGGAATGAAAAAGCTTGAAAGATATCAGATTCATTATTTTGAAAATACCGAGAGCGACAGAGCGGTGGTTTACGGAAATTCCGAAGCGGAATAACAGGCAGGCGTTTCGGCATATATTACTCAGGGCTGTCTTATAGCGGCTAAACGGCGTCAGAATGCCGCAAAGCGGCACGGGGACGGCTCTTTTTATTGAAAAGGTTTTCCCGTTGCCTTTTTCGTGTCAGTGAGGTTTAAGCTTATGAAATTTATAACATCAAGAAAAAGATTCACAAA
>JAZUJM010000081.1:0-4020 GCA_045642785.1 Acutalibacteraceae bacterium | reverse complement strand
CCTAAGACCGCTTGGCCTCCGACTTTATTTCTGTGCCGGGATAGTTTCCGACAACATCCATTGAGCGTATCATATAGCTTTTAACATTCCACGGGTCGTTTTCGTCAATTTCAACTATTCTGCCGCCGCGCAGGTCATCGTCGCAGTAGCCGTCATAATTGAGCCCGGCGTCATAGGCAAGCTTAATGCCGCAGTAGGTTCCCTCACAGTCGTTTATGTGGTCGTGACCGCAGATGAAGGTTTTAACATCACCGCGCTGAACAAGGGCTGAGAATATGCCGGAGTTTATCATATTGCACCCGGCGTGCTCGCGCCTTGTGCCGCTGTACCTTGTCTGCGCCGGATTTTTGTAGCAGAGGATATATTCCGGCAGGGGCATATGGCACACCATAAGCCCGGGCACCTTTTGCCCCTCGTGCTCCTCTATGGCCTTTGAGGTGTTCCAGTACCACATAAGCTGGTCAAAGCGGAAGGTGTCATAGTGGGAATCAATGGAGAATGAATCGGGGAGATAAAGAAACCATCTGTCCTTTTCAAGGCCGAATTCATCGGCAAAATCACCGGCGTTGTCGTGAGAGTCAAGCCCCCACACATTGTAAACTATTCTGCCCCCGTCGGTGCTTTTAACGGGCAGAACATAGTTGCCCACTCCGCTGATATCGGCGGGGCCGCGCTTTGAAACGCAGTATTCAAAGCTTTCGTAAATCTTTTCCTGCTTCTCGTTGGTAACGCCTTTTTCGTCATCGTGCCCGCCGAAAACATGAGCCCACGGGATTTTCCTTTCTTCAAGCGGGGCAACAGCGGCGGAGATAAAGGCGGCAACGCTCTGAGGCGTTTCGGCGGCATCCTTCCACACCGTGTCGCCGAGAATAAGCACAAGGTCGGGCTTTGAGGAATCAATAAGCGCTTCAAAATCTCGGATAAGGCGGCGGTCATAATTCTTTATGCCGTGAAAATCCGAAACGCAGAGAATTTTGAATTTGCCGTTCTTAAAGCGCAGCTCTTTTTTGGTGTATAAATCGTTGCTTATGTCCATTTGATAACCTCATCTGAGTATTTTTTCGCCGTCAAACACAAAGCAGCCGAAGGCATCGCCGCCGTTGTTGCCTGCCATAAGCCAATCAGCATAGGCGCGGCGAAGCGAGGTGTCGCGCGGAAGCTCGTTATAAGGCAAATCGGAGTATTTGCCGAAAACGCGCCAGCCGTTGGGGAAACCCTCTTTTTCAGCGGAGCCGATTATCTCAAAATCATCCATAAAGCGAAGAATATTTGAATTTGCGGGCAGAAATTCGCGGTGGCGCGGGTAAAGCAGCCATGAGCCGCAGCCGAAAATCACCTTGCCGTCGGGGGAAAGGTGATTGTAGTGCTGATAGGCAAGCTTGTAGGATTCAAGCCTTACATCATCGGTCAATGAAACGCCGGAGGAGGGTATGTGGAAATTAATATATGTGTCGCCCGGCTTCATCACCTTGCCGCAGGAGAAAACGAAATCGTTTTCCCAATCATAGGTGCTTAACTCATACTGAAATCTGCCGTAGGCAAAGCGGGTCATACGCAGGGTGCCGTTGTTCCAGCCCGCAACAAAGGTGCCGGGAACCTCTTCGCACGCCATACACTCAATAAGCTTGTATTTAAGGTCGGCGGCGGATTCCCAGAAAATGTTCTCTTCAATTCCCGCCGCGTCATAGCGTTCTTTCAGAATCGGCATACAGTTGAGGATGAAAATAAATTCAACGGTACATTCATTTTCACCGTGTGCGGTGCCGTATTCGCTTACCTTGTTAAGAGAGGTGTGAATATCGTAATCGGGGTTAAACATATAGTCGTTAACCGCGTCATCCATAACCTTTGCAAATTCGGGGTCGCTGTCAAGCAGATTCTCGACCCTTGTGAACTCTTTTACCGCCTCTTCGGGGTAGTCGTAGTGCGCCATGAAATTCTGAATAAATTCGCTGTTGTGAAGCATTGATATATTTCCTCCGTTTTATTATTCGGGTATCAGCTCACCGCTGTCGGTGAAAAGAAGAAAACGCGGGTATTGCGAAAAGGTATTTACGGTTGCCTGCTCCTTTGAATAAAGAAGCGTTTCAAACATCTTGTCGGGGTAGGATTTCATATGCATATAGTTGCCGATAAACCAGGTCTGCTCCGGGAACATACAGCTTGAAGCGTCAATGTTTTTGCCGGGGGAAATATATTCGCTGCTTTTGCCGGCAAGATAATCCGCCGGGAGCTGCTCGCCGTAGAGTGCTGCCGTTGCGCCGAAGGAGGCGTTTTTAACATCAATTATCATATCGTTTGCAATTCTCCACGACGGGGTGCAGAACATTGAACAGTAGCCGTGGCGGCACACCACATAAAGATTTGCGTCTTCCTTTATCTTGTTTAAAATATCGGCCCGGTTACGCCTTATCTCGGTGTCAAAGCGGTTCACCTTCTGAAGCATACCGGAGTGGTCCTTGCCGTCTTTGGCATAAAAGCCGTTAAAGATGTAATTGACCGAATCCTCAAACATATCGTCGGGCACCATTGACCATATGCTCGGCCAGTTTGCAAACATCGGCAGAATGGTTTCGGCATACAGCCTGTCGTGAAGCTTGTCAACAACCTTGTTTACATCATTGCAGATGGCATCCGTTATGCCCACTTTGTTGAGGAAGGCAAAAAGCCCGTTTAAGAATTTTTCGCCATTGTTGTGGGCAAAGGCACCCTTTAAATATTCGGTCAATGCGTCGGGGTCAAGAACAAGCTTGCCCTGGCAAAGGTCACCGGTAAAGGTTTCACCGAAAACGGCGGAGGCGTTAAACAAAAAGCTTCTCACCTTTTCGGTGCCGTAAACGGAGGCATAGGTGTAGGTTATAACTCCGCCGTAGCTGTGACATTCAAGCACAACCTGCTCACAGCCGGAGGCTTCAAGCACATAATTGATAAAATCGTTCAGCTCTGCTGCAACCTCAAAGGGGTCAACGCGCCAGTCGTAATCGAACCAGAGCTTTGAATTGCTTTTTATCTCCTCTTTGGGCGGATAGATGTTTCTTGCGCCGCTTTTGTTTTGCCTTTCACCGCTTAAATCAAGAAAAGCGGGGCTTAATACGGAATTGAGCGAAGAAATCAGAGTGTTGCCGAAGCGGTTATAGTTTTTTGTTATCTTAACACCGATTATCGCAGGCAGCAGCTTTGCAACCGCGCCCACAATGCTGCCGGTCTGCGGCGGCCACACGGTTTTTGAATCGGGGTCGGAAGGGTCGGCGTAAATGTCGCTTGTCATAAGCCCCACAACATGGATATAGGGCACATCGGCACCGTATTCCGCCGGTATTTCATCAACCGCCGAGGCGGGGAAGCAGAAAAGCGGAATTGCGAATGTGAGCAGGGCAAGCATAAAAGAAATTGTTTTTATTCCTTTCGGAGTTTTCATGTTTTAACCTCCTGTTTTGGTTTGCAGCATTTATTATAGCAGGAGAAGTTGAATGAATCAAGAAAAACAATCTTGAAAGAGGGACGAAAGTGCGGTATATTATAATAAAACCGCTTCTTCTCCGAATCGGAGCGGGGGCAGAAAAGAGGTAAATATTCAAATGAGCCATATTTACGACCATGTTATTATTATCGGCATTGACGGCATGGGCAATTTTAACCGCCTTACCGAAACACCGAATACGGATAAGCTTTTTGCAAACGGAGCGGTAACCTATGATGCTCTTTCGCTTTACCCCACCATAAGCGCTCAGAACTGGGGCGCAATGCTTCTGGGCGCCGAGCCGGAGGTTCACGGCCTTACAAACGGCATTGTGGGCAGGGAGCACTACACAAATAAAGAATTGCCCTCCGTGTTCTCCGCCGTGAGGAAAAAATACCCCGATGCGCTTCTGAGCTCAATCTGCAACTGGAATCCCATCAACTTCGGCATTATCGAAAATGATATCGGCGTTCAGACCGAAACCGCGCCGGATGATGAGCAGATTTGCGAAAAGATAGTTGAGTGCATAGCCAAAAAACCGAAGCTTCTTTTTATTCAGC
>JAZUJM010000080.1:0-5364 GCA_045642785.1 Acutalibacteraceae bacterium | reverse complement strand
CACCACAGACGCAACACCACCCCCCACAACACCTGCCACCACCCCCGCAACCACAAAGAAGGCTGCAGCAACCACCAAGAAAGTAACAACAACCAAAAAGGCTGCCACCACAAAGAAGGAAACCACAACCAAAAAGCCCGGCACAACAGCCGCCGCCGTTAAGGTTCCCGCCACAAAGGCCGAAATTATTGACGCTTATAATAAGGCAATAAACAAGGTTATCAGCTCCAAGGCCGGTTACACCAAAACCAGAACCACCAACTTAAACAAGCTTGAGGGTGCAGAGGCAATTATGAAAATCAAGGTTGCCGCCGATGCCGTCAACAGCTTCCTCGGAGTGGGCACCACTACTTTCACCAACCCCAAGGGTTCCGCAAAATTCCTTTCAAATTCCGCCCTCACCGCATCCGAAGTCAGCAACGCCAAGATTGAAAAGGTAAGCGGCGATGTTTACAAAATCACCCTCACCATCGGCAACGGCAAAAGCACCGCTCCCTCGGTAAGCGACAACTCCCCTCTTCGTCACTGCGGCCTTTATGCGGGCAGCGGCGACAAGACCGAATTCGATTATAAGAACGCCAACAACATCTATGTGGGCATCAACAACGCCGACGGCGCAAGCGTTCAGGCAGTTACCGAAGATACTCTGAGTGCCTCAATCACCGCTCAGGTCAACCTCAAGACCGGCAAGCTTGTTAACGCCACCTACAAGTGGAACTGGAACGCCCAGCTCACAAAGGTTAAATACACAATAGTAACAGTCAGCGGCACCGGCAAGGCAGATTCAACCGTTACCATTAAGGATATTAAATGGTAATTCTGCTCTGATACAGAAACAGAAAGGGTGAAGCCCCGTGCAAAATTTTTTCCAAACGGTTATTAAAGCAATAGCCGTGCTTATGAGCACCGTTTTAACCTTTTTCACCTCCGTTATCAAAAGTATAAGCGGCGGTGAAAAGCCGGAAGACCCCACATCCTCGGTAACCGAACCCGTTGAAGACCCCGCAGACCCTTCAAACCCGGGAAGTCAGGGTTCAACCTCCGGCACATTCACCATCACTTCCTACGGCTGGGGTCACGGCGTGGGAATGAGCCAATGCGGAGCCATAGTAATGGCCGAAGAGGGCACCGACTATATAAACATTGTTAAGCACTACTACCCCGGCACCAAGCTTTACTATGATTCAAAAACCCCTTCAACCGTTAAATACGGCGGCAAAACCTATGACCTTGTTGAGTTCCTTTGCCGCACAACAATGCAGGAAATCGGCGATGAATCCCCGATTGATGCAATAAAGGCTCAGGCGGTTGCGATTTATTCCTTTGCAAAGTATTATTCCTACAATGTAAAATCCACACAGATTGCCATAAACACAAGCTTCAAGTATAAGGGTTCCGACCTTTACAATGCGATACTTGAACTGCTCAGTATGGAATCGGAGGATGACGAGCCCCGTGCCCAGTATGTGAGCCCCGACGGCAAAAACCCCGCCCTCACAATATTCGGCCACAGCGCCGCGCACCACACCACCGATGCCGAATCCGTGTGGGGAGCCTATTATTCCTACCTTGTTCCCGTTTCCACCCCGGAGGAGATAAACGGAAAAACCTTCACCTTCTCCTCGGCAAAAATGAAGAATTACATTATGAGCTACAGCGAGGATAACGACAAGGACATCCACCTGAGCTCCGACCCCGCAGACTGGCTCAAAATTCTTAACCACGACAAGGCGTTTTCGGATTCCATAGGCTATGTTACAAAGATGAAGATAGGCGACAAGGAGATTAACGGCAACACATTCCATTGCTATGTTGTTGACTACGGCATCCTTTCCCATTGCTTCAGCTTAAGTTACAAAGCAGATTAACAGTAAAAGGCAAAAAGCAACACCCGTGAGAATTGCACGGATGTTGCTTTTTTGTTGACATTAAAAAAGGTGTTCAGCTTATGTTTGACTATTCCTGCCGAATGATGTAGAATAACCGACGGTGAGACTATCGAATACGGTAGCCTCATCATCTTCATTATACGGATAAATACTTTTTGTCAAGTATTTTGAAAACGATTCAGGCAGCTACTGTTTTCAGCAGAAAATATTCTCTCCGGGCACCTTAACACCGCCGTAAACGCCGCCGTCGGCAAGAGCCTCAACGGTTGCGGCAACGGCAAATTTCATATCATCGCCCGAAATATATTTGAGCCCCATTCGCTGAAGAGCCGAAGTGGCCTTTTCCGCGGTTGAGAATGAGCCGCCGCCCGCAAGGTCTATGCCCGCATTGGTTGAGCCGGCGGAAAAAAGATAATTTATCGAAACCTGATACTGCAGTTCAAATGCACGAACCGCGGCGAAATTTTCATCCATAAGCTTTTTGCTAACCACCGCACAGCAGGTAACGGCGGTGTTTTCCGTGCCGCATATGGCCTTCCACTTTTCCTGCAAATCAACGGCAGCATAATAATCGGAGTTCTTTTCTTCAAACGCACTTGCGCTCGGCTCCGAAAGAATACCGATGCCGCCCTCCGAATTGAGCTTATTCACCACCGCGCCTTCGCCCTCGCTTTCGGGCGAAACAAGATTAAAATTTCTGACTCCGTTCTGCACAAGAATATAGTTGACTATGCTTTTTGAATCACCGCTTGAGGAAACCGTGATTGTTTTGCCCTCAAGGTCGGATAAATCGGATATTTTATCGGCATCTCGTGCCATAACAAAAAGCTTTTTCTGAGCGCCGGCGCAGGCGATTCTTGCGCCGCTGCCGCCGGAGCAGAGGCGAAGCGCCGCGGCAAGGGAGCAAACGGCTATATCGGCTTCCCCGTTTGAAAAGGCTTTTTCCGTTTCCGACTCCGTGCCGTTTGTTATTTCATATTCATTTTTGTGGTCAACGCCGAGCTTGGCCGCGGTGATACTGCAATCCTTATCGCAGGCAATTCTGATTTTCGGAGTTCCCCCCTGCTGTTTTTCATTTTGTGTGCAGGCGGCAAGGGAAAAAATCAAACATACCGAGAGAATCAGAGCCGCCGTCTTTTTAACAAGCTTCATTTTTGTAACCTCTTCCTTCGGCTTATCACTTGAAAAAAGCCGAAAATTTGATATAATGTCAATATTCCGCGAAGGGAGTTTTTTTATGGCAAGTAATTTCTTTGCAATGATATCAAGAATGAAAAATATAAACCGCTGGGCACTTATGCGAAACGAGCACCCCGAAAACCTCTGCGACCACTCTTTTGAGGTCGCGGTTATCGCCCATGCCCTTGCCGTTATAGGCAATGCGCGCTTTTCGCGCTCATACGATGCCGACCGTGCCGCCCTGCTCGGGCTTTTTCACGACGCACCCGAAACCCTCACCGGCGATTTGCCCACGCCCGTCAAATATTACAGCGAGCAGGTACGCAATGCCTATAAAACCGTTGAGGATAACGCCTGCCGCAATCTGCTTTCAATGCTGCCGGAGGATATAAAAAGCGAATACGAGCCGTTTTTTATTCCCTGCGAATCGGATTCGGAGCTGTGGAAGCTTGTTAAGGCCGCGGATAAAATAAGCGCCCTTATCAAATGCACCGAGGAGCGAAGGGCAGGCAACAGCGAATTTACAAAGGCCGCCGAAAGCACCATTGCCTCAATCAGAGCAATGCTTCTGCCGGAGGCGGATGTTTTCCTTGAGGAAATGCTGCCCGCCTATGAGCTCACCCTTGACGAGCTCAGGGGATAACCGAATTACAATCCGAGAAGCCGGCGGGCGTTACCGCCGGTTATTTTTTCGCGCTCATCGCCGCTGAGCTCGCAGCAGTCGAGAAAAGCCGAAATCATTTTTGCATCCATCCACGGAAAATCCGTGCCGAAAAGCACCTTTTCCGCCGGGTGACTGTTCAGAATATCGCGCACGGCAAGCGGAGAAACCGCGCCGTAGGAATATGCCGTATCAAAGTAAATATCGGTGCCGCAAAGGTAATGGAGCGTGTCATACACCTCGTTCACTCCGCCGAAGTGAGCTGCGACCACCGGTGCACCGCCGAAAACCGGCAGAATGTTTTTGAGCCTTTCGGGTGTGGAGCGAAACGGCGGACGGTAGCCCAAATCAATGCCGGCGTGAAAAACGGTTATCAGCCCCAGGGAAGCCGCCTTTTCATAGATTGGGAACATCCTTTTTTCATCAACAAAAAAGCTCTGATACTCCGGGTGGAATTTTATTCCCTTTATTCCGTTTGCCGCAAGGCGTTCAAGCTCGGTCAGGGCATCTTCGCTGTCGGGGTGAACGCTGCCGAAGGGGATAAGCTTTTCTTCGTTAAGCAGGGAAATCGCAAAATCGTTCACCTTTCTCTGCTGGCGGGGATTGGTTGCAATCCCGAGCACCACGGAGTAATCCACCGCGCTGCTTTCCATGCTGCCGAGAAGCGACTTGACCGTGCCGCAGCCGGGCGGGAACATTATGCCGGATTTTTTTGCAAGCGATTCCACCGCCCTCGGCGCAAGGCTGTCCGGAAAACAATGGGTGTGAAAATCAATCAACATCGGGTTCAGGCTCCTTTTTTATTGCGTGGACTATTATATCACACCTTTATACGCCTTGACAAGCAAAACTAAAAATGTTACAATTTTTCGGAAAATTCGAGCAAGGAGCAACGGAAATGGGAAAATATACAAAAGAAGACATTCTCCGCATAGCAGAAGAAGAAAATGTAAGCATTATCCGCCTTCAGTTCACCGACATTCTCGGCTCGGTTAAAAACGTTGCCATAACCAGAAGTCAGCTTCCCAAGGCTCTTGACAACAAATGTATGTTTGACGGCTCCTCCATTGAGGGCTTTGTCAGAATTGAAGAATCGGATATGTACCTTTATCCCGATTATGATACCTTCTGCGTGCTCCCGTGGCACGAGGATAAGGGTCAGGGCAAAATAGCCCGCCTCATCTGCGATGTTTACCGCCACGACCGCGAGCCGTTTGAGGGCGACCCCCGCTATATTCTCAAAAGAGCCGTTGCCGAGGCCGCAAAGATGGGTTATTCCTTCAATGTGGGTTCGGAATGTGAATTTTTCCTTTTCAAGCTTGACGCCGACGGCAAACCTACGGTTGAAACCGACGACCACGGCGGCTACTTTGATTACGGCCCCGCCGACTGCGGTGAAGGCTGCCGCAGGGATATCTGCCATGTGCTTGAGGCAATGGATTTTGAGATTGAGGCCTCTCACCACGAGTGCGCCCCCGCCCAGCACGAAATTGATTTTAAATATTCCGACGCACTCCGCGCCGCCGACAATGTTGTCACCTTCAAATATGTTGTTAAAAGCATAGCCCGCCGCAACGGCCTTCACGCCACCTTTATGCCCAAGCCCGTTTTCGGCGTTGCGGGCTCCGGCATGCA
>JAZUJM010000079.1:0-24130 GCA_045642785.1 Acutalibacteraceae bacterium | reverse complement strand
CCGACGGCGGCGTTCACAGCCACAACACCCACATTTACGCCGTTGTTGAGCTTGCAAAAAGAATGGGCGTTAAAGAGGTTTATCTGCATTGCTTCCTTGACGGGCGCGATGTTCCCCCCGCCTCCGGCGCAGATTATGTTGCCGAAGCCGCCGCAAAGCTTAAAGAAATCGGCCTTGGCAAAATTGCAACCGTTATGGGCAGATACTACGCCATGGACCGCGACAACCGCTGGGAGCGCGTTGTTAAGGCATATTCCGCAATAGTATACGGCGAGGGCATTAAGGCCGATGACCCCGTTGAAGCTGTTAAAAAGTCCTATGAAACAGTTGATGAAGAGGGCAAGAATTTAACCGATGAATTCGTTATCCCCACCGTTTGCCTTGAGGGTGCAGGCGTTAAGGCCAATGATTCCGTTGTTTTCTGCAACTTCCGCCCCGACAGAGCAAGAGAGATAACAAGAACCTTTGTTGACCCCGACTTTGCGGGCTTTGAGCGCAAAAACGGCTTCTTCCCGCTTTACTATGTGTGCATGACTCAGTATGATGCCACCATGCCGAATGTAAACATCGCCTTCAAGCCGCAGACCCTTGAAAACACCCTCGGCGAATATCTTTCAAAGCTCGGCAAAACTCAGCTCAGAATAGCCGAAACCGAAAAATACGCCCATGTAACCTTCTTCTTCAACGGCGGCGTTGAAAAGCAGTATGAGGGCGAAGACAGAATCCTTGTTGCCTCTCCGAAGGTTGCAACCTATGATTTACAGCCCGAAATGAGCGCATATGAGGTTACCGACAAAGTGGTTGAGGCAATCGAAAGCGATAAGTACGATGTTGTTATTCTCAACTTTGCAAACTGCGATATGGTAGGCCACACCGGCATATTTGACGCCGCAGTTAAGGCTGTTGAGGCTGTTGACACCTCGGTGGGCAGGGTTTATGACGCCGTTATGAAGATGGGCGGCGCAATGCTTATCACCGCCGACCACGGCAACGCCGACAAAATGTATGAGGATGACGGCTCACCCTTCACCGCCCACACCACCAACCCCGTTCCCTTTGTTGTGGCAGGTTACCCCTGCTCACTGCGTGAGGGCGGCAAGCTCTGCGACATCTCCCCCACAATTCTTAAAATTATGGGCATTGCACAGCCTGCCGAAATGAGCGGTGAATCAATAATCAAATAAAAAAGCAAACAGAAAAGGCGGCCCGCAGTCGGTTATGACTGCGGGCCGCCTGATTTTTAATTCTTACTGCTTTACATTATCAATGTAAACGGGAAGTGATTTGAACAGACCGCGGAAGAAGGCCTTGATTTTATCAAAGAAGCCGTGCTTGACGGTGATGTTGAGCGTTTCGCTTGAGTCGTTTACAATGCCCTTGACAACGGCCTTTATTGCAACATTGTCCTTGGCTTCGGTTACGGTGTAGGTTGCGGAGCCGTCGTCCCTGACCTCGTTGCCGTTGACATTCCAGTAAAGCACATAGCCGTCCTCTGCCTTAACATTGGCGTGGAAGGTGAGGGTTGACCTGTAATCAACGGTAAGGTTTTTGCCGTTGGCCTCGTTTTTGATTTCAACATAGGCATATTCGGTGTGATGGCAGACGGAGCAAATTCTTGTTTTGAGCACCTTGCTGTTTTCGTCGGCATAAGTCCAGGGGCCGAAGGAGTGACCCTTGGCGGGGATAACGGTGGTGTTTAAGGTGTGCTGGCAAACAGAGCAGTAGGTTCTGTCATAGCCCGCCTCGGTGCAGGTGGCATCCTTATGGTCGGTTGCGGTGGTGTGGTTTGCAACACAGTCAATGTAAATGATAACATTGCCGTCGGGCATTGTGAAGCTGCCGCGGAAATCGGCAGAGCTCTTGATTATGTTGTTGTCATTCTTTTTGCCGTTATAAACCTTAATGGAGTTGATAACAAGGCACTTGCTGACGGTGCCCGCAAAATCGAAAAGATAACCAACATTATCTCCGTTATATGCCGAACCGGCAACGGTGAAGGTGAACTCGCTCTTGTCAACATTGCTCTCAACGGTGATTGTGTATTCTCTCTTTGTGATGTAGCTGAACTTTGAGGCTGCAGCGCCGGTAAAGGAAGCACCCTGAGGCACGGTGATTGAACCGGCGGATGGGTCAACAAGTGAACCGCTTGTTGAAGTGAGCTTTGAGCCCTCGTCTAAAAGAAGAGCGCCGTTAATCTCGCAGGGGCAGTTGAGGGTGAGCTCAGCGCCGTCGGCAAGGGTGAGAATTGAATTTTTGGGAAGAACGAAGGTGGTGTTTGAACCGGAAACGGAAGCCTTGCCGGTGAATATGGGGGTTCCCTGAACGGTAACCGTGGTTTTCTTATCCTTTGTTGCCGAGATAACCGCCGCAACAGTTGAGGGAATCTCTTTGCCGTTTGAATTATCAATAACATTGGTAAAAATGCCGGTGGTTATGCTGCCGTTATTGACAACCTTGCCGTTAAAGGTACCTGCGGATATTGTGCCGTCATTATTGACCGTGCCGTTAAACACGGGTGCCGAAGTTAAAGCAGAGGTCAATGAAACGGTTAAAGAGGAGTTTGCCTTGTTGTTAACGGTGCCGTTGAAGGTGCCGCCGGCAATAATTGCACCGTTATTGTTGTTGACGGTGCCGCTGAATGTGCCGCCGCTGATTCCGCCGTCAATAAAAACTATTTTGTTTTTGCCGGAATTGTTCTCGACCGTTCCTTTGAAGGTTCCGCCGACTATTGTGCCGTTGTTAATAACCTTGCCCTCAAAGGTGCCATTTGAAACAGCTGCGCTTGAATCAATGGTAACCGTTCCCTTAAAAACGGTGCCGTCTGCAATTTCAGCGCCGCTGAGAATGGTGATATCTTCGGTAACCGTGCCGCTGAAGGACTGCGCCGCAAAGGCAACCGCCGAGCAGGATAACGCGATTATGAGCGCCATAACCGCCGCGGCAAATCTTTTTGTTGTTTTCATTATTTTTTCTCCTTTCGGTTCTTTGCAGATTTCATTATACATAAAATCCCGGTTTTTGAAACTGTTTTTTGCGATTTTTAGCAAATATTAAGAATTAATCGCCCAGAATACCGAAATATCTGCCGAGCCAGTAAGGCAAAAGATAAATTGTGGGCTCGGAGGCATTGAATCCCCTGCCGCCGTCGGGCATAAATGGATTGCCGTCATAATTGGTGACCGGCTTTTCGTCATAGGGCAGCGGAGCGGCAAGCTGAGCAGGCTCGCCGAATTTTTCGGCTGAATGATCCCACACAAGTTCACGCCTTTGGCTGTTTTTAATGGGATAATCAATAAAGCTTAAGGGCAGCTCAATAAGGCTCTGCGCCGCCGCCTCAATATCGGCAGCATCATCCGTAAAGCAGCCGAAAACTATGTTGCCCAGCGGAGAACGCTCCACCCTTTCATAATTCCAATGGTGGCGAAGGCCGAAGAGCAGATATTTGCGCACTGCGGGGTCTTCCTCCAGCCTCAGGAAGGTGGCCATCACAATAAATCCGAGGTGGTCGTCAATGTGGTTTGAATGGCCGTCATCCATTTTGTGGGCGGCGCTGTTGAGCGCATAGTGCTCGCGGTTGATAAGGCGCTTGTATTCGGCGGCGTATTTTTCATCACCCGTCATATGCAGGGCAACCTTAAGCATACAAAGAAGCTCAAGGGAATTTATACCCCGCTCCCACCGCCACATATCGCCGCGGTTCATATCCTCCGGTGCCCAGCGTGCCCAGGTTGTGGGCAGGCCGTCGGCATCACAAAGGGTGTAATTGTGCTCAAGCACATGGTCGGTCATAAGGCGGATAACCTCGGCAATCTGCTTTTTCTCCTCATCATCGGCGCACAGGTCGTAATAATATGAAAATCCGAAATAGTGACCGGAGGTTTCATCGCTGGAGGTTTCGCCCTTCCATTCAAGCGTTCCCTTTTCATCGCTTGTAAGGTGCCACTCGGGGTCGCCGTCGCCGAAGCGGTCTTCACCGGGGCGGCGGTATGCCCTTGCGGGGAAGCCGGGGATTCCCGTAACCTTGTTTAGCTTAATGAGCGCGGCGCAGGCCTGCCGTGCCGCCTCCCTTGCCTCTTCACTGCCGGTAACGGCGTAGCGGCAGCTTTCGGTTACAAGATAGATTGCGGTCCACAGCCCGTCATTATCGGTTATGCGGGGTGTACCCTTTTCCATATTGTTTTTTTCAAACAGCGTGCGGGCGGTGAAATAGCCCTCACGGATGTGGTATTTTGCCGCAACATTCTCAAAATGCTCCGCTTTCTGCTGAAGGGTCATCGGAACATAATCTATAATCGCGGCTCCGTTTTCGGTGCCGATAAAGAGCTTTTTGCTTTCCGGCTCCTCATAAACGCAGGTAACGCCGCCCGGCATCCATCTTTCCGCCGGCAAAAATGAGCGGCGTGTGCCGTCAATTATGTAAAGCCCCTCTTTTGTACCCGCAAAAACTCTGCCGCCGTCGGCTGATATTTCAAGGCAGGTTATTTCATCACGGGGAAGAAAATCAAGCTGCTTATATGTGTACCATTCGCTTTGCCCGTCATACACCACAACGCCGTTAACGGTGCCGAGCCACAGATAGCCGCAGGAATCGGCGGCAATGGAGGATATTGCGCCCTCCGGCATACGAGAGGTTTCGGGCACAACGGTTCCCCAGCGCGGGCGTTTGCCCCAGAGTGAATAAACCGCCTCGCAGTCGGATTCAAAAACATCGCCGTTGCCGGAGGAGGTTATCAGCTTAATGCCGCTCCTCTCATTTTCGCAGTAAAGTGAAAAGCCTTCGCCGTTATATTTGTAAAGCTTTTCTTCGGAGGCAAGCCACAGGGTGTCACCGTCGGCGCTGAAGCCCGCGGCGGGGCTGTCCGCCTCAAAAACAAGCTCCGCCTTTTCGCCGCAGACCTTGAAAATCTTTTTGCCCTCTGCGGCAAAAACGGTTTCGCCCTTAAATGAAAAAACAAGCGCGGTGTTCCCGTCAAGCAGCTTTTCGGGCTTGCCGTTCTTAATCACAAAAAAGCCCTGCTTTGCGCCGATATACACCCCCTGCGAATTGCCCGAAATCGAATTAACCGAAAATCCGCCGGGAATATCATTTTCAAAAAAAGTGACCGTTCTCTGCTTGAATTCGCCTGCAAAAAATCTTTTTTTCATCTGATTTTTTCCTCCCGTCAATTCTGTTTTCTTACTATTGCATATTCATCCATATACCGATAATAGGGGCAGTTGCTGACGGTATCCTTTATAAAGTTCTCCATTTCGTCGCTGTCAAGCTCCTGCTGACAGGTGTAGCACTCATATTCCTCGTCATATTCATAATAAATGCACTCTTCACAGCAGGAGGCTTTTGCCTTTTCTTTCTTCATAGCGGCTCACCCTTTTAACCATATTTATTATATAATACCATATTATTTGCGATTTTAAAAGACGGAAAAGTTGAAAAAAGCAATTCAATATGATATATTTTCCGTGAGGTGACTGCTTATGAAAAAATATCTCCTCTTTCTTTTACTCAGCCTTGTACTGATTCTTTCGGGCTGCGGGGCAAAGGAGCCGCAGAAAGCCGCCGTGCCGGAATCTGTTACCGGCACAACCGAATATTCCGAATTTCTCAACGGCTTTGACCCCACCATGCTCCCCGATTCATTCCCCGATTCCCTGCCGGATAAAATGGCGGTTGTTTCCACCGTTCATTATGACCGCGACGATGCTCACTATGATTACGGCACCGATTATGTGCGCCTGCGCTTCAAATGCTCAAAGCAAATGCTGAGTGAGCTGAGCAGCAGCCTTAACCGCAGCGGCTGGGAGGGAGAATATAACTATTATTACTATCCTCAAAAGCCGGAGAGCGATGCCCTTGCCGACGGATATTTTACGGGCAGCTGGCAAAACGGCGAATACTGCGCGGTTATTGACACCGCCGCAACCTTTTACAACATCATTGAGCCGGATATGCCTTTCACAATTTCACTTGATGTTTTCAAAAGCGGATTCACGCTGAAATAAGACTAAAAGAACGGAAAAGGTTTTTCGCCTTTTCCGTTCTTTTGCTATAAAGATGTTTTTTAATTGTCACTCAGAGCCTCGCGCACATCGGAGGCCGCTTCATCCACCGCCTGTGAAAGATTGGTGTTCTTGTCCGAATCGCCGTTATCGCTCATCTCCGGCACAAGCCCGGTAACCGCGGAAGAGCTTTCGGTTGAGGAGCTTTCGGGAATCAAATCGGTTCGTTCTTCGGTTCTTTCATCTTCAAAAAGTGTGCTCTGCCTTGTGTCGGTAACCTCGCCGCCGCTTGTTCCGCTGCAAGAGGCAAATATAAACGGCACGGCCAAAGACACAATCAGCAAGGCAATTATCTTTTTCATAATAAATATTCCTTTCTTTTTTTGTTTAAATGTAGTATTGACTGCAAAAGAAGGAATATTCAAAAAGGATTATTTATTGTTGAAGTGCCTCATAAAAAGCTTTTTCAGCCTCTTCCTCCGAGGTTACGGCGCTGCCCTGAACCATTTCCGGGCGTCCGCCGCCGCGCCCACCGAGCTTTTCGTTAATAAGCTTGCCCAGCGGCCTTACATCGGTTGTTCTGCTGCCTATTGCATATTTAACATCGCCGTTTTCAGCTGCAAAAACGCAGGCGATTTTTGCCTTTTCGCAAAGCAAGTCGCAAAAGAATCTTGCTTCCTCCGCCGAACCGTCAACAAAGAAAAAGCAGCTTTCTTTTCCGCCTTCAACCTTTTCGGCAAGGGAAATGAAAATCTTCCTTTTTAGCTCGGAGTTGAGGGCTTTGAGCTCGTCTGTTTTCTTAAGCAGCTTTTCAGCCGCACCGCAGACCTCCTCCGGCGGCACCTTAAGCAGGGCACCCGCCGAGCGGATGAAGGTGTTAATATTGCAGTAATCCTCAAAGGCTCGCTCGCCTGCCTGCAAAGTTATGCGAACCCCGCCCTTGTAATTGCGGCAGTAAAGCACCTTTATTATGCCCACCTCGCCCGTGCGCTTAACATGGGTGCCGCAGCACGCGCACAAATCGGCACCGGGGACTTCCACCAGCCTCACCTGACCCTCAATGGCCTTTTTGCTTCGGTAATTAAATGAGGGCAGCTCTTCTGCGGTGGGGTAATGCACCTTTATTTCAACATTCTGCCATATTTTTTCATTTGCAAGCCTCTCGGCCTTTCTGAGTGTTTCTTCATCCACCGCCCCGTTAAAATCAATGGTAACGGCGGTTTCGCCCATATGAAAGCCCACATTGTCAAGCCCGGTGAGCTGATTAATAAAGCCCGAAAGAATGTGTTCACCCGAGTGAAGCTGCATATTGACAAAGCGGCGCTTAAAATCAAGGGCGCATTTCACCGTTTCGCCCGGTTCAAAGCCGGCGGTGCAAAGGTGGATTATTTCGCCGTTCTTTTCCTCCGCGCGGAGCATTTTTGCCCCGTTCACCGTTCCCTCATCCGACGGCTGACCGCCGCCCTCGGGGTAAAAGGCGGTTCGGTCAAGCTTGACGGCAAAGCCGCCCTCAACCTCTTCACAGCTTAAAACCTCCGCCTCAAATTCGCTCAGATAAGCGTCGGCATAATATAACTTCTCAGTCATTTTCATCACCGCTTGTTATTTTATAGTCAGTCAGTATTACTCCGCTTGTATCAACATTTGCACTCTGCGCCGAAAAATCAAAGCCGAGCGCTCTGCCGTCGGGGTAAAGCTCCTTTAAGGGCACAAGCACAAAGGCTCTTTCGCCCATTCTCGGGTGCGGAAGTGTGAGCTCCGGCGTGCCGCTTGTTTCATTCTCATAAAGCAGCACATCCAGGTCAACATTTCTCGGCCCGTTTTTGAACTGCCTTACCCTGCCCATTGCCGCCTCAATGCCCAGGCAGGCACCGAGCAGAGCACAGGGAGAAAGTGAGGTTTCAACTTCAAACACAATGTTGTAAAAATCCGGCTGGTCGGTGTAGCCCCACGGCTCGGTTTCATAAACGCCGGAAATTCTTGTTACCCGTGTGCCGGGGATAAGCGAAAAAGCCCTCACGGCATTTTGAAGATTTTCCTCCCTGTTACCTATATTGGTGCCCGCACCTATAAGAGCTTTCATTGCAAATCACCCCGTGCAAGAGAAATCTGAACCGCAACATAGCCGAAGTCGGCGCTTATCGGTGCCTCCGGCTTTTTGAGAAGCACGGTTATTTTTTCAATTTGAGGATATTCGCGAAGCACGGCCTCTGCCACACGCCTTGCCGCACGCTCAATCAAATCATCCTTTTTTTCAACAAAAACGCGGCGTGCAAGCTTTATCACCTTGGCATAGCTCACGGTATCCTCCACATTATCGGAAATGCAGGGCAGGCTTAAATCAAGGAAGCAGGTTATATCAAGTTCAAAATTCTGCCCGTTTATCTTTTCCTCGGGATTAACGCCGTGATAGGCGAAAATTCTTAAATCCTTTATAATAATAGAATCCATTATTTATCTCCGTTTCTGAAAATGATATCCGCCATTCTTGCCGCCTGAACACCCGCTTCAACATTGTGAACCCGGATTATATCGGCACCGCCTGCAACAGCCGCCGCATTTGCCGCCGAGGTGGCAAAATCCCGCCCCTCCGGCAGGGATGAATCCACGGCGGTTATTCTTTTGCGCGAGGCACCCACAAGCAGTGGGCAGGGGTTAAGCTTAAGCCAGCTTAAATTTCTAAGTATTTCGGCATCATCCGCCCTGCTTTTGCCGAAGCCGATACCCGGGTCAAGGCAAAGCTGAGTGAGCGAAAGCCCCGCTTCAAATGCCGCCTTTATCGTTTCAATAAAGAACGCACGAACATCGGTTATAACGCCGTTTTCGTATTTCTGCTCCACCGAGGCGCTTTTCGGTGCGTGGGTAACAACAAGCCCCGCGCCGTGAGCCTTGACAAGGGCCGCAATTTCCGCATTAAAGGTACCCGAAACATCGTTTATTATATCCGCTCCGTTTTCAAGGGCAAAGCGCGCCGTTCCGGGGTAAAAGGTATCAACCGAAAGCGGAACCGAAAGCCCGGCTTTAAGCCCGGGCAGCACCATTTGAAGGCGGCTGAGTTCCTCCGCCTCTGAAAGTATTTCCGCACCCGGCCTTGTGGAATTGGCGCCCAAATCAATTATATCGGCGCCCTGCTCCTGTAATTGAACCGCTCTTTCGGCGGCACTTTCGCCGCAAAAGTATCTGCCCCCGTCGGAGAATGAATCCGGCGTAAAATTCAGTATCCCCATAACGAGGGTGCGCTCCCCCGTTATGAGGTCTTTTGTTTTTGTCTTAAATATATCGGGCATTTTCAAAGCCCCCATTCGTCAGATAATCAATGCTTGCCGAGCAGCGACATAGCCTCCGCCCTTGTTCTTGCATCGGAGCGCATAACGCCCCTTAATGCGGATGTGCGGGTTTCCGCCCCCGAGGCTCTTGCGCCCCTCATGGTCATGCAAAGGTGCTCCGCTTCAATAACAACCGCAACGCCGAGCGGTGAAAGCTCCTCAAAAAGGAAATCCGCAACCTGTGCGGTAAGTCTTTCCTGAAGCTGAGGGCGCTTGGCGTAAACATCAACTATCCTCGCAAGCTTAGAAAGGCCGATAACCTTGCCGTCAGAGGGTATGTAGGCAATGTGCGCCCTGCCGATAAAGGGCAGCAGATGATGCTCACACATTGAGTAAAGCGGAATGTCGCGAACAACCACCATCTCCTGATGGCCGTTTTCATCAAAAAGCTTTAAATGCCTTTTGGCGTCATCATCTATTCCGCTGAAAATTTCCTCATACATTCTTGCAACTCTTGCGGGTGTTTCAACAAGGCCCTCTCTGTCCGGGTCCTCGCCTACCGCTATAAGTATCTCGCGCACTGCTTTTTCAATTCGTTCCTTATCCATTGTATCCTCCCCTCCGGCTCACCCGAGCTCGGGTATAATCGTGATTATTTTTCTTTTATCGTTTTTGCTGTATGAAAGGCGGTGAGCGTTAACGCTGTGCGTTGTTTTTTTTGCCGCCTCACGGAGCAGGGAATAAACGCCTTCATCATCAATAAGGTCGCTGCAAGCGCGGCTGTAAGCGGCTGAGTTGGAAAATTTAATGCTGAATGATGTGCTCCCGCGCTCAATCTCGGTGCCCAGAACCTCGGCGGCCTTTGCCTTTTCCTCCTTGCCGAAGGCGGAAAACACAACGCCCTTAACGCTGTGCCAGTTAGCCTCGGTTGAATCGCAGGGATAAGCAAAGCTCCATTTGCTGTGGTCAATGTTGATTTCATCATCCGTGATGTTGAAAAAATCATAGTTGGAGCTGTTTGTGCCCACCGGGTCATCCCATGTGACATCGGTGTGATAATATTTGCCGTTTATCTTAACTATGTTCCACATATGCGGCTCATTTTCGCCGCGTGAATTAACACTTTCACCGCGGATTAGATAGCTTTCTATCCCACATTCATCAAGCAGATATTTAAACGCCGCCGCATACCCGGCGCAGGAGGCCTCCTTGTTGACAAGAGCCCCCGCGGCGGAAGCCACGGTTCCCGTGCCGTCAAACAGATAGGTGCAGTTTTTTACAAGATAATCATGAAGCTGAAGCTCGGTGCTCCAATCATCCGAGCCCTCTTCGAGGGAAGCGATTATCTCCTCCGCCTTATAGCGAAGCTGGCGGTCAATGGAGGCGTACTCCTCGGGCGAAAGGGTGTATTCAAAACTGCACTCACATTTTCCCTTGTTTGTTACCGCACGGCATTTGCTGCCGAGAAAATAGAGTTCCGGGTTATCAAGCAGCAAAGCGGAAAGCACATTGCCCAGCTCCTTATCATCCAGCGGAGGTGTGGCAATGCTCTGCGGCATTTCCTTTGCTGATTTAAGAATTGCAAAATAAGCCTTTTTCTCATTTTCGGTCAGCGTTGAGGAGTAATATTTAAACGGGCTGCCAATGCTGCTTTCATCCTTGGGAACGGAAAAGTCTCCCCCGAGCTGCAGACCGCCGGAGCCGCTGCCGAAAACTATCGCCGCAAATATCACAAATGCGGCAATCACAACCAATAAAGGCGCTGTTTTGTTGCTCATACCATCACTTCTCAAATGATTCAATAAATTCTTTTGCGCTGTTTGCGGTTATATACTCTGTGCTTTCACTTTTTGCCATGGCGCAAAGCCAGTCGGAGGCCGCGGCATAATCCACTATGGTAATATCTGTTTCAAGCTGATTTGCAAGGTAAGAGAATATTGAACTGCCCTTTTCTGCTCTTTCGGGGCAGAAAAATTCACTCAATACAGTTCTGATAATCTCAGCCTGCTTTTCTGTTCCGGCTCCGCCGTCAACAAGATGCCAGCGAAGATATTTTATGAGCGTGTCGCCCTTGAGCAGCTGCGTGCCTTTAGTAAGAATAAGCCTGAAATCGGTTGACCTGTGCTCCACCGATTCCTCAACCGGCACGGTAATGCCGCCGTAGTTATTGATTATCAGCTTGAACTTTGCTTCGTTTGAGCCGATATAACGCTCCGGCGTTACGCCTGTGAGCTCCTTAACGGCATTAACAAAATCGGGCACTCCGCCGGAGCGGTAAAACCCCGCAAGGCTGTTTGTGATTTCGCCGCATTTAACCGTTTCCTCAGGTGAAATGCAGTAAAGACAGATTCCGTTTTCCGGCACGGCAAGGCGCATAAGGCAGATAAAATCCATTGTTTTATTATCGCCCGAAACGCAGTAAAGCAGAATATCGGTGCGCTTCTCGTCAAAATCCGTGATTTCACCCGCCGTCGAAAGCTCCGAGGTTGATTCCTCACGGGCATTGAACGCCGAGCCCGGGTCAAAGTTATAATTTTTCAAAAACAGCAAAACCGAAACCGAGCCGCCGATTACAAGCGCCCCGACAAGAAGGGCGATAAAATTGCGAAGCTTTAATCTTGTGTGCTGCTTTTCGGTTTTGAAAACAAGATTTCTGTTGTTCCTTTTCATATGTGCTCCAATCAGACCGGCAGTTCGGTTATGTCAATAAGTGTTTCGGTAACAAAAAAGCCGAGCAGAATAAGAGCCGCTATTCCGAGAATAACCGAAACGGTTATTATGATTCGGCGGCGCCTCATTCTGACCTCATATGCGTGGCCGGAGCCGAATGAGGCCGAAAAATCCGTTATGCTCTCCCTTTGAGAGGGCTTTATTGTTTTTTTCATTACTGTTTTCTTTTTCATTGTTTCTCTCCCTCAGGCAAAAACGGTGTTGCCGGCAAAGCAGGCAAACGCAAGAGATATAAGGCTGACATAGAGGAAAAGCGCCGGGGTGCCCTTAAACACCCTGGGGATATCCTCATTCTGAGAAAGCTTGCCGACTCCCTTTGAAATAAGCACGGCGGCAAGCACAAAGGCCGCGCCCGCGCCGATTCCCGAACCTATGCAGGCGGCAAAGGAATAGGCTGCCCTTCTGTTAACAAACGGAACCGCAAGAACAAGCGTGTTCACCGCGGCAATGCCGAGATTTGTCATAATCTGAGATGAGGCTCTGAGCACCTTTTTGAAGATAAAGGCCGCCGCAAAATAGGTTACGGCAAGCACCGCGGCATAAACGGGCACACGGAGCGAATCGGGGAAGCTGCCGACGGGGGTGAACCTTTCAAGCGGGTAACACACCGCGGAGGTGACAACCGAAAAGCCGGAAATCATGGCGGCAAATATCATTAAGCTGCGCGGTTTTAAAGATACCCTTACCGCCTCGCTTGCGCCGAATGCAAAGCTTAAAACAAGATTCTGAAAGAACGCCGTGTAAAGCGCCGTAATCACAAGATCCCCGAGCATACGGTTCACCTCCTTTTTATTATCATTTATTTATCATCTTTTTTATCAAAATCAAGATTGCGGTCAAGCCTGCCGAGCAGCTCGTTCATTCTTTCCTGAGCCTCGTTGCCGAACTGCTCATTCTTTTGGGTCAGGGCGGCTATGTTTTCAACTATATTTTCGCTGTTAAGCGGATTTTCCACCCAGAACTCGGTGAAAAGCTCATCCTCAGCCTCATTGCCGAAAAGGAAAGCCGCCTGCTCCTCGGGGCTTGCCTCGGTTTCGGGAGCTTCGCCGCTTTCTTCCTTTTCGCGGAAGTTAAGGCGAGCGGTTTTTATATTCACCGCCGTTTCCTCATACATTTCAGGCTGATAACGGCTGATATACCATTTTAATCCCACCGCAAAAAAGCCGAGAATAACAAAGCTGCCAAACGGCATAAGAAGACCGGGCAAAGCAAAATTTCCGGGCAGCTTTCTGCCTGCAAGCTCGCCGCGCCCGAGCACCTCACGCACAAGGCTGAGTGCAATCATAACCGCCGAATAGCCTATGCTCACCGAAATTGCATCCTTAACCGAATCAAGCGGCGGGTGCTTAACGGCAAACTGCTCACAGTGAACGGCGGTAACGGAATTAACCGCAAGCAAAGGCAAATAAAGCCTGACCGTTTCGCCAAGGCCCGTGCCCTTAACTTCAAAAAGATACATAAGCGGGCAAATTACCGCAAGCGAAACAAAAAGATAAAATATCACTCTGACGGGTCTTTGCACCTTTTTAAGGAAAAGGGAGGCAAAAAGACAATTCAGAAGCGTTACAGCGGTAAACACCGCTGAAAAGAACAGCCCGGAATAAAGTGAAGAGGAAACCGCGGCAACGGTGCAGATACCCGCAAGCTGAATAAGCACGGGATTGCGCACCACGGCACCTTTCATAAGGTATTCGCCGAATGAGGGCTTTTTGTTTTCCATCACGCAGCCCCCTTTCTGCGCTTAAGGCGGGAATCAATTCCCTTTGCCGCGGATTCAAACACGGGCAAAGAAACATCCGCAAGCACAACGGCAAAGCACACGCTTTCTTCATAAACCCCGAAATACCTTGCCGCCATACAGATTACCCCGGCAAAGGCACCGAAGGCAAAGCGGCGAAGCGGAGTTTTGGGCATTACCGCAGGGTCATTTACAAAAAACACGGCGGCAAAAAGCAGGCTGCCCGCGCCGAGCTCCGTTATGAGTGAGGCCGCCCTGCCGGTGTTGACCCTCGGGAAAAGCAGAGCCATAACCGCGCAGGCAAGCAGAAAGCCCGCGGTTGAAACAAAGGCGCGGGGGGAACGGATGAGCAAAAACACACAGCAGCCAAGCAGAACTATTATGCAGCCGGTACCCATGGGGCCCGAAACGCTGCCGGTGAGAATATCAAAACCGCTTATAAGGTCAATGTGAACGGAACTGCTGTTCTGAAGCATTGAGGCAAGTGAATTGCCGCTGACAAGCTGACCGCTTGCCGAAGAAAAAGCGGGATTATAGTCAAAAATAAGCTTCGGGAAACATACCGTGGCAAAGGCAAAGCCCGCCGCGGCGGGAACAGCCGGGTATTTGAGCGCTCCGCCGAACGGAAGCTTAACGGCGATTATCGCAAAGGCAGAGGCGACAGCCGGAACATAATAGGGAACCCCGGCAGGCATCATAAGTGAAATTGCAAGGCCGGTGAACACGGCGCAAAGGTCGCGCAGGGTAACGCGGTTATAAAACATCAGCCCGCCCGCCAAATCACACAAAACGGCGGTGCCCGTGCCGGAAAGAATAACTCTTATTGCCCTTTCGCCCCCGTAATACCACGCCATAACGCACAGGGCAAGCAGCATTAGTATTCTTTCACCGAAGAAGGCGGCACTCTTTGCCAGCGGGTCTTTTTTCTTTTTATTCTGATTTTGCGGCAAGTGCTCACCTCCGTTTCCATTATTTTTGCATTGCACTTTTTGCGGTGCCGGAATAATATGATTAGTGAAAAATCAAAGCCTGTTCAGGAGGAATCTTTTATGAAAATAGCATCCCCCGAGCTTGATAAAATAATCATTGAGCTCACCCCCGATGATATGCGGGAGCTTGACATAAACTATGATAAAATGGATTACGCCTGTGTTGAAACAAGGCAGGTATTCCGCAGTCTGCTTGAGCAGGCGCAGGCCGAGCTCGGCAGAAAGATTGACACCGGCGGCAGGATGATGATAGAAACCGTGCCGGAGGTCAGCGGAGGGTGCCTTGTCTGCTTTACCATTCTTGAAGAGCCCACGCCGGAGCCGCCGGATGAAGGCCGTGATGTGCTTTCGGCTGATTTTTCATCCCTTGACGCTTTGCTCGGCGCGGCAAAATGCTGTGCCGCAATGAAAATCCCCTGCCCGGAAACCGAGCTTTTCACCCTCGGCACGGCTTACAGATTAAAAGCTCAAAATGCAGATAAAGGCAGCGCCTTTGCAAATCTGATAAGTGAATTTGCCGATAATACAACCTTCGGCAATAAGGCAGACACCGCGGCAGAGGAACATTGGCAAAGGCTCGGCGGTGCCGAGGCCTTCGGCGGATTTTTAAAGGCTTACAGCGTAACGGTAAAATGATTTTCGGCTGCCTCACGGATGTCGGCAACGGCCTTTGACGGATTCTCCGATTTAAACACGGCAGAGCCCGCAACAAAAACATTTGCCCCGGCATAAGCGGCACGGGCGGCGGTGAGCGGATTTATGCCGCCGTCAACCTGAATGTCAACATCAAGGCCGCGGCGGGTAATCTCTTCACGGATAGCCGTGATTTTCGGTTCCATCCCCTCCATGTAGCTCTGGCCGCCGAAGCCCGGCTCAACCGTCATAACAAGCACCATTGAAAGCTTGTCAAGGTAGGGGAAAACCGCCTCGGCAGGTGTGGCGGGTTTTATGGAAATGCAGGGCTTACAGCCCGACTCTTTGATTTTTTCTATCGTCTGCTCAACCGGCGAGGCACTTTCGATATGGAAGGTGATGATATCCGCCCCGGCTTTTGCAAAGCTGTCAATATACTTTAACGGCTCGGTTATCATAAGGTGAACATCAAACACCGCATCGGTAAGCGGGCGGATTGATGAAATAACACCTGCGCCGAATGAAATATTGGGCACAAAGCAGCCGTCCATAACATCAAGATGAATATATTCCGCGCCTGCTTCGCGGGATTTAACGGCCTCTTCGCCGAGCTTTGAAAAATTGCTTGCAAGAACAGATGGAGAAATAATAATCATAACAAACACCTCCGCATTTTACATTTAAGTATACCATAATATAATATATAAGGTCAAGTTAACAGAATGTAAAATTAATGAAGTTCAAAAAAAGCTTCGCCGAATATCAATAATTCTTATTGACATTTAACGAATGATATGATAACATTGCAGAAAGATAGAGGCGCATCCTAAATGAGTAACGCATCTTAAAAGGCTGCCAAGCCGATGCGTGAAAGGTGAAGATGCCGAAGCGGATACCGCGGCGGGTATTCAGCTGGCATAATAAAGAACATTTATTATGCTGTCGCATTTATTGCGGAGAGCTATCCCTAAAAACCATTTGTAATTTTTAGAGACAGCTGTTTTGCAGCTGTCTTTTTATTTTTAAGGAGGAACCCAAAATGAAGAAAACAGTATTTACCGGTGCAGCATCGGCAATAATCACTCCCCTCACCGAAGGCGGAATTGATTTTGAAAATTTCGGCAGACTTATTGACTGGCAGATTGAAAACAACATCGACGCAGTTGTTGTTGCCGGCACAACGGGAGAAGGCTCAACCCTTACCGACGAAGAGCACAGGGCGGCAATTAAATTTGCGGTTGACAGAATCAACGGCAGGGTGCCCGTTATTGCAGGCACCGGCTCAAACGACACCGCCTATGCAATAGAGCTGAGCAAATACGCCGAGCAGGCCGGCGCAGACGCATTGCTCCTTGTAACCCCTTATTACAACAAGGCCACCCAGAACGGACTTATTGCCTCCTTTACCGCAATCGCGGATTCGGTAAACATCCCCTGCATTTTATATAATGTGCCCAGCCGCACCGGCTGCAATCTGACCCCCGAAACGGTTGCAAAGCTTGCAGAGCACAAGAATATTACCGGCATCAAGGAAGCCAGCGGAAATCTTTCGCAGATTGCTCAGCTTGCCGCCCTTTGCGGGGATAAAATTGATATATATTCCGGCAACGATGACCAGAATGTTCCCATTATGTCGCTTGGCGGCAAGGGCTGCATTTCCGTTCTTGCAAACATTATGCCTAATGAAACCCACGAAATGTGCGAAAGCTTTTTCAACGGTGATATTGCACGCTCAAGAGAGCTTCAGCTCAGCCTGCTTCCGCTCATCAATGCTCTTTTCTGCGAGGTAAATCCCATTCCCGCAAAGGCAGCCTGCGCCGCTATGGGCTTTGGTGAAAACATCCTCAGGCTTCCGCTCACCCCCATGGAGCCGGAACACGAGGCAAAGCTTCTTGCTTTAATGAAAGAAAATAATCTTATTTAACGGTGCAATTATGAAGGAAGAAATAAGAATCTGCAAAAACATATCCGAAAACGAAAACGGAGAGCTGATGTTTGCCGGAGTAAATACTCTTGAGCTTGCCGCAAAATACGGCACGCCCCTTTATATTATGGATGAAGACAGAATCAGGGAAATGTGCCGCTCATTCAGAACCGCCATTGAAAAAGGCTTCGGCAGCAAGGGCAGACTTCTCTATGCCTCCAAAGCGTGCTCATTCAAAAAGATTTATGAAATAGTCGGCTCCGAAGGGCTTCATATTGATGTTGTTTCAACAGGCGAAATATACACCGCCGCACAAGCGGGCTTCCCGATGCAAAACGCTTATTTTCACTCAAACAACAAAACCGACGATGATATAAGATTTGCCATTGACAATAAGACAGGCCACTTTGTTATTGACAATGTTGAAGAGCTTGAAGCGCTTAACAGAATTGCCGGGGAATACGGAATAAATCAGAAAATCATTCTGCGAATCACCCCCGGTATTGACCCCCACACCTTTGAGGCGGTGGCAACGGGAAAGGTTGATTCCAAATTCGGCTCTGCAATCGAAACCGGTCAGGCGGAAGAAATCACGGCCGCCGCACTCAAAATGGAAAACCTTACCCTTGAAGGCTTCCATTGCCATGTCGGCTCTGAATTATTTGAATCCGATGTGTTCATTGACACAGCAAAAATCATGCTTGAATTTGTTGCAGACATATATCACAAGCTCGGTTATGCCGCAGATTTTCTTGACCTCGGCGGCGGCTTCGGGGTAAGATACATTGCCTCCCAGCCAACACTTGATGTTGAAAAAACAGTTGGTGAAATCGCCGTATTTATGAATGAATACTGCTCAGACCTCGGCATTGAAATGCCGTCAATCGGCTTTGAACCGGGCAGAGCAATCGTTGCCGACGCGGGGCTGACCCTTTACACGGTGGGAACGCGCAAAACAATTCCCGGCTACAAAACCTATATTTCGGTTGATGGCGGTATGACCGACAACATCAGATATGCCTTATACGGCGCCGAATACACTCTTGCCGCCGCAGGCAGGCTGAATGAGGAAACCGATATGGTCTGCTCCGTGGTGGGCAAATGCTGTGAAAGCGGAGATATTATTCAGGAAAACATCTCACTTCCCTCAAACGTAACAAGAGGGGATATTCTTGCCTGCTTCACAACGGGTGCTTATCATTATTCCATGGCTTCAAATTATAACCGTATTCCGAGGCCTCCGATAGTTATGCTCAAAGATAAAAAGGATTATATCGCCGTAAAAAGAGAATCGCTTAACAACCTCATAAGCCTTGACATTTAAAACCCTACATAAAAGAACAAGCCGTCCGGTGGACGGCTTGTTCTTTTATGTTTATCTGTTTTTCGGGTTATTATTCAAAGCTCACAACTCTGTTTTCCTTTGCGGAAAGGAAGAGTGCATCAACAAGCTTAAGAAGCCTGCGCTGCTGGTCGTGAGTGATAAGCTGAGTGGCCTTGCCCTCAAGCACATCAAAAATATTCTCGTAATATTCGCTCCAATCGGCCTTGACCTCGGGCAGCGGATAATGCTTGATGGTATCATCGGTTCTCGGTGCCATGGTTTTGGTTATGCCGGCACCCGCAACAATGGGAACGGCATCGCGGTTTTCCCAATCGGAAACCTCAACTATCTCACCGTTGAACTGCCAGTCATTGATAACGGCGGTGCCGTTTTCGCCGAGAACATACCACAGGGGCAGCTCTATAAAGTTGCTTGTTGTAACCTCAACATAGAATGAAAGGCCGTCATCAAAAATGAGGGTGGCGCGGAAACCGTCATCACAGTTTTCGTTTGTGACAAAGGTGAGCTCGTTATAAACGGAAACTATCTTTCTCGGATAGGTCATCTGAAGCACCTGGTCAAGAAGATGTATTCCCCAGTCAAGTACCATTCCGCCGCCGTGCTCTTTCTGATTGCGCCAGTCACCGGGAACGCCCCTTGAGCCCTGAACACGGTGCTCAATGCGGAATATTTTGCCCATGGTGTTCTCTTCATAGAGTTTTTTCACCATAAGGTAATCCTGATCCCAGCGGCGGTTCTGATGAACCGTAAATATCTTGCCGTTTTTCTCAGCTGCGGCACACATCTCATTAAGCTCGTCAAGGCTCAGCGCAACGGGCTTTTCGGAAATAACATTTTTGCCTGCATTGAGGGCGGCAACAGCTATTTCCTTATGATAATCATTGGGGGTGGCTACTGTTACAAGGTCGATTCTGTCATCGGCAAGCAGCTCTTCACGGGTGTTGAAAAAGTGAACTCCCCATTCATCTGCCTTTTTGCGAACCTCGGGGTCGATATCGTAAACGCCGATAACCTCTGCTCTGTCACCGAATTTTTCTTTCATCTGACGGATGTGGAAGCCGCCCATACCGCCGAAGCCTATAACAGCAAAGCCGAATTTTCCGTTAACCATAGTATTGTTCCTCTGATATTTTTAATATTTTTCTGTAATCATACCCACCACATTTCGCCGGTGGATTCGGTGATAAGCACATCCTTAAGAATGGAAACAGCCTTTGAAAGACCCTCATTCTGGCTCATAAGTGAATCCTCGTGCTCAATGCTGACAGCATAATCGTAGCCGACCATGCGAAGATTTGAAATGATATCCTTCCAATAGGCGTAATCGTTGCCGTAGCCCACCGAGCGGAATATCCATGAGCGGTGAATTTCATCGGCATAGGGCTTGGTGTCAAGCACGCCGTTCTTTGCGGTGTTGTATTTATCAATCTTGGTATCCTTTGCGTGGAAGTGGAAGATGGCGTCGCCGAGCTCGCGGATTACGGCAACGGGCTCCATTCCCTGCCAGATAAGGTGGCTGGGGTCAAGGTTTGCGCCTATCTCGGGGCCGACGGCCTTGCGAAGGCGAAGCAGGCTTTCGGTGTTGTAAACGCAGAAGCCGGGGTGAAGCTCAAGGGCTATCTTGTTAACGCCGTGCTCCTTTGCAAAGGCAACAAGGTCTTTCCAATAGGGGATAAGAACCTCATTCCACTGCCAGTCAAGGATTTCGCCGAAATCGTTGGGCCAGGGGCAGGTTACCCAGTTGGGGTATTTTGCGCCCTCCCAGTCGCCGGGGCAGCCGGAGAAGGTGTTAATCTGATGAAGGCCGAGCTTTTCGGCAAGAAGAATTGTGCTGCGGATTGTACGGTCATACTCTGCGGCAATTTCCTTGTTGGGGTGAACGGGGTTGCCGTGGCAGGAGAGCGCACTTATTTCAACATCATATTTCTTGATAAGAGCCTTGAACTCTTCAAGCTTTTTGTCATCGTTAAGAAGCTCGTCGGGATTTGCATGGGCGTTGCCGGGGTAACCGCCGCAGCCTATTTCCACCATTTCAATGCCGAGCGACTTAAAATATTTGAGGGATTCCTCAAGTGAAAGATTTGAAAGAAGGGTGGTAAATACACCGAGTTTCATATTTTACACTCCTTAGATAAGAGATTTAAGATAATTGAGGCTTTCGGTTATGGCGGCGGCATCATCGTTTTCGTTGTCTTCATTTTCGATTATGAGCCATTCCATACCCATCTTCTTTGCAGCCTTAACAACCTTTTTAATATCGCACTGGCCGCGGCCGATTACTATGGGCTTGCCGTCGATACCGTCTTTGATGTGAAGATGAACTATTTTATCCTTGTGCTCGGGCAAAAACACTTTATTGTCGGCGCCCGCAACAAAGCTCCAGTAGGTGTCAATTTCAAGTGAGCAGTAGCTGCCGATAACATCAATGGGAAGCAGCTTGTTGCGAAGGGGCTTGAACTCCTCGGTATGATTGTGGTAGTAAACCTTCATACCGTATTTTTCCATAGCGTATTTCTCAGCGTCGCCGAGAATTTTGCCGGTGCGCTTGCACTCAACCATTGTTCTGTGGGGTGCGCCGCCGACACCTATCGCCTTTGTGCCGAGAATCTGCTGGAATTTAAGAGTTTCATCGAGCTTATCCTTTTTGAAATCGTCAATGCCGACATGGCCGCCGATGCACTCAAGGCCGAGCTCATCAAGCTTTTTGCGGATATCCTTTGCGGAAACTCCGAAATAGCCGGCAAATTCAACGCCGTCATATCCTGCGTTTTTGATATCCTCAAGTGCTTTGAAAAGGGTTTTCTTATCCTTTATATAGTGCCTTAACGAATAAACCTGAACTGCTATTTTCATAAAGCTTTCCTCCGTTATCAGTCGTTTTCAATGTAAACGGGAGCACCTGTTTCGGCTGACTTGTAAATTGCCTCAAGAATCTGAGTGACAACCATTGCCTGCTCGGGCTTGGTGCGAACGGGCTTGTCGTTGATTACGGCATCATAGAATGCTCTGCACTCAAGCTCGGAGGGGTCGGATGAAGCACCGTCAAAGAAAGCAACTCCGCCTGCGCTGAAATCGGGCTTTTCGATAACCTGCCTGCCGTTCTTAACATAGTTAAGACGAAGGCCGTCAAGCATATCGGCACCGCCCTTGTCACCGGCAACAAGAGTTATTGCCTCGCGGGGGTCGGCAACATTAAGAGCCCAGCTTGATTCAACGCTGATTGTTGCGCCGTTTTCCATAACGACAAAGCCGAAAGCGGAATCCTCAACGGTGTACTTTTCGGGATCCCAGTCGCCCCATGCGTTTGCGGAATTTTTCTGGTCACCGAGCTTTTTATACTTTGTGCCCACAACCATTTTGGGCTTGTAGTTATTCATCATCCAAAGGGTAAGATCAAGTGCGTGGGTTCCGATATCGATAAGGGGGCCGCCGCCCTGCTCATATTCATTAAGGAAAACGCCCCAGGTGGGAACCGCTCTGCGGCGAAGAGCTATTGCACGGGCATAGTAGATATCACCGAGCTCGCCGTTTTCGCAGCACTCCTTAAGATAGAGGGAGTCGCCTCTCCAGCGTGACTGATAGCCTATGGTGAGCTTTTTGCCGGTGCGAACGGAAGCTTCGTACATAGCCTTTGCCTCTGCATAGGTTTTTGCCATCGGCTTTTCGCACATAACATGCTTGCCTGCCTCAAGGGCGTCAATGGTGATAAAGCTGTGAGAGCGGTTGGGAGTACACACATGAACGGTTACTATGCTCTCATCCTTAAGGAGCTCTTTGTAATCGGTGTAAACCTTGGCATCGGGGGTGCCGTATTTTTCTTTGGCGGCAATCGCCTTTTCTTCAATAATGTCGCAGAAGGCAACAAGCTCAACCTCTTCCACCTTTGAAAGGGCGGGCATATGCTTGCCGTTTGCTATTCCGCCGCAGCCGATGATACCAACCTTGATCTTTTCCATAATTATATCTCCTTTTAAACGGCGGCTGATAAAATTTACGCCGCCTTTTTAATAATAGGGTTATTATTTATATTAACCAAATTATATGTGCTTGTCAATGAAATATTGAGTATATTCGCCTTTAAAATGCAAAAAAATTGCAGGTGAGGGCTCACCTGCGATTTTTTCGTTAATTAAACTCAGCCAATGTTGCCGATGATGCCGGAAATAGCATCGATGACCTTGGGAAGATAGGTTCCGATGAGGTCAAGAGCCTTATCAACATAGCCGGGGATCTTGGCGATGATGCCTGAACCCTGGATAGCGTCGATAACCTTTTTAACCGCTTCATAGATAGCGTTGAAATCGATTGATGAAAGATCCATTTTTTTGCTCCTTTCATAAATTTGTTCCTTGCCGCACAAAGCTGCGGCAGAAACTATTGTAAGGGAATTATAATACCTTATAATCCGCTTGTCAAGTTATAAAGGATTTTTGGCAGAAAATTGTATTTTTCAGCATCAGAACGGGGCATAAAGCCGCGAAACAAGCCTCATTGCAAAGCCTTCGGCGGCGGCAAATGCAGCATTCTGCTCCGTTGCACCGCCCTTGCCGAAATAAATGCCGAGCACAAAGCAGGCAATAACGGCAACGGCAAGCATAACAGCAGCCGCAACGGGAAGAACGGTGGAACGCTCAACACTCTGAGGGGCGGGGATTTCTTCGCCGTCGGTCTGCTCCGGCTTTTTGCCCACGGCAAGCCTGCCGATGGCGGCAATAACACCCGAAATGCAATCGGCAATAATCTCGCTTGAATTATCACCGCTGACCTTGACTATATCGGCGCCGGATTTATCCGCCGTGCCGTAGAACATAAACATTTCTTCGCCGTTTTCATTGTTATAAAGCGGAGAAACAGCCGCCGACACCGGGGAGGAATATCTGTTCATCGTTTCTTCGAGGCAGGCGGCGAAATAATCATTGAATTCGCCTTCGCTCCACTCTGCGGCGGCCTTAGCATCGAACACCACGGCGGCATTGTATTCCATCTCGCTCTCCGGCTCATCCTCCGGGGCGGTGAATGCCTTTTTAAGCACCTCAACCGCACCTATGTTAACTATCGCCGCTCTTTTGCCGTTTTCAAGCAGAGCCTTGACGACATCCTTTGCCAAAGCGGGCTTTTTCTCTTCTTCGGCGGCTTTTTCGGCTTCACCGGCGCTTTCGCCGCCGTTATCTTCAGCCGTTTCTTCTTTTTCGGCGGAATTTATGCGAAAATCGCTGTCGCCCTCCTGCTCCTCTTCATCCTCGCGAACAGGTTCATCATCAAAGAATGAAACGGAATCATCCTCTTCATCCTCATCATATCTCGGTTTACCCTCAAAGGCGGGCAGAGGAATAATATTTTTCTGAGGAACACCGCCGATATCCTTTATGGTGTAGCCCGGGTCCTCTTCGTCGTCTTCCTCTTCATCCTCATCGTCATATTCTTCATCAAGCTCTTCGCCGTAATCCTCGACAAAATCCTCTTCCGAAAGAAAATCGCCCTCGTCAAGCTCCTCCGGCTCTCCCTCTT
>JAZUJM010000078.1:0-15469 GCA_045642785.1 Acutalibacteraceae bacterium | reverse complement strand
CGGACATCAGTTTACAGAGGGATTTTTAGACTCTTCACGGAATTTTATGCAACTAAAGCTTTTGCTTCCTCATCTTAACCGAGTAAGTAATACTTTGTGTATTGCGAATGAGGGCAACGAAGCAGATGACTGCTATAAAACGAAAGAAAATGGGTTCGTTTTATCATCACTCGGTTACACCCAAAGTGCTTAGAAATGGGTGTATTTTTGCGAAATTTGTGTTAGACAAGGCAATTAAATAAGGGGAAAATCAGACAAGAAAAAAGCCCTGAAACCCTTATATATCAACGGTTTCAAGGCTTTTTTACTTTGGCAGGGGCAGAAGGACTTGAACCCTCGGCACGCGGTTTTGGAGACCGCTGCTCTACCAACTGAGCTATACCCCTATTTTTGAATGGTGGGCCACCAGGGACTCGAACCCCGGACCATTCGGTTATGAGCCGAGTGCTCTAACCAACTGAGCTAGTGGCCCGTTTGCTTGTGAACGCAACTATATTATCAGAAAGACGGCATTTTGTCAATTACTTTTTAATAAATTTTTTCTTTTTGTTTTATTTATTCTATTGACAGCCTGCGAACAGTTAATGTATTATAAATATTCAACTGATAATTCCGGAGGAAATATAATTGCTTGATGTTTTAATTGACACTCTGCTTGATTTTCTTAAGCTGATTCCGTTCCTTTTCCTGACATATCTGCTCATGGAGTTTATTGAGCACAAAACTTCCGAAAAGGCGGAACAATCAATACAAAAAGCGGGTTGGTTCGGGCCGCTGCTCGGCGGTGTGCTCGGAGTGGTTCCGCAATGCGGCTTTTCGGCTTCGGCGGCAAGCCTCTATTCGGGCAGAATAATCTCGCTCGGCACCCTTGCGGCAATCTTCCTTTCCACCTCGGATGAAATGCTCCCCGTTTGCATGGGGCACCTTTCGGATATGGAATCGGCAGGGCTGACCGCTTCGGTTATTGCAAAGATTCTTCTCACAAAGGCGATTGCGGGTATTGTGCTCGGCACAATTATCGACCTTGTTATGAGGGCTCTCAAAAAGGGAAAGAAGAATGTGGAGATTCATTGCCTGTGTGAGCAGGATAACTGCCATTGTGAGCAGGAGAATATCTTCAAATCCGCTCTTCACCACACGGTCAAGATAGCGGTTTTCATTCTTGTAATAACATTTGCGCTCAACACGGTAATATACTTCATCGGTGAGGATAATCTCGGCAAGCTGTTTGTTGATGTTCCCGTTCTCGGCTGTGCGGTGGCCTCACTTGTGGGCCTTATACCGAACTGTGCCGCCTCGGTGGTAATAACCGAGCTGTTCCTTCAGGGGATTATCAGCACGGGTGCCATGCTTTCCGGCTTGCTTACGGGCGCGGGAATCGGCCTGCTGGTGCTTTTCAGGCTCAACAAAAACAAAAAAGAAAACTTCGGCATTCTGTTTCTTGTTTATTTTCTCGGTGTTGCAGTCGGCTCCTGCTTTGAACTGCTCGGAATTTCTTTTATATGATTTGATGAAAATACCCCGTCCGGGTAAAAAACAAAGCACCTCATCAGAGGTGCTTTGTTAACTAATAGCCTATCAGCGGCGCTGACACATAACGCTTACCCGGAAGATGGCGCAATATAGGACTTACTGTTGCGTTCTGTTTTTAATATATGCTTACAAAAGCTGAAAATACATAAAAAAACAACCGTTCTGTTGAACGGTTGCTTGTTTGTGTCGGCGTCTCCCTATTTTCCCGGGCCGCTTCCAGCCAAGTATCTTCGGCACCACTGAGCTTAACTACCGTGTTCGGGATGGGAACGGGTGGACCCTCAGCGTCATCAACACCGACTCGAAAACGCGGTGGCGTTTTCTTAATGCTCGGTTATTATACTCACAAAGAACGCATTTGTCAACCCTTTTTTTCAAAAAATTTCAAGTTTTTTGAAAAAATTTTTGAAGCGGCGTTTTAATGCTTATATCTCAAAAAGAGCCTCTTTTATAACCTCACATACCGTGGGATGGGGGAAAACTACCTCTTTAAGGCGGTCAATGCTGATTTCGGTATCAATCATCATCGCCGCGCCGTAGATTATTTCGGAGGAATGGTTGCCGACCATATGCACTCCGAGCAGGGTGTTTTTATCCTTGTCATAAACAAGCTTCATTATTCCGTCGCCGCCCTCGTTTTCGGCAATATAGCGCCCGGAATATCTCATGGAGGCGTTGACGCACCCGGCGTTGATTCCCTGAGCCTCTGCCGCTTCAAGGGTAAGGCCGACGGAAGCGACCTCGGGGTTGGTGTAGATAACCGAGGGGATGGCGTTATAGCGCATTTTATCCTTTTTGCCGAGAATGTTGTTTATTGCAGCCTCACCCTCACGGTAGGCGGTGTGGGCAAGCATTGATTTGCCGTTAACATCGCCGGCGGCATAAACGCCCTCAACATTGGTTTTCATATATTCATCGGTGACAACGGCGCCGCGTTCAAGCTCAACGCCTATTGCTTCAAGGCCGATTCCCGCCGTAACGGCTCTTCTGCCTATGGAGCAGAGCACCTTTGAGGCCGGGGCTTCGTTTGTTTCGCCCTTTTCATCTTCAAAAACAACCTTTCCGTCTTCAACGGCTGTAACCTTGCAGCCCAGGCGGAAGGTGACGCCCTTTTTGGCATAGTTCTTTTTAAGGTTGGCGGCAATGTCGCTTTCGGTTGCGCCCGCTATGTGGTCAAGCATTTCGATAACAGTAACATTGCTGCCCACGGAGTTATAATAAGAAGCCATTTCAAGGCCGATAACTCCGCCGCCGATAACCACAAGATTTTCCGGGATTTCGGTCAAATCAAGAATTTCACGGTTGGTGAGCACAAAGCCGGATTCAACACCCTCGCGCAGGCCGGGAATGGGCGGAATGACGGGGGCAGAGCCGGTGGCAATGAGCAGGTTTTTGCCGCAGACGGTTTCTTCGCCCGCCTGAACGGTGAAGCCGTTTTCGCATTTGCCGGTGATAACTCCGTTTTCATTAATAACGGTAACGCCGTTTTTCTTCATTTTGGCGTTTATGCCGAGCACAAGGGTTTTGACAACCTTGTTTTTTCTTATGATAACCTTGCCCTGGTCAAGGCTTGCGACGGAAACGGTAACGCCGTATTTTTCGCTCTTTAAGGCGCAGTCGAGCATTTTGGCCGAATAGAGCAGAGCCTTTGAGGGAATACAACCCTCGTTAACGCATACTCCGCCGAGGGTTCTTTTTTCGATAACCGCGGTTTTAAGGCCTGCCGCGCCCGCCTTTTCGGCTGCATTGTAGCCCGCGGGGCCGCCGCCGAGAATAACAACATCATAAAGCTCCATGTTTTTTGTTCCTTTTACCATATTATTTTTGTGCCGGCCTGCTCCGCCGCGGATAAAACGGCGGGTGACGGCTTTTTGTCGGTTACTATTATATCAACATCGCCCATCTGCGCAAAGGTGAAAAACATACTTTTGCCGAATTTGTCGGAATCCGCAAGCAGAACAGTTTTTTTCGCTTTGCCCACAACCTCTTTTTTCATTTCGCACTCGTCGGAGTTGCCTGCCGTGAAGCCGTTTTCAAGTGAGAACGCCGAGGCCACAACAAAGGCTATATCAATGTTCAGCTCCTTTATCTGCGAAAGCGGGCGCGAACCCGAAACGGAGAGGGTGGAGCGGTCAATGTGGCCGCCCGTTACCGTTACAAAGGGCTTGAATTTTTTCATAAGCTCGGTTGCAACATTGATTCCGTTTGTAACAACGGAAAATTCGGCGTCGGGCAAAAGCCGCGCAAGGCACATCCCCGTTGAGCCGGAGTCAATGAAAAGTGAGCACCCGGTTTTGGCAAAGGGAACCGCAAGGGCGGCAATGTGCTCCTTGGAGTCAAGGTTTTTGCTTTCGCGCAGCTCATAAATATCCTCAACCGAGCGGCGGATGCCCGTGTATTCGGCGCCGCCCCTCACCCTGACGGCCTCACCCACATTTTCAAAAAATTCAAGGTCACGGCGCAGAGTCATAACGGAGTAATCGGGGAAAAGGGTCTGCAATTCGCGCAGAGTAACCGAGCCGTTGCTTTTAAGCATATCGAGTATTGTTTCTCTTCTTGCTCTGTCCACCCTTTTCACCTCCCTTTTTTGCCGATAGTATAATTTTAACATAACCGACTGTGATGTCAAGAAAAAATTCGCGCACAAATGTTCGATTTTTTCACCCGAATATATTGAAAAACCCTGCGGAAACTGTTATAATAAAGAATAATCCAATTTTGAGGGGAGGGGAAAAGATGGATGTAAAAAAGCTGATAGAAATAATACTATCGGATGAAAAGCTTTCAACAAGCCTCGGTGAAAATGTTTACCGCGACACCCCGATTCTTCGCCCCGCCTCCAAAATGGAAAATTATCTGCCCCCTCAATATATTGAAATGAAAGATATAGCCCGCGACCCGAAGCTTTACGGCAATTCAACCGAGATTTTTCTTCGGCAGGCGGAGCTTATGGCGGATTTTGAGGACGATTATGAGTTCTCCGGCAAATTCACCAACTATTTTCCCACCTACCGCGCAATGAACGACAGCCAGCTTCGCGGCTATTTTTCATGGCGCACGGCGCTGCGAAGGGGCGAATACCGGCAAACGAGCCTTTCCTTCATTTTTGTTTATACATACGAGCTGCTTAATCTTATCGGTGTTTACTCGCCGGAGGAGGGCTTTGAAAAGCTTGAAAGGGTTTACCTTGAATACAGGGAAGAGAACCCTCAGCTTGACAGCTATCTGCCCGACTGGCTCACCGAATTTGCGGTTTATTACTCCCTGCCTGCCGAAAAGGCGGCAAAATACTGCTCGTCGGAGTATTATTCTCACCTTGCCGTGCTGCTTGACCCGCCGCAGGATAACGGCAGGCTGTTTGAGGCGATAAATGCCCTTGGCACCTATGATTTAAAGCGCTCGCGGCTTTTTAAGGCTTATCCGGAGCTTGTTACCGCTGTTTCGTCGGGGGTTTTCCGTGCGCTTGATGGCTATTATTCGGTTAACCGCCTGCACTCTTTCTGCGATGCGTGCTTCGGCAGATTAAGTGAAGAGAACACGCGCATTTTCGGCTCGGCGGTTTTTCGCGATAAAAAGCGGTACGAAAATTACGAATACAGGGTAAACGATGTGGTGGTTTACCGCTGTTTTAAGGGAATGTGGAGAAAGAAAAGGCTTTACAGCGCACCGAACAAAAGCTCCCTGCTCGGCAATTATATGAAGGCGGCAGACAGAATCCTGCGCACAAAGCTTGATTTTCCGTTCCCGATGAAGGAAACGGCGATACCCAAATTTGTTGTTGAGATTATTAATAAAGAGATTGCCCGGGTTTTTGAGGAAAAAAAGAAGAACGAGGCAAAAAAGATAAGCATTGATTTATCCCTGCTTGATTCCATCCGCGTTTCCGCCGATAAAACGCGCGATATGCTCATAACGGAGGATGAAGAATACTTCGATTTGGGCGAAGAAGCCCCTGCCGCGCAGCAAACACCCTCCATGCCGCAGCCGGTTATTGAGGAAAACCCGTCAGAGCAGCCGGTTGAACAAGCGGCGGAATATTCCGGCGGTGTGCTTGGCAAAACCGAGGCGGAGTTTGTTTTGTGCCTTTTAAACGGCGGCGATTACAAGGCGGTGCTTCGCGAAAGCGGTGCGGTGCTCAATCTTATCTGCGATTCGGTAAACGAAAAGCTTTTTGATGAAATAGGCGACACCGTGATTGATTTTGACGGGGAAGAGCCGTTTATTATTGAAGATTACATTGAAGATGTGAAAGGAATAATAAAATGAAGGTGCCCAGAAGAATAGCCTCCGTGCTGATAAATTCATTAAAGGGCGGCGTTGTGCCGAGGATAGGCCTGCCGTATATAACCGTGGGCAGGGAGCAGGAAATCAACGCCCTGCTTCACGACGTTGACATCATTGCCGAGGGCGGCGCGGCGTTTCGCTTCATAGTGGGCAAATACGGCAGCGGCAAAAGCTTTTTGCTGCAAACCGTGCGCAACTATGTTATGGATAAAAACTTTGTTGTGGTGGATGCCGATTTGTCACCCGAAAGGCGGCTTCAGGGCACGCGCGGGCAGGGGCTTGCCACATATAAGGAATTAATCCGAAATATGTCCACCAAAACACGCCCGGAGGGCGGCGCGTTAACTCTGATTCTTGACCGCTGGATAAGCAGCGTGCAGAGCGAAACGGCGGCGGAAAGCGGGCTGCCCGTTGATTCGCCGGAGTTTTCGGCGGCGGTGGAAAAAAAGATTTTTGAGGTTATCAACTCCCTTTCGGAGCTGGTTCACGGCTTTGATTTTGCAAAGCTTTTAACCGTTTACTACCGCGCCCACATAAATGCCGATGATGAAATGAAGGGCAGGGTTATAAAGTGGTTCCGCGGTGAGTATGTTACCAAAACCGAGGCGCGTGCGGAGCTCGGGGTTAACATTATCATTACAGATGACGACTGGTATGAATACATCAAGCTCTTTGCCGCTTTCCTGAGAAAAGCGGGTTACAGCGGCTTGCTTATGCTTGTTGACGAGCTTGTTAACATCTATAAAATACCCAACGGCATAACCCGCCAGTATAACTATGAAAAAATACTTACAATGTATAATGATACGCTTCAGGGCAAAGCGTCATATCTCGGCATAATCATGTGCGGCACCCCGCAATGTATTGAAGACACCCGCCGCGGAGTTTACAGCTATGAGGCGCTGCGTTCCCGCCTTGCGGAGGGGCGCTTCGGCAGGGAGGGCGTGCGCGATATGCTTGCCCCGGTTATAAAGCTTGCCCCGCTCACCAATGAGGAAATGCTTGTTTTGACTGAGAAGCTTGCCGCCATTCACGCCGAACTTTTCGGCTATGAGCAAAAGCTCGGCAGCGAGGAGCTTGCGGATTTTATCAGGCTTGAATTTTCCAGAGTGGGTGCCGAAAGCTCGATTACCCCGCGTGAGGTTATCCGTGATTTTATTGAGCTGCTTGATATTATATATCAGAACCCTGCGATAAATGCCGCCGGGCTGCTTCGCTCCGGCGAGTTTAAATTTGCAAAGCCCGCCCTTGAAGAAGATGGCGCGGGTGATGAGAATTTTGCCGAGTTTGAAATCTGAGGAGAGAGAATATGGATGTTTTTGAGCGCTATGCGCCCTTCATTCGTGACTTTATCTACCGCAACAACTGGGAATCCCTGCGCGCCGTGCAGGTTGCGGCGGGCGATGCCATATTCAACACCGACCGGAATGTTCTGCTCACGGCGTCAACCGCCTCAGGCAAAACAGAGGCGGCGTTTTTCCCGATTCTTACCCTTTTTTCGGAGGATATGCCCCGCTCTGTGGGCGCAATATACATCGGCCCGCTCAAGGCGCTTATCAACGACCAGTTTTCACGCCTTAACGAGCTTTGCGCCGAGCAGGATATCCCCGTGTGGCACTGGCACGGCGATGTTGCCGCCTCCCACAAAAACAGGCTGCTTAAAAATCCCTCGGGAATTTTGCAGATAACCCCCGAATCACTGGAGGCGCTTCTGCTTCACAAACATTCCTATTTAACACGCCTTTTCGGCGACCTGAGATTTGTTGTTATTGATGAGGTTCATTCCCTTATGCGCGGCGACCGCGGCGCACAGACACTTTGCCTGATTGAGCGCCTTTCAAAAATGGCGGGGGTCAATCCGCGCAGAATCGGGCTTTCCGCCACAATAGGCGACCCGGAGGCGGCGGGTGCCTTCCTTGCAAGCGGCACGGGCAGGGGAACCGTTATACCCAAAATGGAATCCCCCGGGGCACGCTGGCGCATTTCAATGGAGCATTTTTATGTTTCCGGCCCGCAGGCATCGGAGGATAAAAAGGAGTTTGATGCTCTTCCCACCGCGCCGGAGGAGCCGAGCGACCTTGCACCGCAGAATGCCGACCCGGGCATAGGCTATATTTATGAACATTCGCGGGGCAAAAAATGCCTTGTTTTCGTCAACTCCCGTGAGGAGTGCGAGGCCGTCACAACCTCCCTGCGCCAATACTGCGAGGCTCAGCACGAGCCGGACAGATTCCTTATCCACCACGGCAATCTTTCCGCCTCCTTCCGCGAAACGGCGGAGGAGATTATGAAGGATGACAACGAGCTGCAGACAACGGTTACAACCGCAACCCTTGAGCTTGGTATAGATATCGGCAGGCTGGAGCGCGCTTTTCAGATAGATGCACCGTTTATGGTGTCATCCTTTCTGCAAAGAATGGGCAGAACCGGCAGGCGCGGCGAACCGTCCGAAATGTGGTTTGTTATGCGCGAGGAAATGCCGGAGCCGAGAGCGCTGCTGCCCGTTACCGTGCCGTGGAAGCTTTTGCAGGGCATAGCCCTTGTGCAGCTTTATGTTGAGGAAAGGTGGGTGGAGCCGCAAAGGCTTGACCGCCTGCCGTTCAGCCTGCTCTATCATCAGACAATGAGCACCCTTGCCTCCTGCGGTGAAATGACCCCTGCCGCGCTTGCTTCAAGAGTGCTGGGCTTAAGCGTGTTTCGTCACATCACAAAGGATGATTATAAAATCCTGCTTCGCCACCTTATCGAAAAGGAGCACATTCAGCGCACCGAGGAGGGCGGGCTGATTGTCGGCCTTGCGGGCGAAAGAGTTATTAACAACTTCAAGTTTTACGCCGTTTTTCAGGAAAGTGAGGAATACACCGTTCGCTGCGGCTCTCAGGAGATAGGCACAACGGTCATGCCCCCGCCCGTGGGTGAAAAAATAGCCCTTGCGGGCCATGTGTGGATTGTGGAGGAGCTTGACCACAAGCGCCGCCTTGTTTACTGCGAGTTGGTAAAGGGCAAGGTTCCCGCCTACTTCGGTGAATGTCCCGGCGATATCAACACAAAGGTGCTTGAAAGAATGAGGCGGGTGCTTACTGAGGAAAAGAGCTACCCTTATCTTATGAAAAATGCGGCGGCAAGGCTTGCAAATGCCCGCTTTACCGCAAAAAATTCCCTTGTGGGCAAGGAATCGCTCATCTGCCTGGGCGGCGAAATGTGGTGCCTTTTCCCGTGGCTGGGCACCTATGCCTTCCTTGCACTTGAAAGGTTTTTAAAAGTTCGCTGTGCCGCGGCGCTCGGAATCAAGGCTATTGACCCCTCCCGTCCGTATTTTATCCAGTTTAAAATGAAGGGAACAAAGCAGGACTTTTTCCGCGTGCTTATTGAGGAGGCGGAAAAACCGCTTGACCCCATGGAGCTGGTTTACCCCGGTGAGGTTCCCGTTTTTGAAAAATATGATGAATATGTTCCCGATGAGCTTATCCGCAAGGGCTTTGCCTACGGAGTGCTCGGAATTGAAGAAATGAAGCAAAGGATTCTTTCGTGGAGAAATGAATTATAAATTGAAGCTTATATTAAATGAAAAAGAAATAACGGAAGAAAACATAATTGCCGTTAAGGATGAAGCAGCAAATGAGCTTGAAAAGCTGATTTATGACGATTACACGGCGGCTCTCGGCTTTGTGACCGAGCTTTGCAAAGGGGTGCTGACCTCGGAGCTTTCGCGCCCGCAATCGGCTGCCGCGGCGGCGGTAATCTGCCGTTTTCTGCTTGCCAAAAAGAACAAAAGCCGCCTGCCGGGGCTTCTTCAAAGTGAAGAAACCATTCGCAGGGCGGTTTTCGGCAGGCTTAACACAAACAAGTACAGCCTTATTTTTCTGTTTAAAAGGCTTTTAAGGCTGAATGACCCGGCGTTGACGCGTGAAACGCTGGAGCTGATGATTAATAATCCCTTTTGCGAAAAAGAGGCAAAGCCGTGGTCTGACCGCTGGAGCCTTGATTTCATAATAGCGGAAAGCCTTAAAGCACCGGAGGATTATCTTTGCCTTACAAAAGAAAACGAGGAAGCCGTGAAGGGCTTCCCCGCAGGAAATCAATAATAGCGATAGCTTGCAATCACTTTGCCGAGGATTACAACCTCGGTAACGATGATGGGCTCAAAGGTGTCATTTTCCGGCTGAAGGCGGAAATGACCGTCTTCCTTGAAAAAGCGCTTGACCGTGGCCTCTTCGCCGATAAGTGCCACAACGATTTCGCCGTTACGGGCAACGGGGGTGCGCTCAACAATCACAATGTCGCCGTCAAGAATACCGGCGTTAATCATACTTTCGCCCTTGACATGAAGCGCGAAAAGCTCCTTATCCGGCGCGCCGAGCTGTGAAAAAGGAACATAGCCCTCAATTTCCTCAACCGTTAAAATGGGCTGGCCGGCAGTAACCGTGCCAAGCAGGGGAACATGGGCAACATTGTCTGCCATGCCGCAGATGCGGATAACCCTTTTGAGCATGGGCGGGCGCTCAATGTAGCCCGCAGCCTCAAGCGCGTCAAGGTTCGCCTGAACGGAGGATGTGGAGCGAAGACCGACCGCGGCGCAGATTTCGCGCACGCTCGGGGTAACACCGTCCCTCGCCTTTTCAACAAGAAATTCGTAAATTTTACGCTGACTTTCGCTGATAGGTTTCATATTTTTCACCCTCCGCTGTGCGGATGCCCTTTCCGGAATATCTTTATCCGAACCCATTATAGCACATTTGTTCTGCAAATGCAAACATTTGTTTGATAAATTTCAAAAAATTTTTTATTTGTATTTAACTTACGGAATTATTGTGGTAAAATAACCCTGTAAAAAATATGTTTTATTAAAAAAGGGAGTGTTTTCGGTGGCTGTAAAAGAAAAATTTGAACTTGAAAGAGTCAGATTTCCCGAGCAGGTCGGCATCAGCTCGGCGGAGCTCAAAAGCCTCATTGATGAGATGAAAAACAAAAATGTTGAAGTTCACTCAATGATGATGATTCGCCACGGCAAGGTTGCCTTTGAAAGCTGGAGTGACCCCTATGCTCCCGATGTGCCCCACACAATGTATTCGGTGAGCAAAAGCTTTGTGTCAACGGCAATCGGCTTTGCCGTGAGCGAGGGGCTTGTGTCACTTGACACAAAGGTTATTGACCTTTTCCCGGAGTATGCTCCGAAGGAGAGGGACGAAAACCTGGAAAAAATGACTGTTTTTCATCTGCTCACCATGAGCGCCGGCAAGGATGTGAGCGTTTTAAGCGATAAAAAGCGCGATGACTGGGTTGGCGACTTTTTCAAATCCCGCTGGGGCTACACCCCGGGCGAAAAGTGGAGCTACATAAGCGAAAACACCTATATGTGCTGTGTGATAATCAAAAAGCTCACCGGCCTTACCGTTCGCGAATACCTTGCTCCCCGCCTTTTTGAACCGCTCGGCATTGACCGCGTTCCGTTCTGGGAGTGCGACCACCACGGCATTGAAGCGGGCGGCTGGGGTCTGTTCATAACCACCGAGGAGCTTGCAAGGTTCATCCTGTGCCTTGAGCAAAACGGAAAATTCAACGGCAGGCAGGTTATACCCGAGGATTGGGTAAGCTTTGCCACCTCAAAGCTTGTTGATAACGGTGCAAACTATGAGGGAACCCACGCCACAGCGGGCTACGGCGCGTTTTTCTGGCGCAACGGGTTGGAGGGCACCTACCGTGCCGACGGTATGTTCTCGCAGTACGGAGTGGTTTTCCCGGAGCAGGATGCCTGCTTCATCTTCACCGCAAGTGAGATTGATGAGGATAAAACAAGGAACATTATATTCAACCATTTCCCCGCCATGTTTACCGAAGAATGTGACATTGAGCCGGAGGGCGCGGTAAAGGGGCTTGCCCTTGAACCCATGGAGGTTCTGCCCGCAAAGGCAAGAAGCAATTATGAAATCCTTGCCGAGGGCAGAAGAATCGTTTTTGCAAAGAACCCGCTTCTTAATGTTATCGGCTTCCCGCCTTCAATGCTTCCGCTCCCCGTAACCTATATGTCTGCCGAAAAGGGCGGCAATATTGAGAATGTTGTGCTTCATTTTTCCGAAAACGAGTGCACAATGACCTGGGATGAGGGCAGGGAGCACAACACCATAGTTTGCGGCATGGACGGAAAATACAGAAAATCCGCAATAAGGCTTGCCGGCATTGATTTTACCGCCGTGAGCACAGCCGCGTGGGAGAATGCAAACACTCTCGAAATCCGTATGCGCCCGCTTGAAAGTATCTGTGAGCGCAGAATAAAGCTTAAGTTCAGCGGCAATTCGGTTAAGCTTTCCCCGGGCAGCGCACCCGATACCTCCTCAATGGCAGATTATATAAAGGGGCTTTGCGAGGGCTTCCTGCCCGGCAAGCTGCTCACCGAGGCCGCCAAAAAGGTGCTCGATCACCTTGACCTTGTGCTTGACGCACCCCTTTACGGGCGAATGAATTAAATATTAACGGTGAAAATATGATGTCAACCCGCGAAAAAAATCGTAATGTTAAGGGCGGCGGCAGGGTTAAAAAGCTCCTTGCCGCAGTTCTGTGCGCGATTTTTGCCGCGGGTGTTGTTCTTTTGGCTGTCTTTCACGCAAAAATCGGCACGGCGGCGGCAGAACGGCTGATACTTTCCGAAAAATATACTCAGGCGCAAAGGGTGATTTCCGTTTTCGGCGAAGAAAGCGGCGGAAAGCTCGGCGAATATGCCGCGCTGAGGAAAGAGATAAAGGAAAAATATCCGGCTGTGGCGGAGGAATACGACGAAGAGCTTATTAACAAATGGAAAGAAACGGCTCAGAGCCTTGCCTACGGCGGGGGAATCAAAAACGGAGCCGTGAAAAACGAGGCGGCGTCGCTTTCGGTAAAGCTTAATTTCATCTGCACGGCTGCCCGGGAGTATGAGGAGCTTCGCCCGGTGGTGCTTCACTTTATGGATGTTTTTTCCGAATACAACCGGCTGCACCTGAGAAGGGGCGAAACGAATATCAGCTTTACCCCGGCGGAGATAAATATAAAGCTTGCCGGGTGGGAGGCGGAGCTTGACGCGGTTTCGCGCTATGCCTGCACTCTGCCGGAGTATGAGGGGATTTACCTTCTGAGCTATATGCTCAAAGAGGGGCGCAGCGAGATTACCGCCCTGCAGGAGGATATGAACAAGGTGCTTGCCGGGGGCTACGACGAAAATGATGTTATCCGCTACGGGGATGACAGAGGCCGCACCTTTCCGTCTGTAAACAATAAAGACGGGGTCAGCTTTAACCTGGCGGGCAAAGAGCAGTATGAGCGGCAGATGGCAAGTGAAATAAAAAAACATCTTGTTCAAAGCTCGCTATTATCATTCTATTGATAACGGAGGAAAAGAAAAATGTTTATTGCGGGAATTATTCTGTGCTTTGCCGTAACTGCGGCGGCGATACCATTTTACCTTAAGCTGGTTCGTCAGGCGCACTCAATTAAAACATTATCGTTAAAAATGCTCTGCTCCACAATGTTTGTGGCAGCGGGGGTTTTTGCCGCGGCGCAGGCGGGCGCGTTTTCGCAGTTTTTTGCCCGCTTTATGCTGCTCGGCTTTGCGCTTTCGTGGGTGGGTGATTTTCTGCTTCATATGGAGGGGCAGATGGTCAAATACATTATCGGCGCGGTTGCCTTCCTTGCCGCCCATGTGCTTTTTATCCTTGCTTACATAAAAACCGCGCAGGCGCTTCCCGGCGAAAGACCCGTGCTTTCGGTAACTGAGATTATTATTATCCTTGCCCTTTGGGTGCTTGTGATTATCGGCAGCTTTGCGTTTAAATTAAAGCTCAAAAAGCTTGCCGTTCCCGTTTTCATCTATGCTCTGGCACTTATGTTTATGTTTGTTAAGGCGTCATCCCTCGGCTATGCTCTTATGAGCACCGGCGCACCGTGCGGCACGGCGGCCTTTGCCTGCCTCACCCTCGGAGCGGCACTTTTCACCGTTTCGGATGCAACCCTTGCAATAAACTTTTTCAGCAAAAAATCAAATCTTAAAGAGGCGGTCAACATAATCGCCTATTACGCCGGTCAGCTTTTGCTTGCGACAAGCATAATGTTTGTATGCGCGGCCTGAACCTGAACCAAAGGAGAAAAACACAATGCAGGAGATAAAGTGCCCCAAATGCGGCGAAGTTTTTAAGGTGGATGAATCCGGCTACGCCGCAATCGTTAAGCAGGTGCGCGACAAGGAGTTCCGCAGCGAAATAGAGCGCAGGGAATCCGAGCTTGACGCCGATAAAAAAAGCGCGGTTAAAACCGCGGTGCTTGAAGCGGAGAGCAAAAAGGATAAAGAGATAAGTGAGCTTAAAAGCGCACTTGCCGTTTTAAAAGAAACAAACAGTACCGAAAAGGAAAAAATCCGCTCGGAAAAGGAGCGGGAGATTGCCCGGCTTAACTCCGAGCTGGAATTAAAGGGGCTTCAGCTTAAAAGCGCGGTAAACGAAGCGGTGCAGGGCAAAGAAAAGGAAATACTGAGCCTGCAAAATAAAATCGACCTTGCGCAAAGCGAAAAGGAGCTGAGCGAAAAGAGCCTTAAGGAATCATTTTCCGCCGAGCTTAAGCGCAAGGAAGAGGAAATTGCCTACTACAAGGATTTCAAGGCAAGGCAGTCCACCAAAATGGTGGGTGAAAGCCTGGAGCAGCATTGCCTTGCCGAATTTAACCGCCTGCGTGCCACGGCGTTCCGCACGGCTTATTTTGAAAAGGATAACGATGCAAGAACCGGCAGCAAGGGCGATTTTATCTACCGCGATTATTCCGAAGACGGCACCGAGATTATCTCGGTAATGTTTGAAATGAAGAATGAAATGGACGAAACGGCCTCAAAGCACCGCAACGAGGACTTTTTCAGGGAGCTTGACAAGGACAGAAGAGAAAAGGGCTGTGAATACGCCGTGCTTGTTTCCCTGCTGGAGGCTGACAACGAGCTTTACAACGGCGGCATAGTGGATGTTTCCTACCGCTACGAAAAAATGTATGTTATCCGCCCGCAGTTCTTTATTCCGCTCATAACCGTTTTGCGCAACGCGGCGCTCAATTCGCTCTCATACAAGCAGGAGCTTATGCAAATTCGCAATCAGAACATAGATGTTACCGATTTTGAAAATAAGCTGCTTGATTTTCAGGGCAAATTCAGCAACAATTTCCGCCTTGCAAGCGATAAATTCCAGAGTGCCATTGATGAAATAGATAAAACGATAGACCACCTGCAAAAGGTCAAGGAAAGCCTGCTCGGCTCCGAAAGGCAGCTTCGCCTTGCAAACGATAAGGCGCAGGATCTGAGCGTTAAAAAGCTCACAAGGGATAACCCGACCATGCGGGCAAAGTTTGATGCGCCCGGCAAAAGCGGGGATTGACCGGGAACATCCGGGGCTTGATCAGATAAGCTTTCCGCCGCAGTGATCTATCTCATGCTGGATTATCTGTGCGGTAAAGCCGGAAAAGGTTTTAAGCCTTGTCTGAAACTGCCTTGTCTGCCACTTTACCTTGATTGTTTTGAAACGCTTTGTTTTTCTTGTTCCGGGCAGGGAAAGGCAGCCCTCCTCGGTCTCAAACGCATCCTTTGCGGAAACGATCTCCGGGTTGAACATTTCGGTAAAGGAGCTGCCGTCTCTGAAAACTATTATCC